>NZ_JBKORJ010000035.1:0-7598 GCF_047314585.1 Shewanella sp. BJSY2023SW005
GGCGCAGCCGCATCGGCGGTAACGACCATCTGACGGTATTGGGCGAGTCCCGCCAGCAGGTAACGGGTGACAAGAGCCTGATAGTGGATGGCAGCTATCAGCAGAAAGTCGCCGCCAAAGAAGCGCTCGAAGTGGGCAGTGAAGTTCATCTCAAGTCATTGGGGAAAATTGTGCTCGATGCCGGCGCCGAGATCAGCATCAGTGCCGGTGGCAGCTTCGTCAAGGTCGATCCGGCCGGGGTGCACCTGGGCGGCGCGGCAGTTAATCTCAACTCGGGCGGCAGCCCAGGCTCAGGCAGCGGCTTTGCCGGCAAGGCACCGGAGCTTCCGGGTGAAGTGGCCGCTGCCGAGTTGCCTCAAGCTGAAATCGGGTTTGTTCCCGCAAAACAAGTGGCTGCACTTAAGGGTGAAGAGCCCTTGTGTGAAGTATGTAGTGAGGGGGGGGGATTAACCCTATGAATACAGGTGTCAAATTGACACTGCCCCCATTTATCTTGGATAAAGGGGAGCAGCTCTATTTATGTGTTGATGGCGGCCAAATCCCCGAGCTGGCTAGGCAGTTATACGGCCTGGCTGGAGAGCTCGATCTTGAAGCCATATATCTGTTTCCGCCTTACGACACGCTAAAATCGGTATCTCCCTATGTAATAAGAGCCACTGAGCCAGTCGAGCAATGGTTTTTAGCTCAAAACAAGCCGTTATCTGGATACTTCTTCGCCTCCGCATTGCCCCTCAATGTTATCTGTAGCCAGATGAGACGGCTGATCAGGATCCAGTCTCCCTATGGCAGCCAAGTGTTTTTCAAGCTTGCCCACAGTGAGGCGGCTTGGGTATTACTGGATACCCACATGCCAAAATTGTGGCAATCCATGACTCAGGCATGGCTACCGACACGGGATGGCTGGCGTCATCTGAGGCAGCCGGAGATGGTGGATACACGGATAAGCCCAGATATAAGACTCAGCGATGAGCAATGGCGACGTCTGGGGCAGATCTCATGGTGTAATATCCAAAAAAGTATCGCCCGCCACATGATGAAATACTTCCCCACTCGCTGGGCTGAGCTCCAGGAACCACAGGCTTGGGTAGCTCGTTGGGCTGATATCGCCTATCAAAAGGGATTTTGCATCGAGCGTGATCTATTGATGTTTTTCAACATCATCGGCTTTTTAGGTGAAGCTGCACTTACTGGCGCAGCTTACCCGGATATTCGTCTCTTGGTCGATACTCCCTCTGCGTTGCCGCCCACACAGCGCATTGAACAGGCTGCTGAGCTCGCCTTTCAATATAGCCAACCTAAGCCGGCATCTGCTGCAACACAGCAACAAGAGGAATCTGCAGTATGAACAACCCCATGGACGCCGCGAGATGCGGCGAGGTGAAAGACGCCAAAAGCCCTGTTAGTACTTGTCAGTTAATGAAACCGTCAGTGCAACTGATCCCAGTGCGTTATGGTTTGGTTGAACAGCTTACGCCTACCGATATCAAGCTTCCTTATGAGACTAAGGCAAAGCCTCTTGGGATAAGATTATTACGCGATGGCTGGCTGTATATCATAGTGGAAGAAAAAGGAGAAACCCTCCTTCATGAATATGTTGTTAAACAGGGCAAAATCAGCAAACTGGTGTGGCAAGGCAGTGAAGTGACCAGCGATGTGCGCACCCACTCAGTGGGAGAGGCTGCGTTGATATTTGCCAAAAAACACACCATCTATGCCGCTTATTCGGAACTGCAATGGACAGCGGTGAAGTGTTCACAAGTCATTGCCAATGAGAAAGATAGACAGCGCTTTATGCAGGTTATCAATCTGGCCGCTGCCGATGCAATGAAAGGCGGCAAAGATCTGTTGACATCCCAGCAGGCAAAAAACTGGCTGGCCGAGTGTGCTGAAAAATTGACAGCCTCGGAAGACCAACCAACGCCTTATCTCTGGGAGCACAAGCCCCTATATAAAGCGGTTGATTTTGCATCTCTGTCGGCCACAGTTTCCATGCAGTATAAAGAAGATCATCTCTATCTGATCCTAAATGATGATATAGGTGTATTGCGGGACTTGGCCGAATATCAGAGCAAAGTTGCCCAGTGGCTGGAAGAATGGCAAAGCGATGAGATGCGCTATCAAAAGTATGTCGAAGGCGGCTATATCGAAAGCCAATTATTATTAACACCTGAGCGTATTGACAGCTTTGCCTTTGCTGTCGGCGACACCAGTTTTGCCAAGTCTCTTAATTCAGTCCAAAAATCAGCAGTCATCGATTGGCTGCATGAATTTGATGAAAAATATGACGATATGGTTCGCCCGACGGTCGGTGAAAAGTATCGCAACATGAAAGCGGCACTGGGGCCGGATCTCATGGATAAGTATGAGGATGTCATTCATTCGGTAAAGGAACAGTACTTATTGCAAAACAGAGGCGCCCCTTTCTGGACGGGGCTCTGGGATGGCAATGCTGCTAAAGATGGCATTCGTGATTTAATTCATCTTGATGAGATGAGGCAGTTTTTACAGCAAGAGCGTACTAAGCTGCAGGGCTGGCATCGGATGCTTGACGCCATTACGGCTGATCGCAGCGCTTTATTTATCCGCTTTTATTTTGCAGCCTGGTACTTTGATTCCACATCCAGTAAACAATTGCGTGAATATTTGGCCGCCGAATACAGCTGTATTAAAGATCTGTGTTGGAATGACACTGCCAGTGCCTTGGTTGCCGGCACCTTGGACAAATTCCCCTGGATAAGCTACCCGGCGGTCTTCACATTAAGTACAGATGCCTATGATAAGCTGACCCAGAAGATCTTGGATCATATCAATAAGATAAAAAGTAGCTTGACGGCCAAAGAGTCGGCGCAAGAGTTCAACAACATTGGTACGAGTTTGAATAGCCTAGTATCGAATGAAGAGGCAAGACTAAAATTTACCAATCTCGATGATGAGCTGAAGGCGTTTCATCAGCTAACCATTGACAGCTATCAGCCGGCCATGACCTTGGCACTGGCAGATAAGACTCAAGAGTTACTACACTCAATGTCGCAAAATCTCCAGTTTGACCCCAATAGTGTGTTACGAAACTTAAACAATGCAGGGTGGCTGGAACTCCTTAAAGCCTATAGTATTCAGGGGGTCACAGTCACAGTGGCATCTGCGGCTGAAGCGACAAAGTTCGAGTCTCTGACAACAGATGCCTCGAAGTTACGCCATGATAATACCCGACTTAGTCATCAGATCCGTGAAGCTTTTGCTCAGCATCGCAAAAAGGGCAATTCCGGTGAACCCGAGAGCGTTAAGTCCCTGCGCCAAAGTCATCAGGCAAATCAGGATAAGCTCTCTCTTCTCGAGCCCCAAATTGCCCAGAGTATGACCCCCTATGGTGAACAACCCGGTAAGATTGGCTATCAGATAAAGGGGCTCACCCCAGAGCAGCGCGCCGAGATCAAGGCCATGGCCCGGGATCAGCAACTCAAAAAAAGTGGTAAGTTGCAGTTTCGCGCCAATGGTTGGGATGTCCTGGCCTTTATGCTGACTTGCTTTGCCGTTTGGAATGCTGCCAAGACATATAATGACAGTTTTGATAAACAGAAAGATGTTTCAGATTTGGATATCAGTCGCGATCTATCCGGTGCCCTAGGAGCCAGCTTTGGTTTGGTGCAGGGCATTAAGGCTACAACTAATATAAGCGCCTTAAAACTGGTGCAAAGCGGTGCCGGCAAGCTGCAATATGGCGCCAGTCTGGGGCGCTGGACGGCGGGTATGGGCTTGTTGGCCTATTTTTTCAGCGGTGCTTTTTCAGGCGCCAAGGCATGGCAAGCTGGGGAAAAAATGAAGATGGCCATGGATGCCGGCGATGCAGATGCCCGCAACCGCGCCATTATGGAGTTGGCGGCAGAGTCCAGCCTCACAGTTGTCAATGGCGCTGGGTTTATTCGCACTGGTATTATTGCCCTCTCTATCTGGAATGATACCCGCAATATCCCTAAAGCCATGCTATGGGCTACCAACAGTGGCAGATTGCTGAGTATCGGTTTGAGGGTTAATCTTATCGGTATCGCGATATCGGCGCTGCAACTCGGCACAACCGTTATCTACAATATGAACCAGCGCACGGACTATCAGAATTGGTTTGAAAAGAGCTGCTGGGGCAAGAAACCCGCCTTTGACTCTCTACAAGAGAGTAACTATCAGTTGGCGAAGCTCACCGCTATGCCTAGAGCCAACCTGATTGAGCTAAGTCAGGGCAGAGCCTTGTCTGTGACTCTGCCTGGGATCTCGCTGGAGCAACTGGATGACGCCGAGGTTAAGCTCGCCGCTTACTGGATGACCGATGCACAAAGCAATGACTGGCAGGCCTACACGGCAGCGCTGGAGCTGCAATGGCGTTGCTTGAGTGAGCCAGGTGAACCTTTACAGATTGCGTTGCTCATCTACCCCAATGAGACTAACGCCAACCATGGCATTGCCCTGGAGTTGAATTATCGGCCGATGCCGGACTCCAACAGGCGAGAGACGGTGCGCTTTCAAACCGAGAGTTTTTATCGCGTCGGCGCCTTGAGCCAGGTGCAGCTGTTTAAGGCCAGAAATGTCTCAGAGGCCAACCTGCGCCCGCTCACTACAGCGCAGCTGTCATTCAAGTAATGCCGTTTTCGCGGCAATAAGAGTAGCAATTAGCAATAGCATCAGTTAGCAAGAGTATCAACAGACAATACAGAGGTAAATAGAGTCAATTATGAGTCAAACATCAGCCAGCTTAGATCTTAATGCCACTCCCCCTTATGCAGGGGAGCTGCGCCCCTTTCCCCTAGGCGAGGCGCTGTTTTTCTCCCCCAAACCCCTGCCTTCGGCCATCGCTTCATCTGCACTTGGCCCCTCGGGCGAGGTACTGGAAATCAATGATGTTTATATGGACATAGGCGGAACCAGTCATGGCAAGGCCTTTCAGGTGCAGTTGTACACTGGCTGTATAAGCTTTTTCCTTTTTGTACAAATGGCTACCAGCCTGTTGATAGCGCGTAAGGATTATATTATCAATGACGGACAGGCTTCGTTTTGGCATTACTTTGTTGAATCTGTGATTGAGTTGTTACCATTCACCATTATTTGCGCATCCGTTGCCCTCTGTTTAGGCGGCTATGTCATCATCAGCACATCGCTGAAAGCTGCCCGCCAGCGGCCGCTGAGGTTTAACCGCCAGCGGCGTGAGGTGTGCTACTACCCCGAGGGCAGCAAACAGCCGCAGTTTATT
The DNA here is from genome assembly GCF_047314585.1 of Shewanella sp. BJSY2023SW005. NCBI lineage: Bacteria > Pseudomonadati > Pseudomonadota > Gammaproteobacteria > Alteromonadales > Shewanellaceae > Shewanella > Shewanella sp. BJSY2023SW005. Next base: position 5,237 of record NZ_JBKORJ010000035.1, read on the forward strand.
CCCTGGGAGGAGGTGGTGTCCTGGGTCGCCATGCATAAGGGCGCCACCGGCACCAATGTGATGACTAACGTCACTTTTGGGATGGCCTTGCCTCATGGCGACAACTACTGGATGCTGACCCGGCCGGTTGCCACACTGGCCTCGGCGCAGCTCTCCTGGGAGACCATGCGTTGCTATATGGATGAAGCACCTGAATATTGGGCCTCAGCGGCACAACCGGAAAATAGACACAGCTTCGATGAGCATCGCAAGTCGCTGCACGAACACTTTAAGATAGGGCCGAAAAACCTGTTTTGGATGGAGTGGGGCGATCACAGCACTTCCTATGCGGGCATGGTGTGGTTTTATCTGGTGAATGTGTTTTGCCTGTGGAAGTTTCCCTATTGGGTGTCAGAGTGGACCCAAAACCTTGCCACCTTTCAACCCACCGCAGCACTGGAGGCCTGGTCTCAGCCGTTGCCTGAAAGTGAATGGGCCCAGCCCAGCGCAGAGCTGGTTCGTTTAAAAGCGGAAATCACCGCGCACTACCAAGCCGGTGGCTCTCTGGGGGATTTTGTCAAACCAGCCGCCTAGGGCTATGACGACGAGCTAATTTACCCCAGAGCTTATACCTAAGTTGCAAAAGTGAACGCCACTAGGGCTTATTCACACCTTCTTTAAGACTTTTACAGGAATGCTCTTAAAGCAAGTCGACTTCAGCTTATTCCTTGGGACATTCCTTCAGGCCACTCTTTCGGGCAACTCTCTTCGGGCAAGAATTTGCCCGGCGAGCAAAAAATTGCCCGGGTTCGGGCAAGAAATTGCCCGGAGAGCGGGTGTGGGTTTGGATGTTGTTGTAAAACAGCATCTTACGATTTGGCATGCTTCTGGCATTGGGTGATGAGGTTTTATCACTCATTCAACAGTAAAAGGAATTAACCATGCCAACACCATGTTATATCTCCATCGAAGGTCAAACCCAGGGCAACATCACTGCAGGCGCGTTTACAGCCGAGTCAGTGGGCGACATCTTTGTGGAAGGTCATGAAGACGAGATGCTGGTTCAGGAATTCAACCATGTGGTGACAGTGCCGACCGACCCACAGTCAGGTATGCCTTCGGGTCAACGGGTGCACAAGCCGTTCAAGTTCACCGTGGCGCTGAACAAGGCGGTGCCTTTGATGTACAACTCGCTGTCATCCGGTGAGAAGCTGAACAAGGTTGAGCTGAAGTGGTACCGCACCTCTATCGAGGGCAAGCAGGAGCACTTCTTCACCACCAAGCTTGAAGGTGCGACGATAGTGGACATCAACTGCCACATGCCACACTGCCAGGACCCGAACAAGGCGGATTTCACTCAATTGGTTGAGGTGTCAATGGCCTATCGCAAGATAGACTGGGACCACGTGAGTGCCGGTACTTCAGGTGCGGATGACTGGCGCAAGCCCATCGAAGCCTGATAGTGTGTGTCAGCCACCGCCTTGCGGTGGCTGTTTGCCATTGGGGTGTTTTCTGGCGAGGACGTCAACTGACAGTGTAACCGGTTGATTGAGAGCCAGAGAGCAGGCCAATGGCTTTTGGTGCAATTCGGCTAAACGGACATTCAACAGACATTCGAGTCAATCGCATTTAAACCAAGAGCAAAACGGCACTCGGCGAGCGGAGCTCAACGCCTTCCCCTAAAGCAGGGATAGAAGCCGGGGCTCAGACAGCAAGAGCTCAGACAGCAAGAGCTCAGACAGCAAGAGTACCGCGAAAGGACAGGGACAATAAGGACAGCGAAGATGAGTCATCAAGGGAGCGGCATGCGTTTTGGATTCAAGGCGGGCAGTTTGGCAGAGGATAGCCTGTCGGTGCTGTCGTTCAAGCTGAAAGAATCGCTGTCGAGTCCTTATGTGGTAGAGCTTGAGTTGCTGAGTCGCCGGGACGATATCAAGGCGAGCGACTTGGTGGACCAGAGCGGGGTACTGAGTTGGTGGCAGGACGGCGAATGCCAACGAGAATTGCACGGCATAGTAAGCCGCTTTGGCCGCGGCGACAGCGGCCATAGACAGACCCGCTACCGGCTGAGACTGGAGCCGGCCCTGAGCCGCCTGCAGCTGCGGCGCAACAGCCGCATTTTCCAGGAAAAGAGCCTGACCGACATCATCGCGGTGCTGTTCGGCGAAATGGGCATTACCGACTACGCCTTTCGCTGTGACCCGCGCCATGAAAGCCGCAAACGGGAATACTGCGTGCAGTATGGCGAGAGCGACTTTGACTTCTTCGAGCGCCTGACCCGCGAAGCGGGACTGTTCTACTACTTCGAGCACAGCAGCGACAAACACACCCTGGTGCTGTGCGATGCACTGGACAAACTGAGCCTGAGCCCCCACAGCTACCC
>NZ_JBKORJ010000036.1:0-32406 GCF_047314585.1 Shewanella sp. BJSY2023SW005
ATATCAAGCATACCTAATAACAGCCTGACGCTGTTTGACAGAGGCTTTTATTCGTTGGGACTTTTGCACGCCTGGCAACAGGCTCAACCGAACAGTCACTGGCTGCTGCCGTTTAAGAAAGGGACGCAATATGAAGTGGTACGCTCTTTAGGAAAACACGACCAACTAGTGCAGTTAGCCACCACGCCTCAAGCCAGAAAGAAGTGGCCTATGCTACCTGACAATATTGAAGCTCGCTTACTGACGAAGACGATAAAAGGTAAGTCGGTTTCCATTTTGACCTCATTAACTGACCCCTTGCGTTATCCGGGGGCAGAGATAGTGGATTTATATGCCCATCGATGGGAGATAGAAGTGGGCTATCGGGAAGTGAAGCAGCATCTTCTGGAGAGTCGCTTTACGTTACGCAGTCAATTGCCAGAGCTGGTTATCCAAGAATTGTGGGGGGTACTGTTAGCCTATAACCTCATCAGATACAAGATGGTGTTGATGGCTAAGAGCTTACCGTCGTTACATCCGAACCAATTAAGCTTTAGAGATGCATCGAGTTATATCATTTTTAAACTGACTCAGCTGTCATCTCAAATGCCTGGGAATGTTCCGAGAGAGGTCTTGGACATAGTGCGTAATGCGAGGCAGTTCAAGCTTGATGGGAAACGGGATAGAGCCTATCCACGTGCGTTAAAAATGAGTAAAAACAAGTATCCCATTAAGCCTAAGAAAAATGCCGTTCACACTAAGTGAACGGCATTACGCCATCAGTACGTGGTTTTTTTATTTCCTGCCAGTATCATAGGTAAATCTATATGAATAAGACGGAGTGAATATGCTGATTTTGGTTTCACCGGCCAAGACCCTGGATTATGACAACCCTGCGGCGGTATCTGAATACAGCCTGCCACAGTTTCTTGAGCACAGCAGCGAGCTTATTCAGGTTTGCCGGGATCTGACTCCAGCCAATATTGCTTCTTTGATGAAAGTCAGTGACAAAATTGCCGGCTTGAATGCCGCCAGATTCGCCGAGTGGCAACCTGATTTCACCCCGGAGAATGCCAAGCAGGCACTCTATGCCTTCCGTGGTGACGTATACACAGGTCTGGATGCTGACAGCCTTGCTCCGGAAACAGTTGCTCGGGCTCAGCAGCATCTGCGTATTTTGTCAGGTCTCTATGGCCTCTTGAGGCCTCTGGACTTGATGCAAGCCTATCGGCTGGAAATGGGCACCTCCTTGGCCAATCCCAGGGGCAATAACCTGTACGCCTTCTGGGGGGATATCATCACAGATGCCATTAATCAGGCATTGGCTCAGCAAGGGGATGATATTGTAGTGAATTTGGCGTCCAACGAGTACTTCAAGGCGGTTAAAACCAAGCAGGTTGACGGGCGTATCATTACGCCTGTGTTCAAGGACTGTAAAAAAGGTCAGTACAAGGTGATAAGCTTCTATGCCAAGAAGGCCAGAGGCATGATGGCTCGTTACCTATTGGAGCAAGAGGAACAGAGTCTGGAGCGGTTAAGGGCATTCAACAGCGCCGGCTATTATTACAGTGAAGCCGAGTCCAGCACTGATACTCCAGTGTTCCTGCGGGAAGAACAGAGCTGATAGTGTTTTCCTGTATATAAAGATAAGAAAGCCGTTCATTATTGAACGGCTTTCTATATAGAAGGCGGCAGTGATTTATTGTTTGGCAGGCAGTGGCCGCAGTTCCAGTTCAGACTGTGCCATCAAATAGGCGAACTGGGCATAGGCCGCAATGTTTTGTGCCAGCGCCTTGGGATCTATCTTGTCCAGGGTATCGTTGGGGGTATGGTGGTAGTCGAAGTAATCGGTACCATCCTGGCGCAGGGAGGCGACAGGAACGCCACTGGCCGGCAGCATGGAAACATCCGGGCCACCATAGGCGCTGTTGTCACCGGCGGCAACGCCGTTTCGCTGCATCAGCTGGGTCAGTTGCTGTAGTTTGGGCAGCACTTGGTCATTGACCTGAAAGTCAATGCGGTAGATAGGGCCTGCCCCGAAATCGGATTCTGCAGCGATATAGTGTTTATCCAGCTCTGCAGCGTGGGCTTTGGCATAAGCCTTACCACCAACCAAGCCTATCTCTTCGGCCGCATAAAGCACGACACGTACTGTGCGTGCAGGTTTTACAGGTAAATCCTGGATAAGCTTCCCGGCCGCAGTGACAATCGCGACTCCGGCACCGTCATCTATGGCCCCTGTACCTTCATCCCAGGAGTCCAGATGAGCCCCTATCAGCACGATTTCATCTGGCTTGCTGCTGCCGGTGACTTCGGCGATGACGTTATAGGAAATGGCGCTGCCCTTGTTCTCGGGTGACATCTTCAACGTGAGAGTGATATCGGCAGAGCGCTTGAGCATGGCATTGACAAGGTCGGCATCCGGCGCCGACATGGCCGCAGCCGGGATCCGCTTCAAGCCTTCTTCATAGCGCATGGTACCTGTGTGAGCCATACGGTCATGATCTGTACCTATCGAACGGATAACTATTGCCAAGGCTCCTTTACGCGCCGCCTCTATGGCGCCTCTTGAGCGGCCACCTACGCTCTTGCCGTAACCTTTACCTGTCTTGTGGCGCTCGGTTTTCTGATCGATAAAGACAATTTTCCCGGCAACATCATCAGGATTGGCTTCTTTAAGTGCAGCCAGGCTGTCAAAGCGGACTATCTTGGCCGTAATGCCCTCTGCCGGGGTGGCAACGCTGCCGCCTAAGGCCGTGATGACCAGAGGCTGTTGGAAGGGGGCCACTATGCTGGCGCTGGCTTCACCGCGCTCCCACACAGGGACTTCCACCGCTTCCTTATAGACACGGTCAAAACCCAGTGACTGTAGCTTTTTCTCCGCCCAGGCAACCGCCATGGCGTCTTTTGCGCTACCGGCCAGGCGAGGGCCGACTTCCACTGTTAAAGATTCCACAATTTGAAAGCCGAGGTCAGAATCTAGGGCTTTTTGCTGCAATGATTCAGCAAGCAGTTGATTTGTATTGGAAGGAGAGGGGGATTGACAACCAATAAGTGAAGAAATCAACAGTGGGAGTAACAGGGCGGTTCGATAGTTTTTCATGTGTTTCCTTTGTTTTTATTAGGTATGTCCCATTTTTGAAAACAATCTAACAAAAAGTGTGCTTTATGTCCCGACTATCTCCGTAAGGCAAGGCTATATTAGGGACGGAGTTTGTATTAGGAGAATAGGCTCGTCATGAATATTGAGTTGATGCAGCAGCGAGCGGACCATGCCGTCGTATTATTGAAGGCGCTGGCCAATGAGAGGCGTTTATTTATTCTGTGCTATCTCCTGAGTGAGGGAGAGATGTGCGTTGGGGAAATGAACAAGAAACTGGGATTGAGTCAGTCGGCTTTATCTCAGCATCTAGCTTGGTTGCGGAAAGACAATCTGGTGGCAACCCGCAAAGAAGCCCAGACAGTGTACTATTCGCTCAAGAGTGAAGAAGTGCGCGAAATCATCAAGCTGTTGAATAACATCTATTGTCATTGATGTTATTGAATTTCAGATATAAAAAAACCGGCAAATGCCGGTTTTTTTTATGCTGGTATCGAATTAAGCAGCCAGTGCTTTGATACGAGCGTTCAGGCGAGCCTTATGACGGGCAGCCTTGTTCTTGTGGATCAGGCCTTTGGTTGCCATACGGTCAAGAATGGGTTGTGCAACAGCGAAAGCTTCAGTAGCCGCTTTGTGATCGCCAGCTTTGATAGCAGCGATAACTTTTTTCACGTAGGTACGCAACATAGAGCGACGGCTAGCGTTGTGTTGACGACGCTTTTCTGATTGAAGCGCGCGCTTCTTTGCAGTCTTGCTATTAGCCAAGGTGCAACTCCTAAAAACTGGATTTGATACTTTTAAAGGCCGAGGAGAATGCCCGGTTTTCGCCACTTTGTCAATGACAATGATTGAATATCCATCATAAAGATAAATTAATCCAACCTGATTTGGCTATCCTCAACCCAACTCGTGTAAGATGTGGCGCAATTCTACCAGCAATTGCTGGCATGTGACAGAGCTTAAGTGGAATTTTTGAGACTTGTCGCCGTTTATGGCGGCTTGAGTCTTCTGGGGGAATATTTGAGCAAAAAATTGGTACGGTCCGGCGCCATTGTCAGCGTCATGACCTTGATTTCTCGTGTGCTGGGATTAGTACGGGATGTGGTAGTCGCCAACTTGATGGGCGCGGGCAGCAGTGCCGATGTGTTCTTTTTTGCCAACAAGATCCCTAACTTTTTGCGGCGCTTGTTTGCTGAAGGTGCCTTTGCTCAGGCTTTTGTACCTGTATTGACTCAGTATCAGGAGAAAGAGTCCAGCGAAGAGGTCAAACTCTTATTATCAAAGGTTGCCGGTACCTTGGGGTTATTGGTAACAGTAGTGACCCTGATTGGGGTTCTGGCTTCGCCAATATTGACCGCTTTGTTCGGAGCCGGCTGGTTTATGGCCTGGGTCAATGACGAGCCTGACGGTGCCAAGTTTGAACTGGCCTCGTTAATGCTGAAGATCACCTTTCCCTATCTATGGTTTATCACTTTCACCGCCTTGGCCGGCTCGATTCTCAATACCCGGGGCCGCTTTGCCGTTTCAGCCTTTACCCCGGTATTTCTCAATGTTGCCATTATCGCCGCTGCCCTATGGTTGAGCCCCACCCTGGATAAGCCTGAAATAGGTTTGGCCTGGGGGGTGTTCTTTGGTGGTGTGATTCAGTTTTTGTTTCAAATTCCTTTTCTGCTGCAGGAAAAAGCACTGGTCCGGCCCTCATGGGGCTGGAATCATCCGGGAGTGGTCAAAATCCGTACTCTGATGATCCCGGCACTGTTTGGGGTATCTGTATCGCAAATCAACCTGATGCTGGATACCTTTATTGCCAGTTTCCTGGTCACAGGTTCTATCAGTTGGCTCTATTATTCAGACCGTTTGTTGGAGTTTCCGCTGGGATTATTTGGTATTGCCATCGCCACTGTTATTTTACCTGCTCTATCCAAAAACCATGTCAATGCTGAGGGTGAGGGCTTTGGTCGCACCATGGATTGGGGGATTCGTGCCATTATGCTGCTGGGTTTACCGGCCATGATGGGGCTGATTGTATTGGCTCAGCCGATGTTGATGGTGCTTTTTATGCGTGGCGCCTTTAGCATCAGTGACGTGGAAATGGCTTCCTATTCTCTGGTGGCCTACGGCACAGGCTTGTTGAGTTTTATGCTGATCAAGGTGTTGGCGCCCGGATATTATGCCCGTCAGGACACCAAGACACCTGTGCGTTATGGCATCATTGCTATGGTTAGCAACATGGGTTTCAATATTATTTTTGCCGTGCCATTTGGATATGTAGGGCTGGCGATCGCCACTTCTCTGTCTGCTTTACTCAACGCTTCCCTGTTATATCGCGGTTTGCATCTGGCCGGTGTTTATAGAGTCAGCAAACAAACAATCATCTTTTTTATCAAGGCATTACTAGCTACTGTCGTAATGGTGGCCCTGTTGCTCTACTTTTCTCCAGAGCAGGCACAATGGCTTGGCTGGTCGTTTGTTGAGCGAATCAGCCATTTGTTTGCCCTGATCTTAGGTGGCGCTCTGGGGTATTTTATCGCACTGGTGCTGCTTGGGATCCGTCCATGGCGGCTCAAAGCCCGGAACTGAGGGCTGATTCTGCTGCCGAGCTGTTATATAATCCGCCAATTTACGTTTGAGCGGTCGTTGATTTCATGGAACTGATTCGCGGAATACACAATATATTGCCGGCCCATCGCGGTTGTGTGCTGACCATAGGTAACTTCGATGGTGTGCACAGGGGCCATGCCGAAGTGATAGCCAATCTGGTCAAGAAGGCACGTCACTTTGGTTTGCCGGCCACCCTGATGACATTTGAGCCGCAACCGCAGGAACTGTTTCGCGGCCAGGATGCCCCTGCGCGCTTGAGCCTGCTTCGCGACAAGGTCAAGCTGCTTGCTGAACTTGGAATAGACAGGCTTGTGTGTGTCAATTTCAATCAAAAGTTTGCCCAAATGCCGGCCAAGGAGTTTGTCGAAGAGCTGCTGGTGCGTAAACTTGGGGTCAAGTATCTGGTAGTCGGTGACGATTTCTGTTTTGGACGGGCTCGTCAGGGCAATTTTGAGCTGCTTCGCTCTGCCGGTGAACAGCACGGTTTTGCGGTAGTCAGTACCCAAAGCTTTTTGGTTTGTGATCACAGGGTCAGTTCCACCATGGTCAGAGATGCGCTGGCCAAGGGCAATCTTGAGCAGGCCAGACGTTTATTGGGACATCCCTATACTCTCAGTGGTAAGGTGGCCCATGGGAAAAAGCTGGGCCGGACGCTGGGGTTCCCCACTGCCAATATCGCCATGAAGCGCAAGGTGGTTCCTGTGAGGGGCGTATTTGCGGTCAGGCTCTGGTGGGATGGCAGTGAGCAATACGATGGTGTTGCCAATGTGGGGTTTCGACCCACGGTTCAGGGACAAAACTGCCAGTTGGAAGTGCACCTGTTTGACTTTGAAGGTGACCTCTACGGGCGTAAAGTAGAAGTGGAATTAGTGGCCAAGATCCGTGACGAGAAACCGTTCGAGTCCCTTGAGGCACTTAAGAAACAAATAATGAATGACGCTGATGAGGCTCGCGCCTTACTCAGCAATGAAGCAGGCTGAGCTCTCTTAGCTAAATTAATGGTATAGGATCAATGAGCGACTATAAATCAACTTTGAATTTGCCGGAAACCGAGTTTCCGATGCGTGGTAATTTGGCAAATCGCGAGCCAGAGATGTTGAAACGCTGGACCGAGGAGAATCTGTACCAACAGATCCGTGATAGCCGTATTGGCCGCAAGCTGTTCATTCTGCACGATGGCCCTCCATATGCGAATGGCGATATTCATATTGGTCACTCAGTTAACAAGATCCTCAAAGATATTATTATCAAGTCCAAGACCTTGTCAGGATTTGATGCGCCTTACGTGCCAGGTTGGGACTGCCATGGTCTGCCGATTGAACTTAAGGTAGAACAGAAAGTCGGTAAGCCAGGGCAGAAAATCTCTGCTGCCGAGTTTCGTGACGAGTGCCGTAAGTATGCCGCCAAACAGGTGGATGGCCAGCGCAATGACTTTATCCGTCTCGGCGTGCTCGGTGACTGGTTTAAACCTTACCTGACCATGGATTTCAGCACTGAGGCCAACATCATTCGCTCATTGGCCAAAGTGATTGACAACGGCCACCTGCACAAAGGGGTTAAGCCGGTGCATTGGTGTACCGACTGTGGTTCTGCCCTGGCCGAAGCCGAAGTGGAATATGAAGACAAGACTTCACCGGCTATAGACGTGGCTTTTACCGCTGTGGACAAGACTAAAGTTTTGGCCGTTTTCGGGGTTACTGAGTATCAAGCGCCAGTTTCCATGGTTATCTGGACTACCACTCCCTGGACCTTACCTGCCAACCGCGCGCTGTCTCTGAGCCCGGATTTGGACTATGTGCTGGTGGAGATTGAGTCTGAAAAAGGTGCCAGGCAAGCCGTTATTCTGGCGGAAGCCCTGGTGGAAAGCTGTATCGCCCGTTATGGCGTCAAGAGCCATCAGAACCTTGGTCGTGCCAAAGGTGCCGAACTTGAGTTGATGCAGTTCCAGCACCCTTTCTATGATTTCAGTGTGCCGGCGATTCTTGGCGATCATGTGACCACCGAATCCGGTACTGGTGTGGTACACACAGCACCTGGACACGGTCAGGACGACTTTGTGGTTGGCCAGAAGTACGGTCTGGAAGTGGCTAATCCTGTGGGTGATAATGGCGTTTACAAGGCGGATACCCCGCTGTTTGCCGGCAAACACGTGTTCAAGGCCAATGATGAAATTGTGGCGCTGCTGCAGGAAAAAGATGCCTTGCTGCACCGTGAAGCCTATCGTCACAGCTATCCACACTGCTGGCGCCACAAGACTCCTATTATCTTCCGCGCCACACCGCAGTGGTTTATCTCCATGGATAACAAAGGGCTGCGTGCTCAAGCCATGGGTGAAATCGAGCAAACCCAGTGGATCCCTGATTGGGGACAGAGCCGGATTGAAAAGATGGTCGAGAATCGTCCTGACTGGTGTATCTCGCGCCAGCGTACCTGGGGCGTGCCTATCACTCTGTTTGTTCACAAGGAAACCGAAGAGCTGCATCCAGATAGTGTGGCCTTGATGGAGCGTGTTGCTCATCGCATTGAGCAGCAGGGCATTCAAGCCTGGTGGGATCTGGATGAGTCTGAGCTCCTGGGTGAAGATGCGGCTCAGTACCGCAAAGTGACCGACACTCTGGATGTTTGGTATGACTCAGGTTCTACCTTCTCATCAGTGGTTGGTGCCCGCCCTGAATTCCAGGGGCAGGGAATTGACCTCTATCTGGAAGGCTCGGATCAGCACCGTGGTTGGTTCATGTCATCACTGATGATTTCAACCGCCATGAACGGCAAGGCTCCATACAAGCAGGTACTGACTCACGGCTTTACCGTGGATGGCAAGGGCCGCAAGATGTCCAAGTCCATCGGCAACGTGATTGCACCACAGCAGGTAACCAACAAACTGGGCGCCGATATTCTGCGTCTGTGGGTGGCTTCTACCGACTACAGCGGTGAAATGACGGTATCCGATGAGATCCTCAACCGTAGCGCCGATGCTTATCGCCGTATCCGTAACACCGCCCGCTTCCTGTTGGCCAACCTGAGCGGTTTTGAGCCAGAGACAGACATGATCGCCATCGAAGACATGGTGGCGCTGGATCGTTGGGTGGTGCGCCGCGCCGCCAAGCTGCAGGAAGAGTTGTTGGAAGCCTATGATGCCTACAACTTCCACATAGTGACCCAGAAGCTGATGCAGTTCTGCTCGGTTGAATTGGGCAGCTTCTATCTGGATATCATCAAGGACAGGCAGTACACCGCCAAGCGTGATGGTCACGCCCGTCGCAGCTGTCAGTCGGCTCTGTATCTGATTGCCGAAGCCATGGTGCGTTGGGTTGCCCCTATCCTCAGCTTCACTGCCGATGAAATCTGGCAGTTGCTGCCGGGTAAACGTGACGCCTATGTGTTTACTCAGGAATGGTACCAGGGCCTCAAGGCCGTACAGCTGGACTCAGATCTGAGTGATGAATACTGGGCACAGTTGCTGCAGGTTCGTGATGAAGTCAACAAGGCACTGGAGCAGGGCCGCCGCGATAAACTAATCGGCGGCGCGCTGGAAGCCGAGGTAACTCTGTTTGCCGATGCGGCGCTGACCGAAGCTTTGGCCAAACTGGGTGACGAGCTGCGCTTTGTGCTGCTGACCTCCAAGGCTGTGGTTAAGCCGCTTGCCGATGCACCTGCCGATGCCCGTGAAACTGAGCTGGCATCACTTAAGCTCAGCGTCGCCAAGTCTGAAGCGGCCAAGTGTGACCGCTGCTGGCACCACAGAGAAGACGTTGGCCAGATCGCCGAGCATCCACTGCTGTGTGGCCGCTGTGTGACCAATATCGAAGGAGAAGGTGAACAACGCCTGTTCGCCTGAGGATAATAAACATGCCCGCAGACTGGAAACAAAGTGGCCTGCGCTGGTATTGGGTGGCTGTGTTGGCTTTTTTGGCTGACCAGCTGTCCAAACAGTGGGTATTGGGTAACTTCAAGCTGTATGAATCGGTGCAGCTGTTGCCTTTCTTTAATCTGACCTATGTGCGCAACTACGGCGCCGCCTTCAGCTTCCTCAGTGATGCCGGTGGCTGGCAGCGTTGGTTATTTACCGCCGTCGCTGTCGGTTTCAGTGTGTTGCTGACCGTTTGGCTCAGACGGCAATCGGCCGGATTGTGGCGCCTAAACCTGGCTTACACTCTGGTAATAGGCGGCGCGCTGGGAAATCTTGTCGATCGCCTGATGCACGGTTTTGTGGTGGACTTCCTCGATTTCTACTGGAAAACCAGTCACTACCCGGCATTCAATATCGCTGACTCGGCTATCTGTGTTGGCGCAGTCCTGATCATCTGGGATTCATTTTTCGGCGGTGACAAGGCCGCTGCCAAGCAGAATGAAGCCAAGGAGTAACACAGATGTCTGATGTGAAATCCCTCTTGTGTCACCTGAATATACTGCTGGAAGACGGCTCGACCGCCGACAGCACCAAAGCCTCCGGTAAACCCGCCCGGCTCAATATCGGTGACGGTAGTCTGAGCCCGGCGTTTGAGGCTGAGCTTCTTAAGCTGAAAACCGGCGACAATCACAGCTTTACCTTGGCCCCTGCCGATGCTTTCGGCGAGTCCAATCCCGATGCCATTCATCACTTGGATCGCAGCCGATTCCCGGCAGATATGACGCTGGAACCCGGCGTTATCGTCAGTTTCGCCGGCCCTGGCGGCAGTGAAATACCCGGAATTGTCAGGGAGATAGCCGGTGATTCTGTCACAGTGGATCTGAACCATCCGCTGGTGGGCCATCAGGTGACATTTGAACTGGAAGTATTGCAGGAGCTTTGAAATGTCAGTAGCAAAATCTACCGGTCTTAACATATTGCTGGCCAATCCCAGAGGCTTCTGTGCCGGTGTCGATCGGGCCATCAGTATAGTGGAACGGGCGCTGGAACTCTTTTCCCCGCCTATCTATGTGCGCCATGAAGTGGTGCATAACCGTTATGTGGTTGAAGATCTCAAGCAGCGCGGGGCGATTTTTGTCGACGAACTGGATCAGGTACCCGACAACAGCATAGTGATTTTCAGTGCCCATGGGGTGTCGCAGGCGGTGCGCAATGAGGCCAAGCGTCGCGGTCTTAAGGTGTTTGATGCCACCTGTCCTCTGGTGACCAAGGTGCATCTGCAGGTGACCCGCGCCAGTCGTAAGGGGATTGAGTGCATTCTTATCGGTCATGCCGGTCATCCCGAAGTGGAAGGCACCATGGGGCAGTACGATAACCCTGAAGGGGGAGTCTATCTCATTGAGTCTCCGGCCGACGTGGATGCATTGCAGGTGAAAGAGCCGGACAATCTCTGCTTTGTCACCCAAACCACGCTGTCGGTGGATGATACCCTGGATATTATTGCTGCACTGCAGAAGCGGTTCCCTTCGATTGAAGGTCCTCGTAAAGACGATATCTGCTACGCGACCCAAAACCGCCAGGATGCGGTACGTAAGATGGCCCAGGATGTGGACTTGTTGATAGTGGTTGGCTCCAAAAACAGCTCAAACTCCAACAGACTGCGCGAATTGGCGCTCAAGTCTGGCACTCAGGCCTATTTGGTGGATAACGCCGATGATGTTGAGCGGGATTGGTTTGATGGCGTCAGCAAGGTTGCGGTTACTGCAGGGGCTTCTGCTCCTGAGGTGTTGGTGCAGCAGGTGGTTGAGGCCATAGCCAAACTGGCGCCAAGCGTGGTGACCGAAGTGGAAGGGCGCAAGGAAGATACCGTGTTTGCCGTTCCTGTGGAGCTAAGGTAAGAAGCCGCGGATTTATTGCGCTTATATAAGCAAAAAGCATTTTAAGAAGAGGCTATCTAAGCCTCTTTTTTTTATGGAAAAAATACCTCTTATAAGGCTTGAATTTATTAGCGTTCTTTGTTACTGGAGATTTACATTCGACTCAACTATCATTAACAGGTATTATTGTGGTCTTGAGCTAACTATAAGATATTAAAGAACTAATAGGCTGAATTTATTGTCAAAAACATGGCATTGTCTGGAGATTTGACACAGATGAAAAAACGGAGAGAGGGATTCTCTCTGATTGAGGTTATGGTAGCGCTCGTCATTTTGGTGATAGGGCTTATCGGGATATTTAATTTACATATAGTGGCAAAGCGCGCCAGCTTTGAATCATTTCAACAGACTCAGGCGGCATACTTTGCCAACGATATCCTCAATCGGATGAAGCTTAATAACACGGTACTGAATAATTACGACGACGGTTCTCCCTATTCCGGGGGCGGAAGTGCTCCTGCAAAATCCTGCGATGTGGCCCTTGGCGCCACTGTTACCTGTACTGCTGCCGAGACTCTGGCCTGGGATCTTTTCCAATGGCAAGAACTCTTTACCGGCGCCGCTGAAGCCGTGGGCAGCCAGAATGTCGGCGGCCTCGACAGTGCTACCGCTTGTCTGAATGTCAATGGCAGCAATGTCACTATTGTGATGGCATGGCGAGGCATTCAGGAAACCGCCGGCACCGCCTATGAAACGACTGACTGCGGCAGTAGCTTGGGTAAGCGCCGGCGGGTCTTTATCCTCAAGACAGTGATCAATCAAGGTTAAGGCGGTGAGTGTGAAAAATTCAAAGCAGTCGGGTTTTTCTCTGGTAGAACTCATGGTGGCCATGGTCATCAGTCTGTTTCTGGCGCTCGGATTGTTCGCCATGTTCAGTATGTCTGCCACTAATGTTACTACCACAGGGCAGTTCAATCAGTTACAGGAAAATGGCCGTATTGCGTTGGCCATCATGGTGCCGGATCTCAGTCAGGTAGGCTTCTTTGGTGATATGACAGGGACAGATTTCGTGCTGGGTACCAACGCTCGGGTCGATGATGCTGTCGGGACAGATTGTATTGGACAAGGGCTCAACAATGCCACTCTGCCCAATGGCCAACCGGCCCACTTCAGACGTCTTTGGGGGTACGAGGCCGGGGTGAGTGCCGGCTCACTGAGCTGTGTCAATTCAGCGATGACAGGGACTGATGTGATTCAGATTAAACGACTGGTAGGCCCTCCCGGAGCCACCAGTGGTTTTCGGGTGGCAGCAACGGCCAGCCAGGCGGTGTTTTTTAAAGATACAGATCCCGGCCTTGAAAACCAGAGGGTGTGGGAATACCAACACCATGTCTACTTTATTAAAGACAACAACGGCGTGCCGGTTCTGACCCGTAAATCACTCTCTGCCAGCGGAATGAACGTAGACGAGCCCTTGGTCGAGGGTATCGAAAACATGCGTATTCTCTATGGTTTCGACGAGAACGGTGATGACACGGCCGATAGCTTTATGCCGGTACAGAATGTGACGGATCTGATGTGGGACAACCAGTTGTTCCAGCGAATAGTGGCATTGAGAATATTTTTATTGGTGCGTTCGCCCAATGCTGACAATAGTTACACCAATAATGCGACTTACTCACTGGGCGACAAAACCGGCGACAGAGCAATCAGTGGTGGTGGCGATAACTTCCGCCGGAAAGTGGTTTCGACCACAGTGGTACTTGAAAACCCTGTGTTGATTAGGAACTAAGCAGATGAAAATAAGACAACAGCGGGGAGTCGTACTGTTCTTCGCACTTATCCTCTTGATTATTCTGACCCTGATTGGGGTGGCTCTGGCAGTTAACTCCAGTCAGTCGCTGCGTATGGCCGGCGCCGGTGCCGAGCGGGTGGAAGCCAAGGCCTTGGCCGACGGTGGTTTGCAGGCGGTATTGAATGCCAAGAGCCAAGCAGAATTGGCGACAATGACAGCGATAGATACAGGCAACAGCTATTCGGGTGGCACTCAGGTTTTGACGCCTCTGCCATTAAAGAGTGATGGCACTGTGGATGCCAGGAATGTTTCCTGTCAGCGTAGCAGGGATGCCAGCGGTACAGATCTTATCAAGTGCCGAAGAGTGGAGGTTTCCAGCCAGGTTAGGTACGGCCGGGACAACCTCGGGCAACTGACAGTTATCGAAGGAGTTGAGCAGGAAGTGCTTAACGGGAGCGGATCATGAAACTCAAAAAGTGTTTATGCGGTTTGTTGTTTGTGCTGGTTGGCTCTTCCGGGCAAGTCTCGGCCGATGATACAGACCTTTACTTGATCCCGCCGCCAAATCAGGGACGGGCCAAGGTGCTGATTATTTTTGATAATTCGGCATCCATGGGGACAATTGAGCAGGATGTCCCCGGTGGTTATGATCCAGCTAAGGACTATCCCCCAGTAGGTTCTTCTCATTCATATCAAGGAAGGATGATCTACTTTACCGTCGGCTCCGGGATGGATGATAGTTCATTACCTGTGCCGGACAGTCCTTCGGAGTCGAGACGTTTTAATGGGGTGCTTAATGGTTGTGCCGTCGCTAAAGCCGCTTTGGATAAGTATGGCCGTTTTACCGGTTACATCCGTGAATATCGATTTACCGGTCAAGGTAAAGGGACTTGGCAACCTATTAAGGAAAACAGCGGTGCTGAAAAAAACAACCCGGTGGACTGCTGGGAGGATATTGAAGCAGTCAATCCGGGTAATAATGGAGTTACTGTTGATGGTGTTACCTATAGTAGTGGATATCCTCAGAACAATGTTGAATCTGGAGCCGGTAAAAATAAAGTCTATCTTCCATATGGTGGCACAGATGCCAATGCACTGAATAATGCTAAACAGCTAGGTTTTAACCAAGGAGAGCTAGTTACTCTTTATACAGATAATTATCTGCGTTGGTATACCTTACATAAAAACGGCGAGTTGGATGATACTCAGGATCTCAGCCGACTGGATATTGCCAAGACGGCTATCTCCGGGGTAATAAGTTCGATGCCGACGGTCGATTTTGGCCTGGCAGTGTTTAACATGAATTATTCCCGTGAAGGTGATAGGGATGGTGGTCGGATAGTTGCGGGAATAAAGAAGCGAACTTCACCTGAAAAAGACACCCTTATCAGTACGGTTGAAAACCTGCCAGCTGAAACCAACACACCACTATGTGAAACTTTGTTTGAAGCCTACCGGTACTTTAGCGGCGGCCCTATTACTTTTGGACACGATGATCGCGACTACAGTAGCCGCAGTATTAAGTACAAGGCCAACCGGCCTATGTATGATACAACTATCGAGATTAATGGCCGCTATGAATCTCCAATGAGTGTCTGTAGTGATGTAGCCTATATAGTTTATGTAACAGACGGTGTGCCTACCCTGGACGACTCTGCTAACAACAGAATTGTTTCAATAACCAGTGCCTCTGGTGTTTCTTCCGATGGTAACTACAACCCTTTTACCTACGATTATGATCGTTACGGGGCAAAGAAAAGCTATTTACCGGCATTAACTAGTTATATGAACCGCAATGATATTCTGCCCTCGACACAAAAATTTCAAAGAGTGGTAACTCACACCATAGGTTTTGCGCTGGAGGAGGGCTCTGCTGCTGAGCCTTTATTGGTGGAGGCGGCCAGGAGAGGTGGTGGAGAATACCATGCCGCCAATAGCGTGGCTGAATTACAGCAAGCTTTCAGTAGTGTGCTTGACAGTATCACGGACGAAGGACAAAGGTTTTCGGCGCCTGGGGTAGCCTTCAGTAATGCTGACCCAACCCGTACTCTGGACTCTGCCTATTATGCCTTGTTCAGCCCATCTCAAGGGCCCAAGTGGGCCGGTAACCTAAAGAAGTTGAAGGTGAACCCTTCTGGCGTACTGATAGATGCCAACGACAGACCGGCTATCTCAAGTTCGGGTGGTATTGCGGACACGGCTTGTAGTCTATGGAGTAATTGCTCTCCGGACCCTGATGGCAACGATGTACAGGAAGGCGGTGCAGCCAGAACCATAGTACCTGACAGCCGTACTCTCTACAGTAACATCAAGGTAGGTGGCGGCCTGGCGACTCTGAGCAAGAATCAGGCTTCCAGCTATGCCGGTGGTGACCTTGCCTTGTTGACTCATATGAACATGAGTGTAGCCGCCGGTACAGAAAGCTCTGAGCTGGAAAAAGCCTTTGAGTGGATCAGGGGTAAAAATGTCGATAAAGATGAAAACGGCAAATTTACCTCTGACGATTACAACGGGGTTCGCGGCGATATCATGGGTGACCCCATGCACTCGCAACCGCTTGCCATTGACTTTGGTGGCGATGGCAATAGCAATGTGCGCATTTTCGTTGGCACCAACCATGGTATGTTACATGCCTTCAAAGACACGGGTAGCAGTGTTGAAGAGAGTTGGGCCTTTATGCCCTATGAGCTACTCAGTAATGTGCAGGAACTCAGAGATAACAGCTATGCCAATGGTCACAGTGTTTATGGCATAGATGGCTCGCCGGTTTCCTATTTGGAGCGCAACGACTCGGGTGCCATTACCAAGGCTTGGATCTTTTTCGGCATGCGCCGGGGCGGGAGTTCTTACTATGGCTTCGATGTTACCGCCCCGGATTCACCTCGAATGATGTGGCGGATTGACAACAATAGCGCCGGGTTTGCCAATATGGGGCAGACTTGGTCGACACCGGTTGTGACTAAGGTGCCGGGTTCGGATAAACCTGTAGTGATCTTCGGCGGTGGTTACAATCTGGGATATGACGCCAACACAGGCAGCAACTCAGATGGCCGCAATGTGTACTTGGTCGACGCCGAAACCGGAGTACTCAAGCATAGCTTTGGTGTCGGTGGTGGCACAGCGTTGACCGGCATAGAACACAGTATTGCCGGTTCAATAGCCACTCTGGACAGCAACAGCGATGGTGCTACAGACAGGTTATATGCCGCAGACCTTGGTGGTAATGTCTGGCGCATGGATATGCCTTCAGAAAACACCTCCAGTTGGAGTGGCTTCAAGTTTGCCTCTGTGGGCGGCGCGCTGGCATCTTCCGATCGCCGCTTCTTCTATGAGCCTGTGGTAGCCCAGACGGTATTTACCAATGTCACCCGGGTGACGACGACAGATGCCGACGGTAACACCAGTACTACTACGGCATATCAAAACGTACCTTATGATGCCGTCACGCTCGGCAGTGGTAACAGGGCATCACCACTTGATTCTGATACTGAAGATATGTTCTTTGTGCTGCAGGATCGCAACGTGGTGACCAAGACTTTTGGCGGCTCAGGTGCGACTGTGCCCAGCCCGATCACTTTGGCCAACCTTTACAATGTGACATCTGCGGCGCCAAGCAGCGACAGTGAGAATATCGACTTTGGTACCAAGCTGGGCTGGTACTATAACTTCTCTGTCATTGGTGAGAAGAGTCTTTCACCTTCGGCCATCATCAAAGGGCGTGTCTACTTCACCTCCTTTGTTCCTGCTCAGGATACAGCTGAAACCGAGAGTAGTTGCTTAATATCATCAACAGGCCGTTTATATAGCTTCGACCTGCATAAAGGCGGGCGTTACAATTATGAGTTTTTGGAAGTGTGTGAGGATTGTATTCCTCAGCCACCCAAGATCATTACTCCACCCAAAGATCCAGATGACCCCGATAATCCGGACAATCCAGATGCTGCCTTGATTATTGGTCGCGGTGAGTGTGATGAAACCGGTGAAAACTGTTCCGGTACAGTGGCACTGGATACAGGCCTGAGTACCAACAAGATTTATTATCATGTGAATGAGTAGGATAAGAGATGAAAAAAGCAGCGGGTTTTACCCTGATTGAAGTCATGATCACTGTGGTCATTATCGGCATACTGGCGGCGATCGCTTATCCCTCTTATGTGCAGTACATTGCCAAGAGTACCAGGGCTGAGGCTCATGCAGCCTTGATGCGACTGGCCAATCTGCAGGAGCAGTACTATTTGGACAATCGCACTTACGCCACGGATATGACCAAACTGGGGCTCAATGCCAGCCCCTTTATTACTGAAAATGGTCACTACAGCATAGCGTCAACCGGCACCGACAGTTTTACCCTGACAGCAACGGCGCAAGGGGTACAGGCCAGTCGTGACAGCAAGTGCAAGACGCTGACCTTGACTGACGCCGGGGTTAAAGGCGGCGCCTCTGCGGAGTGTTGGAAATGATGAAATCAATCAAATATGGCTTGTTGCTCATCTTGCCCGGTATCGTTTTGACTGCCCAAGCCGCCGAGCGGCAAGAGGTGAAGTGTCACTTGATCACCAGCAAGGGAGAGCAAATTGCCTTTTATCGCTGGGATCTGGAAAAGCAGCCGCTATTGATGGCGCGTTTGAGTAGCAAGCCGCTCAAGGATGCTCAGGGGAAACGTTACTATATCAAGCAGGCCAGTGAGTGTGTGTTGCTCAATGAGGAGTTCAGCTCTGAAAAGGCCCGTAAGTTGGATGAGGTAACTCTGAGATAGCTTTCACTCAGGCCTATGAAGTCTGAGCCTATTGTGGTTAACAGCAATAGGCTCGCAATAGATCCTTCCAGGTCACTATGCCGACAATCTCACCGTTTTCCAGTACCGGCAGTGAACCTATATCTTTCTCCAGCAGTAGTCTGGATGCCTGCGCCAAGCCTAGATGCGGCGCAACGGTCACAGGATTACGGCTCATCACTTGATGCACCCGCTTATTGAGGGTCTCCAGATCTCTGCTGGTGGCCGTTTCGCTGCCAAGATTGGGGCTTAAGGCCCGCAGCAGATCCCGCTCGGACAAGACGCCTTCCAGCTTGCCTTCATCATCCACCACCAGTAGATGATGAAAGCCTGCATGATGAAATATCTCTTTGGCCACACTCAGGCGGTCGTCCATTTCCACTGTAACGACCCGGGTGATCATGATATCGGCGATGCAGAGCTGCATAGGGATCCTCCATAACCTTTTCTTTGTTATATCAGAGCCCTGTCAATAATGCTAACTCGGAGCGTTGTCATCTTGCTGATTGAGTTCCTGCAGATGACAATCGATATAGCGGCTGCGTTTCTTGAACTTGAGTTTGTCCAAGTCCACCAGCACCAAACCATCGATACAGTCGGCAAAGTCGGCATCTACTCCAAAGGCGAGAAAGCGCACCCCATCAGGCTGGCAAAGTTCGCCGTATTGCTTGTAGAGAGTTGGCACAGCGGCGCCCATACTGGCAAGGGTCTGCTTGAGCAGTTTGAATGCGCCTTGGTAATCTGAATCAACATAGAGCTTATCCAGCTCAGCCTGGCGCTCAGGAGGCAGACCAAAAGGCGTGAAAGACTGTGCCAGCTGTGTCTTACAGGGAAACTGCTGCAGGTAGAAGTGCACCAACATCTCCTTGGCCTGTGCCGGCAACTGATTGCTTATGGTCACAGGACCGAAAAGGTAGCGGTAGCCGGGATGACGAGCCAGAAAGGCACCTATGCCGTACCAGAGATAATCGAGACTGCGCTTTCCCCAATATTTAGGCTGCACAAAGCTGCGGCCGAGCTCCAGGCCCTTGGCGAAATAGGGAGCAAATTCTGATTGATAGTGAAACAGTGACTCACTGTAGAGGTTTTCACCTGCATTGTGCAAGCGGGCGACTTCGGCAAAGCGGTAGGCGCCGACTATCTCCAGTTCCTTGGGATCCCAGAGTACCAGGTGCAGATAACTGGAGTCGTATTTGTCTATGTCTCTGCGTTTTCCCGTGCCTTCACCCACGGCGCGAAAAGCCAGTTCCCGCAGCCGACCTATTTCCCGCATCACTGGGCTGCTGCCCTGATGGCGATAGAGGAAAATCTGTTTGTCATCCTGAGTTTGACCAAGCTGTTCGCACTGCAGTAAAGCCTGTTGCAACTCACGACGTTTTTCCGGATGGGCGATGGCACTCTGGGTGTTGAACAGTGGGCTGCGGTTCTTGCCTATGCGATAGAGGTGGTTCTTCAGCAGACTGACCCGGGTTTTGAGTGGGAAGTCACTGCCGCTGACCGCTTCGGCCGGGATAAGCTCGCCGATACGCACTGGCAGAGTATTACTGGCTTGTTTAAACATCTCCTTCACCAACAGCAGGGTAGCCAAAGGTTTATACAAGATGGAAGCACCGTAAAAGGTCGCCGAGTTCTTGGCATCGACATACATGGGCAGCAGCGGCGCATTGCAGCTGATAGCCATCTTCAGGAAGCCGGTTTGCCACTGGGTATCGCGAATGCCGCTTGGTCTGAGCCTGGAAACCTCACCCGATGGAAAGATGAGCACAGCGCCTTCACTGCGCAGATGCTGATGGATCTTCTCCAGGTGTTGTCTGGGGGTTCCGCCAGTCATATTGCGAACCGGCAGCAGGATATTGTGCAGTGGCGTCAGTGTCATCAGCAGCTCGTTGGCAACCACTTTAATGTCAGGCCTGACTTCGCTGATAAGTTTTATCAGCACCAGAGCATCCAGCGAACCTATTGGATGATTGGCGAAGATAACGACTCGGCCCTGATGGGGAATGTTTTCCACCTCACTGTCCGGCACCGTATAGCTGACGGCAAAGCTTTCCAGCACTTGTTCAACAAAATCCACGCCCTTGAGAAAACTGAATTGGCCGGCGATATCATTGCACTCCCGCTCATTGAGAAGATAACGCAGTAAGGCCTTGGTTGGCTTGGCGAGCCAAGGCTTGCTGTTGATATTGGGCAGATTGGATTCCACGACTTTATCGACGGTAAACATCATAATGGGTACCTGATTTAAGCAGCTTGTTGTTCTTGTCCCTGCCAGGCGAAGCGTTTCAGTACTTCGGTCCGGCCCAGTTGTTCATTCCAGCGCTCGAGTTGCAGCTCGCCCTCGAGGGTTTCAGTCAATAGGGTGCAGTTCTCTACCCAGTCACCATCATTGGCATAGATAAAACCGCTCATTTCCGTGAGCTCCGGCTGGTGAATATGGCCACAGATGATGCCGTCCACCTTCTGCTTGCGGCCATAACGCACCACGGCTTCGCGAAAACTGTTGATAGCTTGTTGAGCCTTGCCGACTCTTTGCTTGATAAAGCCGGCCAAAGACCAATAGGGATAACCGAGACGGCGGCGAACCTTGTGCAACTGGCGGTTGAGAAACATCAAGACATCGTAGAGGTGATCGCCGAGGCGGGCGGTGATGCGGCCGATACAGACTTCGGAGTCAAACTGATCGCCATGCAGCATCAGCAGGGTCTTGCCACTCAGGGTTTGATGTCTGTACTCTTTGCTGATAATGACATCGGCGAGTTGCAGCTGGTGGTAGTCCTTAAACAGCTCGTCATGGTTGCCGGGCAGATACACCAGCTTGATGCCGCTCTGTGCCATTTGCAGCAGTTTTTGCAGCAGTTGGTTGTGACTCTCGGGCCAGAATACCCGGCGTTTGAGGGCCCAGATATCGACTATGTCCCCCACCAGATACAGCACTTTGGGCTGAACGCTGTTTAGGAAATGCAGCAGATATTCGGCCTTGCAGTCAATGCTGCCCAGGTGAATATCCGAGAGCCAGAGGGCGTTGAGCTTGATGACAGACTCGGCTGCGCGGCGGGAGGATGGGTGAAATGTCGATGGTTTGTTGACCAATGACTTGCTGTCTTTCATCGCGGCTCCTGGATAAAACCAGTGAAACGGGTTTGACTGTGAAAGACTCTAAGTCAGTTATTTGACCTTGAAGTGACGTCTTGATGACCTTATTGTGACGCCCCTGAACTTACCTCGATATCATTTGGCAGTATGATGCGGAACTCGCTGCCATGACCCGGTGCGCTGATCAGGCGGATCTCGCCGCCAAGTACTTGAGTCACCAGGTTATAGACTATGTTCATCCCCAGGCCACTGCCGCCTTTACCGCGTTTGGTAGTAAAAAAGGGAACAAAAATATTTTGTTGTACTTCGGTATTCATGCCGCAACCATCATCACGGTAGACAAGCTCTATGCCGTTATCTGTGCGGCTGACATTGAGCGACATCCGTCCCTCGCTTCCTTCTGGAAAGGCGTGTACCAGCGAATTGGTAAATAGGTTACTGATAATTTGGTAAAAGACGCCCGGAGTGGAGTTGAGGGTGATGTCGGCCGGGCATTGATAGCTGTACTTGTGAGGCGAGCGGTGTAGCATGGGGTTGAGCGACAGGAAAATCTCATCCAGATAGTGCCCCAGGTTAAATTCCCGCAGTTCTTCATGGGACTGATCGACGGAGAGCTGTTTGAAGCTGCGGATCAGCTTGGCGGCGCGTTCCAGGTTGGTCAGCATCAGTCGGCTGCAGTCGGCCACTTCACTCTGGTACTGTTCGAAATCCTGCTGATCGACATCCTCGGCGTAAAAGCGCTTGTTGAAGGCTTTAACATTCTCCGCCAGATGCGAAGCCGCGGTGACACAGATACCTATGGGAGTGTTGACTTCATGGGTGATGCTGGCAACCAGACCACCAAGTGTGGCCATTTTCTCCTTATCCAGCAGCTCAGACTGCGCCAGTCGTAACTCTTCCAGGGTGTGGTTCAGTTCATCATTGCTCTGTTGCAGCGCTTCAGTGCGCTGTTTAACCCTCTGCTCCAACTCCTGATTGAAACGACGCAGTGCCGATTCGGTTTCTTTCAGTTTCTGAATATCCTTGATGGTTCCTGTAATCCTTAAAGGGCGCCCCTCTTGATCCCTGGCCATGACCCGGCCACGGTTGAGTACCCAAAGCCAGCTGTCGTCCTGGGTCTTGCCGCGATAGCTGAGTTCAAATTCTTGCCGGCCTTTATGGAGGCAGGCATCAATCTCGGGCCAGATGAGCGGCAAGTCTTCGGGATGGACACAGCGCTCCAGCGTATCTTTCAGGTGGGTTTCGGGCAGAGAAATGCGTTATTGCGATTGGCCTCCTGAGCCTGCAAATCCCAATCCCAAAACTCATCACCACTGCCAATAAGTGCCAGTTGCAGCTTTTGCTCGCTGCTCGCCACCTTTTGCAGCAGTTTTCGTTGCTCAATAAACTTCTGCCACCTGTTATAGGCAAAGCCAAATATCAAGCTCAGCAACAATAAGCTGTAAATAGTATAAGCCCAGGGGCTTTGCCAGGGCCTGGGGGTTATGCTCAGCTGCAGGCTCTGCGCCGGGCTGGTATTGCCGTCAATATCCACGGCTCTGACCATAAAGCGATAGTCACCGGGTTTGAGCGCCGGAAAGAAGGCGGTTCTGGCCCCCCGGGTATTGAGCCACTCCTGCTGCATGCCTTCGAGTTTGTATTGATACTCAAGATGCCTGGCGTGATGCAGGTTCGGGCTGTGGAATTTGAGACTCAACGGCAAGGCATCAACCCCCAGAACCAGTTTCTGTCGGCTCCAGGGTTTTGGTGCGTGCTCTTGTGTTTGCCCCAGGGCCTGCAGTTCATCTATGATCGGCTGCGCCGGAGGTTTCCTCGCGGGTAAAGCGGGGGGCTGGATATGGTTGAGACCTTTTACACCGCCGAGAAACAAGCTACCGTCCCGATCGAGAAACCCGGCGCCAAAGTTGAACTCGTTGGCTTGCAAGCCATCTTCATAAGCAAAATTCCGGCTTGTGCCTGTTGCGGGATCCAGCCATGACAGGCCGCTGGCGCTGCCAATCCAGAGTTTGTTGTCGGCATCATGTTGCATCAGGTAGGCGACATCGCCTATCAGGCCGTGTTGGCGATCAAACATTTGATACTGCCCGCGATCCGGGGTGAATGAGAATACGCCGTCGCTGGATGCTACCCATAACTGTCCATCCGGATGTTGGTAGATGGAAAACAGATGCTTGCTGGGTAGAGGGACTTCAGTATCCGTGGACCAATGAGATACACTGCCATCCGGCTTGAGCCTGAATAGGCCTTCACCGTAACTGGTGATCCAGATATTGCCGCCGTTATCCTCCAGTATCGAAGTGGTTTCTGTTTTGGGCAGCGGCGTGGCGTCCGGCGCGGCAAAGCCTTTTTCGATACCAAGATAACGGCTGACTCCGGCTTCTTTGGTTGCTATCCAGGCAATGCCACTTTGATCAAAGGTTAAACTGTAGAGGGTGTTGGCCGGCAGTGAGCCCGGTTCATTGGCCTGATGGCGATAGTGCAGATAGCTGTCGCGCTCGGCATTGAAGATCAGTAAGCCTTCGCCCCGGGTGCCAATCCACAGCCGGCCCTGACTGTCTTCTTTGATAAAACCGATAAAGGCCTTATCCAGCAGTTGGCTTGCCAGCGGCGAGGGTTTGAAGCCTTGAATTTTGCCCGAGTCAGACTCCAGTGCCTGATAAAGGCCGCTGGCGGTGCCGACCCAGAGTTGCCCCAGATGATCGCGAAAAATCGCTCTGACATCGCCATTACCCAGGTTGTGGTTCTCGAAACTGTTGGGGAGCAGTTTTCCCATGGCTTCCTGATTGAGATCCAGCTTACCGAGACCGGCTCCCTTGGTCGCTATCCAAAGTTGGTTGCTGTCATCCAGATGCAGCGTCTGGATGGTCTTGCCATCGCTGTTTTGTTGCCAAAGAAGCTCCCGGGTTTGAGGTGTAAATCGCAGCAGACCGAGTTTATCCACCGCCAACCAGAGCCGTTGCTGTGGATCCAAAACCATATGCCGAATGCCGGCATCGCCAAGTTGGTTGATGGAGTAAGGCACGGCCTCGGTTCCCAAAGACCAGTGCCAGAGCGTTCCTTTGCTTGCGAGCCATAAACTGCCGTCTTTGGCCTGTATCAGAGACTCTACCGGAGCAGACTGCGGCAATATTGCCATCTGTTGCCAGGACTTGCTGTCATCCAGCTGCCAGAGCGAGTCTCCTGCAAGATACAAGTCGCCGGAAGGTGTTGCATAAAACCTCAGTTGTGAAACGGTATTTGTCTGAAGCTGCTGGCTATCCAGGCGTTGGCGGCGTTTGGGGTCGTAGCGCCAAACCTTGGCATCATCCATCAGCAGCCAGAGCATGCCTTGTTTGTCTTCTGCCAGCTCGCGGATCCCGGTCAGCGGCAGATCGGCTTCGGCACCCAATATTTCAAAGCGGCCACTGTCCGGATGATAAAGATTCAGGCCATCGCTCAAGGTCAGCAGCCACAACTCCTTCTGGCTTGAAAACAACAGTCTTTCAATGTGATTGCCACTAGGGCCGTAGGGAGCGTCCTGCTTACTGTAGATTCTGAAATGTTCGCCATCGAAGCGGTTGAGTCCGGCTTGAGTGGCTATCCACAGGTGACCACGATCGTCTGTGGCGAGGTCATTGACAGTGTTCATCGACAAGCCGTCTTCGGCCTGAAATTGCTCAAGGACGGGGCGATAGCCCAATGACGGTGTCAGGCTATCGAGGCACCAAAGTGCCGTAAAAAGGAGCAGAAACGCAAAGATTTTCACCGAAAAGCCTCAAAAACGGACTTTTTTCAGTGTAGATGCTGGTGGCCGAAATGCGAATTTTGTGAGCACATTCTAGTGCTTAGAAATAAAAAAAGGCCGCATGTAGCGGCCGTTGTGGGGAAGTCCGGCTAAATTGCCCTTAGAACAGTAGATGTGCCATCCCGGCAATCACAGGCAGAGTAACCAGGGTTCGCAGCAGGAAGATGGCAAACAACTCCCAAATTTTCACCGGTATCTTGCTGCCGATAAGCAAGGCACCTACTTCACTCATGTAGATCAATTGGGTGACAGACAGCGCCGCAATCACAAAGCGTGTCATGTCGGATTCTATGCTGGTGGCCAGAATCGAGGGGATAAACATATCGGCAAACCCGACGACTATAGTCTTGGAGGCTTGGGTAGCTTCGGGGATCTGCATCAGTTCCAACAATGGAATAAAAGGCTTACCAAGATAGTTAAATACCGGGGTGTATTCGGCGATGACCAGAGCTATGGTACCTA
This sequence comes from Shewanella sp. BJSY2023SW005, assembly GCF_047314585.1. NCBI lineage: Bacteria > Pseudomonadati > Pseudomonadota > Gammaproteobacteria > Alteromonadales > Shewanellaceae > Shewanella > Shewanella sp. BJSY2023SW005. Next base: position 25,316 of record NZ_JBKORJ010000036.1, read on the forward strand.
ATGCCATTACGACGGGGAGCACACCGAAGATCATATCGATGACATTTTTCACCCCTTCGGAGAGCACCTTGAATACGCCACCTGTGTGGGACGCCTTGGTGAGCGCCAGATCCAGTCCCCAGGACAGAGAGTTATGACCTGCTGGCAGCGACTCATCATCTTTTTGTCTGGGGCTGCCATCAATATAAATATCCTTCTTGCGCGACAGCGGCGGCAACTTGGGCACTATTATGGCGGCAACAATACCGGCCAGACAGACTGTCAGGTAGAAGGGTACAAACATCGCCTGCAGTTTCACTTGGGTGAGTACCACAAGGGTAAAAGTGATAGAGACTGCCGAGAAGGTGGTGCCGATAACCGCCGCTTCACGCTGGGTATAGAAGCGGTTCTCATACTGTTTACTGGTCAGCAAAATACCAACGCTACCATCCCCGAGCCAGGAGGCCATACAGTCGATGGCGCTGCGTCCCGGCAGGTTGAACACCGGCCGCATCAACTTGGTCAGTAAGGTTCCGAAGAGTTCCAGCAGGCCAAAGTTGAGCAACAAAGGCAGGAACATACCGGCAAAAAAGAATACACAGAACAGCAGTGGCAACAGGCCATTCATCACCAAGGCGCCGGTGGAATCGGCTATGAGCATCTCAGGGCCAACCTGGAAGAAGGTCAGACAGATAAATATGGCGCCCAAAACCCTGACCAAGAGCCAGGCAGGGCTGATATTCAACAGGGAATTGAGAAACTTGCTGCGGCGGATAAAAGCGGGGCGCAGGAGTTTCACCAATACACTGGCCGTGGCGGTAAATACCACTATGGCGCAAATTATGCTGGTCAAATAATCATTGAGCAAATTCTTGAGTTCACCGGCCAACACCGCCACAGGAATGGTCAGTTCGTTGTTATAGCTGATAGGCGTCATAAAGAGTAAGACGCCGAGCAGAGATGGCACCAGGAAGGTGAGTATGGTTGTTATGTTGCGGGGTTGTTTTTCGTCTGCCACGGTTATTACACCCTGAATCTACACTAATTGGATGAGTAACAAAGCTACTCGCCAGGGGCAATATTGGCTCTGAATGCATTTTCATTCAACCGGCCCCCGAATTTAAGGGGGCAAGATTACCCCCTTAGCGCGGCTATGTAAATTCATTCGCTGTCAGTTCTGTCTCTTTGATCACAACAGCATAGTTATTTCCTGTCCTTGCTTAATTATTATTTGAGCAATTCCTTATGAAAAATCCTTCAAAAAGAAATGGTTAGATATTTGTTACTCAGGCTGAACCTGGGCTTTGGTATCAGCCGAAAGTCTGTCTCAGGTTCAGCGACCTGTCGGCACTGGCCTTTAACTGCAATACGGCTTGCTCAACCTGACACAGGGCGCTGACATTGTCATTGGTGGCGCCGTGAATCGTCTGTATGCCGCCTGCTATCTCTTGCACTACTTGCCCTTGCTGGGTTGCCGCCACGGCGTTTTGTCTGGCGAGATCGTGTATTTCAGCCATCCCCTGATTAACTGTGTTGATGGACTCCACAGCCGACAATGCTTCAGTGGCGCACTCCTGTGCCTGTTGTCTACTGGCTTCCATCTCATTGGCCCACTGGGTCAGCATGCTGAACATGGCCTCTATGCTGGCAGATATACTCTTGGTGGACTGCTGGGTGCGGCCGGATAAGGCTCTGACCTCATCGGCGACCACCGCAAAGCCGCGTCCCTGTTCGCCGGCTCTGGCTGCTTCTATGGCTGCATTGAGAGCCAGCAGGTTGGTTTGGTCGGCAATGGCGTCGATTTCCGACATGGCGTTGGCAACTTGCTGTGCTTCATCGTTCAGGCGTTTGGCATTGGAAGCCGCCCTGGCAACATCATCGGCCAGGTGGAGAATATGTTCACTGTTCTGATGCATCACATCCCGGCTTTGACGACAGAGGCCATAAGCCTCATCTATACGGCCTGAGGTTGCCTGGGTGTTGTCGGCCACCTCACTGATAGTGGCATGCAGTTCTTCGATGGCACTGGCTATCTGCTGCATCTGTTGTTGTTCCAGATCCATGCCGACTCTGGCCTGCTCTGTGGCCACCACCAACTGAGCGGCAATATCATTGGTTTTAAGCGCTTGATCCTGAGTCCGGCCCAAAACGCCCTGAAGCATGGCGGCCTTACGCTGCAACTGAAATTCGAGCACGGATGACGTATCGTGCCCGGCATAGATGAAGCGACTGACAGAGTCGTACTCTTGCTTGAGTGCCATCAATCGTGCCGGAATACGAAAGGCTTCGTCATAGAAGATAGCCAGATTGAGCGCCATCAACATGGCTCCGGCCAACACCACGCCCCAGCCCCAGATATAGCCGCTAAGCAGTAAGCCAGAGCCGGCCATCAGTGCCGAAAGCAAGCGTTTTTGCGTCAGCGTCAGCGGATCTTTGACCCTTTTGCCCTGATTCAGGCGACTGTATACCTTGATGGCCCGTTTGATGGTGCCTTGACTGGGTTTAACCCTGACAGATTGATAACCAATGATTTTTCCCTGCTCAAAGATGGGGGACACGAAAGCATCGACCCAGTAAAAACCACCGTCCTTACAACGGTTTTTGACCAATCCCCGCCAGGAACTGCCGGCCTTGAGGCATTGCCACATTTCGGCAAAGGCCGCCTTGGGCATGTCGGGATGGCGAACCATGTTGTGGCTGTGGCCTAACAGCTCGGCTTCAGAAAAACCCGATATCTCAGCAAAGGCCGGGTTGACGTAAGTGATAACGCCGCGAAGATCTGTGGTGGAAATGAGTTCGTCGGTGGATTGCAGACAGACTTCCCTGTCTGTGGTGGTGGAATTCCTTCTGGACATCTTTAATTCCGGCTCAGAGTTAGTGGCCCGATATTGATTCAGGCCTTATTATCATTTTAAGTGTGATAAGCATAACATTTTTGTGGTTATTTGAGTGAGCGCTTTTTGCAAATTTTTTAGAGGTAAAGCGTTTGCAGGTTATTGATATGTATACTAATTGAAAACTTCGATGGTCAGTGTTTTGGTCGGGATAAAACTCTGTAAACAAGCTATCCAACGGCTGGACACAGTGAAATCTGCTAGCGCTGTATTTTTTCTCCTGGGCGGAACTGTAGTTTCCAGACCCGGCATGATCTTGGTAATCAAGGCTATTGTCATCTCCTGCGGGAGGATATGCCAAAACAGCAAAGGATGGCCGAGGCACCAAAGTGCAATAATTCGACCGGAAGCGAATTTTGTTGTTTAAACTCGGGTAAATAAGCGATCGGTAACGCAAAAAGACCTTGCCCGGGCTTTAAAAAAAAACTGGAGCATGTAAGTTAGACAGCAGAGAATAAATCCGGGGCATACACTGGCATGTTAAGAAGACAGAGACTGGCAAGAATGGCGTTGAGCTTTGGTTTGCTGGGACTCTTTGGACTGCTGCTTGGCCTGGGGTTGGTTATCTGGGGCTATCAGAGCGGCGATGGGCGGGAGTTCAGCCTGCTCAATCACAGCCTGAGTGAGCTGGGCAGTTATGGCCATTCTAAGTTGGCGGTACTGCTCAATGGTGGTTTGTTCTTCGGCAGTTTGAGCCTGGTGCTCTGTTGGTTATTCACCCTGCAGTTGTCTCGCTTATTGAGCGGCCATCTCCTGTATCTCAGCCTGACCCTGACTTGTATGGCCCTGGCCGGTGTTGGCCTGTTTCCCGTCAATGTCTATCACCTTCATATCCTGATGCTGAAGTGGTTCTTTATCTTTGGCTGTATCAGCGTCGGCTGCTACCTGGCTTATCTGCTGCAGCGCCCCTTTGGTGCCGCCACTCTGTGGACTCTGATCCCGGCGCTTATCAGCGGCGTCAGTCTGGGCGCTTTTCTGTTTCTACCGCATCTTGAACTTGGTATTACCGAGGGGGATAACCCCTTTTACCATGAGTTGGTGCTGCAATTACCTCGGCCTGACTTTTGGTGGCCGGCAGTCCTCGAATGGCTGGGGCTCGGCAGCTTTATGCTCTGGGTCTTGTGTTTGTTGCTGTGCACAAAAAAGGCCCCCGATGAACAGGAGCCTGTTGAAAGTCCTTATTGAGGGCCGCCCGGCAGAGACGCTATGGCTTCTTGCTTAGAGGCTTGCTTTAGGGGGAGGCGTTAGTCCCGGGGTCTATCAAAGTCTTTGATAGACCATGCCAGGCGCGCCGTGCCAATATCCATTACAGGCTTCTTTGCCTGTTTCAGCATCGACTTCACTCCCTGCATTTTGCAGTAAAGACTCCGCCAGAGCGATGGAGTCATGGCCATCCGGTGAAACCCTGAACCAGTCAACACTCAAACGTTTCATTTCTGGTATTTCCCGTCTGAGATCGCAGCGGGCTGCCGACTGAGTCTGTATGCCGTTGAGTCGCAATAGTGGTTGTTGCTCCTGGGTCTGGGCGACCAGGCCTTTTGGATGCTTGATGCATACCGTCTGACAGTCATCCTTTGCCAACCCTTGATGACGGGCGGTGAAGCAACGGGCCGAGTGCGCCAATGGCAAATAACCATGACCCAGTACTTCAATTTCAAAGTTTGGCGTCGGGGCGGTGACTTTTTGCAGCCACATTTTTGACAGCTCAATGGGCATCACAAAGCGCTGCATGCCCCATTGATGCAGCTTTTCCAGGCTGGCTCTGTTGTAGTTATTGATACTGGCACCACAGACAAAAGGCAGTCCCTGCTCCCGCGCCATACCAACGGCGGCCATATCATTGGCCTCAACTATGAACTCGCCATTATCGAGTTGCTTTTTAAGCTCTTTAAGCTCGGATTGTGCCTCTATCAAGGCCAGAGTCGACAATACAACCTGTTTGCCGGCGGCTTTGAGCTCAAGGGCCAGGGCCAGATAATCGGCAAACTTCATCTGCCTGCGGCGGCTGCAAACGGCTTCACCCAGATAAACCAGTGGAATAGTGCTGTCTGCAACTTCACGGTAGAAGGCCTGCACTTGTGCTTTGGGCCAGCAATAGAGCAGCGGGCCAAGAGAAATATTCATAGAAAACTTCCTATTGCCAGCTGCGCTCGTAGGCACCCAGCGTGGTGGTTTGTCCCTCGGATACTTTGGCCAGCGCGGCATGCCATTCGGGTTTGGATTGGAACCGCTCCGGCGCATTCTGATAGGTGTCCAGCGCCTGACGCCAAACCCGGGTAACCTGTTCCACATAGGCGGGGCTGCGTTGGCGACCTTCAATTTTAAGTGACACTATGCCGGCCTGGGCCAGTTCCGGCAGCAAGTCCAGGGTATTGAGGCTGGTGGGGGACTCCAGCAAAAAGCCCGGCTGGCTGTCTTCTTCGGTCAGATAACGTCCCTTGCACACAACCGGGTAGCCCATCTGCTCGTTCAACCCCGAGCTGTCAATCAAGACTTCGTTGAGGCGGGTCTGGCGACAGCCCTGATTTTCCTGCCAGCGCACATGTTTTGCCGGTGAGCAGGAGCCACCTGAATTGGGCGATTCCCCAGTCACATAGGAAGACAACTGACAGCGCCCTTCGGCCATGATACATAGACTGCCGAAGGCAAACACTTCCAGATCAACCGGACTGGCCTTGGCAAGATCTTTGACCTGCTTGATGGATAGCACTCTGGGGAGTACGGCGCGCTCAATGTTGAATTCACGCTTATAGAGTGCCAGGGCACCGAGATTGGTGGCGCTGGCCTGTACCGAAAGATGCAGCGGCAGGTGAGGGTAGTGGCCATGGGCGTAATCCAGTAGCGACAGATCGGCCATGATCAGCCCATCTATATCCGTGTTGGCGGCCAGATCGACGGCCTGGTACCAACGTTTCTCTTCACCCGGTTGCGGAAAGGTATTAATAGTCAGATACAGCTTGCGCCCTTGAGACTTTACCTCTTTGGCTGCCTGTTGCAGTTTGGTCGGTGTGAAGTTCAGTCCGGCAAATGAGCGGGCATTGGTGTCGTCTTTCAGCCCCAGATAGAGGGCATCGGCGCCGGCGTTGAGAGCAGCCTTGAGTGATGCCAAGTTCCCGGCCGGACACAGGAGTTCCATGTTAACTTTCTCCCTAATTACAAACAAAGCCGCAGTTTATCGACCTTTGGATCTCACAGAATTGATATAAAACAGGTTTATGATCATAAAACTTGGTTAGACTGCCGGAGTTTTGGCATTTTAATCAGGAGTAACTCAAGATGCGCACGGCTTTAGCCGCCAAGGCGGCGCGCGATATTCTCACTCTGGCTCCCAAGTTGGTTGGAAAACCGCTGACCTTGGTTCCCTTCGCCATCAAGGCGAACGTACTGCAGCAGCTATTGGCGGTATTGCTCAGCGAACAGGTTAAGGATGGTGAATTGGACTTTCTTGAAGGGCAATGGGTTGGCGTTCGGGTTGAGGATATGGAGTTGGCATTTGAAGTCAGTTTCGAACAAGGTTTCAAGGTGCGGCCTTTTACGGCCCCGGAAGTCACCTTCAGTGCCAATAGCGCTGAACTCTTGCTGGTCGCCGCCGCCAAAGAGGATCCTGACACCCTGTTTTTCCAGCGCCGACTCAGTATTGAAGGCGATACCGAATTGGGCCTCGAGGTTAAAAACTTGCTGCTCGGCATAGATGTTCAAAGTATGCCAAAGGGGTTGAAGCTGATGTTGGATAAGCTGGCCAATATGCTGACCACGCTCCTGCAAAGTTCACAAACCGCACCTCAATGGGCCTGACAAACAGTAAAATCCTGGCATAAAAAAAGCGACCCATTTGGGTCGCTGTCAGAGTTCAATCTAAACTCTGGATGGTGCGCTAGAAACCATCTTGAAGGGAGGATAATGATGAAACACTCGGTTCACTAATTCTGACTGCCGATTTTTCCGCGAGTTCCCGCACCAAGCAAAATAATTCAGTTTTATTTGCTTCACTCCTATCTGTAGATCCCCAAAAAGTCTGTCACATTATGCTCTTACAGTGATTTTGACTCAGTCTTTTCATTTTCTTGAATGGCAATATTGGCATTAACTATTTATCTATCCGAATGAGTCGAGCTGTAGGATAAAAAAAATGGCAACCCAAGGGGCTGCCATACAAGGTCGTACAAAACTGATTCGTACAAAACTAAGTCGTGCAAAGAATGAAAACCCGCTGCGCTA
>NZ_JBKORJ010000037.1:0-175031 GCF_047314585.1 Shewanella sp. BJSY2023SW005
CTCTTCATCGAGTTAAATCGTTTTGTCGATTTCTCAATGCCTGTGAGTGTCCACACAGATTGCTTGATAGATTGTTAAAGAGCAGGACCGCGATGATTCTCATCGGGTCAGGGCTGCGTATTCTACACATCCCTTTTTCAGCGTCAAGCCCTTTTTTATCTGGTTTCGAGCTAGTGATGTTTTTAACTTCACACCGTTGAAACCAAGGCTTGTTGCCGCGTTACCGACTTTGAATTTGAACAGATATTTGTTCTCGTTCGCCGTGTCAGTGGGTGCGCATTATAGGGAGCCAAAACTTTTGCGCAAGGGCTTTTTTCAGTATTTTGCGATCTTTTTTGAGGCCATAGGGTTAGTCACACGTTAAGCACTTTTTACCCCCAGAGTTATCCACATTTGTGAGTTTGTGGAGCAAAAAACGCATTTCAAAAGCAACAAAAAAGGCAATCCGGAGATTGCCTTTAATGACTTACAGTGTGTTAGCTCAGTTTGCCATGACACTGTTTGTATTTTTTACCTGAGCCGCAAGGACAAGGATCGTTGCGCCCAACTTTCTCACCATCACGCACAACTGGAGTATGTGCAGCAACTTCAGCATCGTGTTCGGCTTCATTCAAAGCTTCAGATGTGGCGTGCTGATATTGATGCTGGATCCGCGCTTCTTCTTCACGACGACGGGCTTCCATTTCATCTACATCTGATTGAGCCTGTACCTGAACCTTGGACAGAATACTGATCACATCATGCTTGAGTGACTCCAACATCTGCTGGAACAGCTCAAAGGACTCACGCTTATATTCCTGTTTGGGGTTCTTCTGAGCATAACCACGCAGGTGGATCCCCTGACGCAGGTGGTCCATGGCAGCCAGGTGCTCTTTCCACAAACCATCCAGGGTCTGCAGCATCACGGCCTTTTCGAACTGGCGCAGCACCTCAGGGCCCACCATCTGCTCTTTGGCCTCATAGGCCTTGAGCCAGGATTCGATGATCCGCTCACGCAGGGTCTCTTCGTGCAGGTCTTCTTCTTTATCCAGCCACTCCTGCAGCGGCAAGTCCAGTACAAATTCCTGCTTGAGTCGCTGCTCGAGGCCGGGAACGTCCCAGAGCTCTTCAACTGACTGTGGTGGAATGTATTGATCGATAACGCCTGTGATCACGTCTTCCTGAATAGTCTTGATGGTATCTTCAATGCTTTCGGCATCCATCAGTTCGTTACGCTGAGCGTAAACCACCTGACGCTGGTCGTTGGCAACATCATCAAACTCCAGCAACTGCTTACGAATATCGAAGTTACGGGCTTCCACTTTGCGCTGGGCATTCTCAATCGCACGAGATACCCAAGGATGTTCGATGGCTTCGCCTTCTTCCATGCCCAGCTTCTTCATCATGTTGGCAACGCGATCTGAAGCGAAGATCCGCATCAGACTGTCTTCCATCGACAGGTAGAAACGTGATGAACCCGCATCGCCCTGACGGCCGGAACGACCACGCAGCTGGTTGTCGATACGGCGGGACTCGTGACGTTCTGTGCCCAGAATGTGCAAACCACCGGCAGCAACCACGGCATCGTGACGCTCTTGCCAGTCGACACGGATCTTGGCGATCTGCTCCTCGGTTGGGTTTTCCAGTTCCTCAACTTCCGCTTTCCAGCTGCCACCCAAGACGATATCCGTACCACGACCGGCCATGTTGGTGGCTACGGTTACCGCTCCACTACGTCCGGCCTGAGCAACAATTTCAGCTTCTTTTTCGTGGAATTTGGCATTCAGTACCTTGTGAGGGATCTTTTCCCGGTCCAACAGGTTGGACAACAGTTCAGACTGTTCGATGGAAACTGTACCAACCAATACCGGCTGACCACGTTCACGGCACCCTTTGATGTCCTGAATAATGGCGGCGTACTTTTCTTTGGCAGTGAGGTACACCAAGTCAGCCATATCGTTACGGATCATCGGCCGGTTGGTGGGGATTACTACGGTATCCAAACCATAGATATGCTGGAATTCGAAGGCTTCGGTATCGGCAGTACCTGTCATACCGGCCAGTTTTTCATACTGACGGAAGTAGTTTTGGAAGGTGATAGAAGCCAGGGTCTGGTTTTCATTCTGGATCTTCACGCCTTCTTTGGCTTCCACCGCCTGATGCAAACCTTCAGACCAACGGCGCCCCTGCATGGTACGGCCAGTGTGCTCATCGACGATGATCACTTCGCCGTCCTGCACAACATAGTCGACATCACGTTCAAACAGGGTGTGAGCGCGCAGCGCGGCGTTAACATGGTGCAACAGTGAGATATTGGCGGCCGAGTAAAGCGAATCCCCTTCGGCCAGAAGTCCGGCCTGGATCAACAGGAGTTCAATTTTTTCCTGGCCGCGCTCAGTCATGTGAACTTGCTTGGCCTTTTCATCAACACTGAAGTCACCCTCACCGACATAGTCGTCCGAGTCTTCTTTATCCTGGCGGATCAGATTAGGGATCAGTGTGTTGACCTTGATGTAGAGCTCAGAGCTGTCTTCCGCGGCGCCGGAGATGATCAGCGGTGTACGGGCTTCATCAATAAGAATGGAGTCGACTTCGTCTATCAGAGCATAATGCAATGGACGCTGTACCCGCTCCTGTGGTGAAAACGCCATGTTGTCGCGCAGATAGTCGAAACCAAATTCGTTGTTGGTGCCGTAAGTGATATCTGAGTTATAGGCAGCTTTCTTTTCCAGCTGACCAAGACCGGCGACGTTAACCCCAACCGTCATTCCAAGGAATTCAAACAGTGGGCGGTTAGTGTCGGCGTCACGGCGAGCCAGATAGTCGTTCACTGTAATAACGTGAACGCCCTTACCGGTCAGTGCATTGAGATAGGCCGGCAGCGTGGCGGTCAGAGTCTTACCTTCACCGGTGCGCATCTCGGCAATGCGGTTGCTGTCCAGCACCATACCACCTATCAACTGCACGTCGAAGTGGCGCATCTCGAACACCCGCTTGGAAGCCTCTCGCACAGTGGCAAAGGCTTCGGCCATGATGTCGTCAAGGGTTTCCCCTTTTTCGAGCCGATCACGGAACTCCTGGGTTTTGGCCTTGAGCTGCTCATTGCTGAGTTGCTCATATTCACCTTCGAGTGCGTTGATCTTGTTGACTATCTTGCCCAGGGCTTTAAGGGTGCGGTCGTTACGACTACCAAATACTTTTGTCAGTAATTTACCTAACATCTGAATCACTTATTCTGTTGTAGGCCAAGCCTCTTGCGAGTCTGGCGGCCAGTTCCAATTAACCTGCTTTGCGGTAGACGTACTTCTTGGGATCTATCTGCTGTCCACCCCGCAACACTTCGTAATGCACATGGGGTCCTGTCGAACGCCCAGTGCTTCCCATGGTGGCAATTTTCTCGCCCTTGGCGACCACATCACCTACAGTTACTGACAAAGCTTTATTATGGCCATAGCGGGTGCGCAATCCGTTACCGTGATCTATCTCCACCAACTCACCATAGCCAAACATATTCCCGGCCCATGTCACTACACCACCACCGGTGGCGATTACATCGGCTCCTTCTGTACCCGCAAAGTCTATGCCTTTATGCACAGTTCTGCGGCCATTGAAAGGATCATTACGTAAACCGTAGGGCGAAGATAACCAACCTTTATTGATTGGCCGCCCTGATATATAACGCTCTTCATCTATATGGAGATTGGAAGCCACTGTTTCAAGCAGTGACAACTGAGCATTATTGCTATCAATTCCTGATGCCAGCCGATCCATATCAGAGATCAGCTGCTCCAGCTCTATGCTGGTACCCAGCTCGCTTAGACCCCCCAGACCTACCTCGGCGCCAAAATCGAACTGTTCTTCAAGTTGGTAATTCTGGGCAAGAGTTTGCCCGAGAGCCTCAAGCCGGGTCAGTTTGGCCTGCATTCTGGCGACATGCGCCACCAGAGTTGCCAACTGAGTCTCTGTTGCTTGCTTGAGTTCTTTGACTTGTTTCTGTTGCTGCTCACGAGCCTGACGCTCGTTGTCGACGTTAGCCTGTTGCGACTCAAATCGCTCGGCGTTGTAATGATAGAGCCCTGTGCCCGCAGCGAGGAGCAAAATAGGCAACAGCAACCAGCGTTTGCCCGGTTGCCAGCGCGTCACGCCATTCCGACCTTGAATAAAAACTGTTACACTCATAGCCTAATTCAGCCATCTTATTATCGTAATGAAGAAGCTCCCTCAGCACCTCAGCCAATTACTGCATCAGTCGGGACGTTTGCCCGATCTGGCCGAGAAAGCGGAGCTTTTGTTGTATCTGAACCAGCATGTCAAACAACTGCTGTCAGGCCCTGTCAGCGAACAGCTGAAAGTTGCCAATCTGCGCCAAAGTGTGTTGGTTATTGAGACCCCTTCCGCCGCTTGGGCCGCCAGGATTAACTTTCAAAAAACCAAACTTCTTGCCCAACTTCAGGCAGAAACGCTCCCAATGCTTACCGCTATTGAGGTTAAAGTCAACCCGGCACTGGCAACATCGGGGGCAAAACCCCAAGTGGTTCACAGACAGCTGAGTGAAACTGCAGCTTCACATATTAATGCACTGGCCGAACACACCGAGGGCGAGCTGGGCCAGAAACTAAAACGGCTGGCTGCATTAGCCAGCCGTAAAAGGCAGTCCTAGTTTTACGATTAAGCCATCACGACATTGGATGGCATCATAAAGCTGACAGGCACATCCGCTTCTTTTTCAAAGCTGACCAACTCCCAGGCATCCTGCTGAGCAAGCAATGCCCGCACCAGCTGGTTGTTCAGGGCATGCCCCGTCTTGTAGGCACAGAATTCTCCGACTATGGCGTGACCCGCCACATACAGGTCACCAAACGCATCCAGAATCTTGTGCTTAACAAATTCATCCTCATAACGCAGGCCATCGGGGTTGAGGACACGATATTCATCAAGCACAACCGCGTTTTCCATACTGCCGCCCAATGCCAGGTTGTTGGCACGCAGATACTCGATATCACGCATAAAACCAAAGGTTCTGGCACGACTGATATCTTTCACAAAGGCAGAAGAGGAAAAATCCATCACCATATGCTGTTGACTACGGGCGATTTCAGGGTGATTGAAATCGATGGCAAAATCGACTCTGAAACCTTTGAAAGGTCGCAGTTCAGCCCACTTATCACCGTCTTCAACACGCACTGTGCGCTTGATTTTCAGATATTTCTTGGCCGCTGACTGATCTTTGATCCCCGCGCTTTGCAGCAGGAATACAAAAGGGCTGGCACTGCCATCCATGATAGGAATCTCGGGAGCATCCACTTCAATAACGGCATTGTCGATTCCCAAACCCGCGAGTGCAGCAAACAGATGCTCAATCGTTGAGATGCGAACACCTTCATCATTGACCAGAGCCGTACACATAGTCGTTTCACGCACCTGCTCTGCCTTGGCAGCAATCTCCACTGCCGGCTGCATATCGGTGCGCACGAGTACGATCCCTGTATTGACTGGTGCGGGCTTGATAGTCAAAGTCACCTTATTGCCGGAGTGCAAACCGACACCGGTGGTCTTTACCATTTTTTCAACAGTTCTTTGAAAAATCATTTAGTTACCCGTATTCATCTCAACAAAAAGCCCTGCCTTTGACGATAAAATCGACACTCGTCAGGCGCGGCTGGCCGGATATCCTAGCATAAATTGGTAATTTCACAAAAATTTACCTGCCTTTGCTTAACAGAAACAAAGGAGATCACCCAATTTACACCAGCGATAACCGCCAGTATCAGTCGGCTTGCTTACGCAAAAACGCCGGAATATCCAAATAATCAAGCTCGTTTTTGTGCGGGTTGGGCGCAGGCTGTGACGCAGGAACCGCATTGCTCTTGTGAGATACAGGCGCAACGGCTTCTTCCTGAGGCACGTATGCTTCGACCTTAGGCTCTGGCACAGGTTCCTGACGTGGAGCAGGTTTGGATACCAGCTGAATGTCAGGTTTTCTTTCCGAACCTATACCGGTAGCAACTACAGTGACTCGCAGCTCATCGCTCATTTCCGGATCGATAACAGCACCAACTACCACTGTCGCGTTGTCAGAAGCGTAAGCCTTGACGTGGTTACCCACAGTCTCGAACTCTTCAATGCTCATATCCATGCCGGCAGTGATGTTGACCAGTACGCCGCGGGCGCCTGCCAAGTCGATATCTTCCAGCAGCGGACTGGCAACGGCCGCTTCGGCAGCTTCTTCGGCGCGGTCTTCACCACGAGCTACCCCTGTGCCCATCATGGCGTTACCCATTTCGGACATAACAGTTTTCACGTCGGCGAAATCGACGTTAATCAGACCGGGACGGGTGATCAGCTCGGCGATACCCTGCACCGCGCCCAAGAGTACGTTGTTGGCGGCAGCGAAGGCATCCAGCAATGATGTACCACGGCCCAATACCTTGAGTAGCTTCTCGTTGGGGATAGTGATCAGCGAGTCAACATGTTTGGCCAGCTCTCCAATGCCCTGATCGGCATAGGCCATACGCTTCTTGCCTTCGAATGGGAAAGGCTTGGTGACCACGGCCACTGTCAATATCCCTTCTTCGCGGGCAATCTGCGCCACCACAGGAGCAGCACCTGTACCCGTACCACCGCCCATGCCGGCAGCGATGAAGATCATATCCGAGCCCTTGATGGCCTCACGGATATTTTCACGATCTTCTTCGGCAGCAGCGCGACCGACTTCCGGGTTGGCACCGGCACCCAGGCCCTTGGTGACATCACGTCCCAGTTGAATTGTGGTGCCCGCGGCAGACTTACGCAGTGCCTGGGCATCTGTATTGGTGGCAACAAACTCAACACCTTCGATGTTGTGTTTCACCATATGTTCGACGGCATTACCACCGCCACCACCGACGCCGATGACCTTTATCACCGCCTCGTCAGAATGAGTATCCATGATCTCAAACATGGTTGAATTCTCCGTATTACCTGCGTTTACGTAAGTTAAAACTCACCTTTAAACCAGCTCTGAACCCGATTCCAGAGACTGGTCACCCCTTGACGCTCGGGTCGTTCAAACTGACGTTCGATAACCCTGCGCGCGCCGTAATGTAACAGCCCAACACCTGTGGAGTAGATGGGCTGATCCACATATTCATACAAACCTTTCACCGGCAGCGGTGATGCCACCCTGACCGGCATGCCGAACGTGGCTTCGGCAACATCCACCGCCCCTTCGATAGAGGCGGTGCCCCCGGTCAACACTATGCCGGCGGCAATTTGATCTTCCAGGCCACTGTCCTTGAGCTCTTTGAATACCAACTCGAACAGTTCCTGATATCTGGGTTCAACCACTTCGGCCAGAGTATGACGCGACATGGTTCTTGATGGCCGACCACCTACGGACGGTACCTCTATGCTGTCCTCACGGCTCACCATGGAGCTGCGGGCACTGGCATGCTGCACTTTAATCTGCTCGGCATGCGACAGCGGCGTGCGGAAAATTTTGGCGATATCACTGGTTACCTGATTGCCGGCCACCGGCACCACGGCGCAGTGACGCAGAGCGCCATTGGTATACACAGCGATATCTGTGGTACCGCCACCGACATCCACCAGACAAACACCCAGATCTTTTTCATCATTGGTCAGTACCGCATCGGCCGAAGCGATACCGGAAAACACCAGGTCGTCCACCTTGAGGCCACAGCGCTCAACACTCTTGGTGATATTCTTGGCCATATCATTGGCGCAGGTAACTATATGCACCTTGGCTTCCATCCGCATGCCGGACATGCCGATAGGGCTGCGGATCCCTTCCTGAACATCTATGGCATATTCCTGCGGCAGTACGTGCAAAATGCGGCGCTCGGTGGGGATCTTCACCGAACGGGCCGTGTGAATGACGTTGTCCACGTCTTCCTGGGTCACCTCTTCATCATTGATGGAGACCATGCCGTTTTCGTTCTGACAATCAATATGCTTGCCGGAAATGCTCAAATACACCGAAGACACCTGACAGTCTGCCATCAGCTCGGCCTGATCCAGGGCCCGCTGCACACTGCGCACGATAGAATCGAGGTCGTTGACCCCGCCTTTATCCATGCCGCGTGATGGATGATTACCCAGACCGACGACACTGATTTCGCCATCAGGCAAGACTTCACCTATGATCACAGCGACCTTGGATGTCCCTATGTCCAATCCGACGATCAGATTTCTATCTTGGTTCTTGGTCATTAATTAACGGCTCTCTTCTTGTGCGTCTTCCCAGCCTACTGCCAGACCCGTGTCATAGCGTAGATCCACTCTGGCGACACTCTTTTCCTGTTTAACCAACTCGGGATACACGTTGATAAAACGCTGTATCCGCGCCATCTTATCCTCTCGTCCCAACTCCAGCATGATGCCGTTGCCCAAAGTCGCCTCCCAGGCATGTCTCGGGCTGAGACTCAATCTATCCAGCTTGAAGCTGTTTATCCGCAGCAGTTCATCCATCTGCCGAAAGGAGATCAATACCTCCTTCGCCATAGGTTCAGGTCCCGCCAGCCAAGGCAGATTTTCCAGCCCGGGTTGCGGTGGCGCCAGGAACACCTCGCCGTGTTCATTGAGCCATTCATCCTGATTCCAGTGCGCCACGGCGACCTGCTCCTGCAGATAAACCTTCAGCTTGGCCGGCCATTCGCGCCGAACCGAGGCCCTGTATACCCAAGGCAGGGCCTCCAGCGCCTGCTGCACCTCGGCCACATCAGCGCTGAAAAAGCTACGCTGCATCAAGTCCTGCAAGGCGCCACGGATTTCCGCATCCGTGGTGTACTGGCGCTCGCCTTTTATCGCCACTGCCTCAATGGGCAAAGCCTCGGCATCATTCAGCACCAGTCCCAGTTTCCAAGCCGCCATGCCGAATGCCGCCAGTACCAACAGCAGAAAGCCAATCCCGCTGCAGAGATACCAATTGACTCCGGCTAGCCTTGCCCGGCCCTTGTGCAACCTGTCCTTCAGCGCCATGGTCCTGCCCGTTAGCTTGACGGAAAACCGGCCATTATATAGGGCTGGTTTTCTTGGTCAAAAGATACTGTTTTCAAGCCATTAAGCGGCGAAAATCTATTCAGCAATCGTATCTTTCTTATCATCACTAAACCCCAGTTTGCTGCTCGCCAGTTGGCGCGCCAGGGCGCCTATATTGCCGGCGCCTTGGGTCATCAGCAGATCGCCGTCCTTGAGCACATCCGGCAGTATCTCCTGCAACTGCTCCGGCGTAGCGACATAGATAGGGTCGACCTGACCACGCAATCTGATGCTGCGGCACAACGCGCGGCTGTCTGCTCCCGCGATAGGTGCTTCACCGGCGGGATAGACCTCCAGCAGCAATAGGCCATCGACCTGAGACAATACTTCGACAAAGTCCTCGTACAGATCCCGGGTGCGACTATATCTGTGTGGCTGATAAGCCATCACCAGGCGCTTATTAGGCCAACCGGCACGAGCCGCCTTGATAGTGGCAGCGACTTCACTGGGATGATGGCCGTAATCATCAACCAGCATCACCTCGCCCTTGGGAGTATCGAAGGCCCCCAGGTGCTGGAAGCGGCGGCCAATTCCCTGGAACTCCGCCAGCGCCTGCACTATGGCGGCATCATCTATATCATCTTCACTGGCCACGGCAATCGCCGCCAAGGCGTTCAGCACATTGTGCCGTCCCGGCAGATTCAGCAGCAGCTCCAAGTCGTCCCGCCCCTTGCGACGCACGGTGAAACGGCATTGATGTCCTTCCTGGCTAAAGTTGAGTGCCTGCACATCGGCCTCATCACTGAAGCCATAGGTCACCATGTGGCGACCAATACGCGACATGATCTCTTTCACCACAGGATCATCGATACAGAGCACGGCCACGCCGTAGAACGGCAGGTTATGCAGGAAGTCCACAAAGGTGGTTTTCAACTTCTCAAAATCGCCGCCATAAGTATCCATATGGTCGGCTTCAATATTGGTTACCACACTCACCATGGGCTGCAGATGCAGGAAGCTGGCATCACTCTCATCGGCCTCGGCGATAAGGTAACGGCTGTGCCCCAAGCGAGCATTGGTGCCGGCACTATTGAGCAGACCACCTATTACAAAGGTCGGATCCCGCTCGGCCTGGCCATAAACACTGGCGATAAGGCTGGTTGTAGTGGTTTTGCCATGGGTGCCGGCAATCGCCACCCCATGACGGTAACGCATCAGCTCGGCCAGCATCTCGGCACGGCGCACTATCGGAGTGCGGCTGGCTCTGGCGGCCGCGACTTCCGGGTTATCCGCTTTAATCGCGGTGGAAACCACCACCACATCAACGTTCACCACAGCCTCGGCACTGTGGCCGATAATGATGCGAGCACCCAGAGCCGCCAAACGCTCAGTCACGGCATTTTCAGCAATATCCGAACCACTGACCTGATAACCTTCGTTGACCAGAACCTCGGCAATGCCCCCCATGCCGGCACCACCTATGCCAACAAAGTGAATACGACGCACCCGGCGCATTTCCGGGATCATGGCGCGAAGCTGGGCGTATTTCTCTGCTCTGTTATTCATCTATTTCCTTTCTCTGCCAGTTCGATACAGACTTGGGCGACTTTATCGGTCGCATCCAGCACGGCGGCCGCTCTGGCTCTTTGCCCCATCAGGGCCAATTCATTTCTATCACTGCCAAGCAAGGCCAGCTTATTCGCCAGCCTGGGCACATCGACAATAGGCTGCGGCAACAGGAAGGCCGCACCCGCATCCACCAACACCTGGGCGTTGCGGGTCTGGTGATCATCCACCGCATGGGGATAAGGCACCAACAGGCTGGGCAGGCCAACGGCCGCCAACTCGGAAACGGTTAAGGCTCCGGCGCGGCAGATGACCACATCGGCCCAGCGATAGGCGGCTTCCATATCATCGATAAACTCAGCCACTTTGACTCTGCCGTCTTGTCCCAGCTGCTGATATTCGGCTTCCACCGGCGCCTGATTGCCCTTACCCACCTGATGCCAAACCGTCACCGACTGTGACTTGCTGACCTCGGCAACCACGGCCGGCATAAGGTCGTTGAATACCTTGGCCCCCAAACTGCCACCGACGACCAGAATTTTCAGCGCATCCTGATGCTGGGCTCTGGGCTGCCCACCCAGAGTGATAAGCTCCTGGCGAATAGGGTTGCCCACCACTTCGGCCTTACCCGGCTCGAAGGTATTGGCAAAGGCGCACAGCACCTTAGTGGCGATACGGGAAAGCAGCTTATTGGTCATCCCCGGAATGGCGTTTTGCTCATGCAACACCAACGGAATACCACTGAGCTTGGCGGCAACGCCGCCCGGACCGCTGGCAAAGCCGCCCATGCCCAACACCACATCCGGCCGAAATTCGCGGATGACCCTGCGCGCTTGAATAATCGAGCGCAGCACCTTGAAAGGTGCCGCCAGCTTGCGCACTATGCCGTTGCCGCGCACGCCCTTGATGTCGATAAAATCTATGTCAAAGCCGTGTTGAGGCACCAAGCGCGCCTCCATCCGGTCTGCCGTACCCAGCCAACGCACCTGCCAACCCTGCTGTGCCAGGCGTCTGGCCACTGCCAACGCCGGAAAAACGTGACCGCCGGTACCACCGGCCATCACTAAAATACGTTTGTTATTCAAATTGTTACCCTTCATGACTTCAGCCTCCCCTGCACCGCCTGGATCAGGCTGAGACGCCGCTCATGATCTATCCGGATCAGCATCATGACCGCAGCCGTCATCACCCAGAGACTACTGCCGCCATAGCTGATAAAGGGCAGTGTCAGCCCCTTGGTCGGCAAAATGCCGATACTGGCGCCCACGTTCACCACAGTCTGGAAACAGATCCAGATCCCTATGGCGTAGGCCAGATAACCCTCAAATGCCCGATCCATGGCCAAGCATTGACTGCCGAGACGAATTGCCCGCAGCGCCACAAACAGCAGTACCGCCAGCACAGCGATAATGCCCATAAATCCAAGCTCTTCCCCTATAACGGCAAAGATAAAGTCAGTGTGCGCCTCCGGCAGGTATTCCAGTTTCTGGATGCTATTACCAAGTCCCTGACCAAACCAGTCGCCGCGGCCATAGGCCATCAGCGACTGAGTCAACTGGTAACCACTGCCGAACGGATCCTGCCAGGGGTCGAGGAAGGAAGTTACCCGCCGCATCCGGTAGGGCTCCCGCAGAACCAAAGCCACAAAGGTCATAACCCCTGCAAGGATTAACGCAAAGAAGTCCAGCAAACGGGCGCCGGCCAAAAACAGCAGCCCGACTGTGCCAACAAACAGCACCACCACAGTTCCCAGATCAGGTTGCATCAGGATCAAGAAGGCATAGACGGCAAAAACCGCAATCGGTTTGTAAAAGCCCTTGGCGTTTTCACGCACTTCCTGATGCCGCCGTACCAGATAACCGGCCATGTAGACCGCAAAAGCAAACTTGGCTATCTCGGCTACCTGAATTCTCACCGGCCCCAGAGACAGCCAGCGGGTCGCCCCATTTACCGTGGTGCCCACTATCAGCACAGCCACCAACATGACTCCAACCAACAACAGCATCAGCGGACTCAGTTGCTGCCAGCGCTGCATCTCTACCTGCAACACCACTGCGGCTATCACCACGCAACCCACCAGATAAAACAGATGACGGGTCACAAAGTGAAACGGATTACCTGTCAGGCTCTGGGCTTCCGGCATAGAAGCCGACATCACCATCACAAAGCCAAAGGCGATCAACGACAAAACGGCAAGCAGCAAACGCCGGTCATACAGTTGCATGCCCTGCGATTGCTTCTCACCGAACCAGTCGGGCCAGCGCCACTTGAGGCTGGTTCCGAACAGGCTGAGTTGTCGTTCATCACTGCTCATCCAGCGCCTCCACCAGTTGGCGGAAATCATCGCCTCTGGCCATAAAGTTGCTGTACATATCCAGGCTGGCACAGGCCGGTGACAACAAGACTATGTCTCCGGAACTCGCCAGCTCGGCGGCTTTGCTCACGGCTTCTGCCATGGAGCCAACCTTGATGGCGCCCTCTTTCAATGCCGCAATCTTGTCACCGTCTCGCCCCAGGGTAATAAGGTGAGTCACAGAGCCGAGCGCATTGGCAAGCGGCCGGAAATCGGCTCCTTTACCATCACCACCGGCAATCAGGATCACATCACCGAGGTAGTCGCTGAGCCCTTCGAGCGCAGCCACGGTAGCGCCCACATTGGTGGCCTTGGAATCGTTGATCCAAGTGGCGCCATTCTTGACCGCCACCAGTTCACATCTGTGCGGCAAGCCTTTGTACTCGCGGGCCACTCTGGCCATGGCTTCCTTATCCACGCCGGCCGCATCGGCCAACGCCATGGCGGCCAGCAGGTTGGCGTGGTTATGGCTGCCGAGCAGTGCCACATCCATCAGATTCATGATTTCACTGCTGCCGTGGAAAATCTTGCCATCGGTGATCCCCCACTCATCCCCTTCGGGGTTACCCAGACCAAAGCTATTGTTGTTCATGGGTGACATGGGCTGCGTTTGCGGATCATCCCGGTTGAAAATCGCCAGTCGGCTCAGTTCATAGAGCCGCAGTTTAGCCTGACGATAGGCTTCCAGGTCGCTGTATCTGTCCATGTGGTCTTCGGAAATGTTCAGGCAAGTTGCCGCCAAACACTTGAGACTATGAGTGGTTTCCAACTGGAAACTGGATAGCTCCAGCACATAGTGACTGACGTTTTCGCCCAAAAGCTCCAACGCCGGCACCCCTATGTTGCCGCCGATGGCGGCTTGCTTGCCACCGGCTTTGAGCATTTCACCGACCAGAGTCGTCACAGTCGACTTGCCATTGGAACCGGTAATCGCCAGCACACATGGGCCCTTGTCGGCGATGGCGCGGGCAAACAGTTCCACATCGCCGATCACTTCTATGCCCATATCCAACGCTGCCCTTACTTCGGGGGTATCCATGGGGATCCCTGGACTGATGATGATCTGCTCGGCCTGCACCAGACCACGGCAATCGAAACCACCGAAGCAAAACTCCAGATCCGGAAACTCATTTTTCAGCGCCTCAGCACCGGGTGGATTGCGGCGGCTGTCCATCACCATAGGGGCATGCCCCTGAGCCACCAGATAGCGCACCACAGACAAGCCTGTGGCCCCCAATCCCAACACTATGCGCGAACAGCGACTCATCATGACTGTTTACCTCAACTTCAGGGTGGCCAATCCCAGCAGAACCAGGAACAAAGAGATAATCCAGAAACGCACTATCACTCTGGGCTCGGGCCAACCTTTCAATTCATAGTGGTGGTGTATGGGTGCCATACGGAAAATCCGTTGGCCACGCAGCTTATAGGATCCAACCTGAAGGATGACTGACACAGTCTCCATTACGAATACACCGCCCATGATCACCAGCAAGATTTCCTGTCGTACCAGCACTGCCATGGTGCCGAGCGCCGCGCCCAGTGACAACGAGCCCACGTCGCCCATAAACACTTGTGCCGGATAGGTGTTGAACCAAAGGAAACCAAGACCGGCACCGACTATCGCGGTGCAGACAATCACCAGTTCACCGGCGCCAGGCAGATGCGGAATATGCAGATAGCCGGCAAATTGCGCATGGCCGGAGAGGTAAGCAATAAGCGCGAACGCCGCCGCAACCATAACGGTCGGCATAATCGCCAAGCCATCGAGGCCGTCGGTCAGGTTAACCGCATTGCTCGAACCCACTATGGTGAAATAGGCCAGTACCACAAAAAATAGCCCCAGCTGCGGCATCACATCCTTGAAGAAAGGCACCACCAATTGGGTTTCACCCGGCAGGGCCGCGGTGGCGTAGAGATAAAAGGCCACAGCAATTGCCGCCAGCGACTGTAAAATGTACTTCCAACGGGCCACCAGCCCCTTGGGATCCTTACGCACCACCTTGCGGTAATCATCGAGGAAACCGATGAGGCCAAAGCTGCCCAGAACGAATAACATCACCCAGACATAACGGTTACCGAGATCGCCCCACAGCAGGACACTGATAAAGATCCCCGCCAGCACCAGCAATCCACCCATGGTTGGGGTGCCACGCTTACTGAAATGTGACTCAGGGCCATCGTTACGCACCACCTGGCCTATCTGCAAAAGCTGCAAACGTTCAATCAACTTGGGCCCCCACCAGAGCGCGAAGCTGAGGGCGGTTAACAACCCCAGAATAGCTCTGAAGGTCAAATAGGAAAACACGTTAAACCCGGTATAAAACTGGGTTAGATACTCCGCCAGATACACCAGCATCTACACTAACTCCCCACGCCCGAAGGCTGATTTAAGGGCCTCGACCACACGCTCCATACGCATGCTGCGTGAACCCTTGACCAATACAGTGACACTCCCTGACAACTGATTGATATATTTGATTAAACTTTCCACCAAACGCCCTTGGGTATCCAGATGTTCCGTACCAAACCCCTGGCTGGTGTTCTGGGTTAATTGACCGCTGCAAAACAGGGCATCTATCCCGGCCTCCCGGGCATACTCACCCAGCTCGCGATGCAAAAGGGGGGCATTGTCGCCTAATTCCCCCAAATCGCCCAGTACCAGAATGCGATTTCCGTGAATTTCGTGAAGCCAGTTGATCGCAGCCTTGACCGAGGCCGGATTGGCGTTATAGCTATCGTCGATCAGCTGCACTCGCCCAAGCTCAGTGGGCAGCATGCGTCCCTTGACCGGCTGCATCTGTTGCAAGCCAGAGATAATGCTTGCCATATCCAGGCTCAGCGCCAGGCAAACCGAAGTTGCCGCCAGGGCATTGGCCACCTGGTGTCGGCCGGCCAGCGGCAGCGCCAGCGAATACTCCTGTTGCTGCCAGCAAAGAGTGCAGCGATAACGCCCCGAGGCATCGGCCTGTAAATCTTTGGCTGTCAACTCGGCTGCTGCGTCAATGCCATAGCTTAACTGACGGTAGCCTAACGCAGCCTGACGCATTACCTCGGCGTATCTGTCATCGGCATTGATAATGGCGCAGCCGTCTGGGGCCAAGTGATTGAAAATCTCGGATTTGGCCGCCGCCACACCGGCCTCTGAGCCAAACCCTTCGAGGTGGGCGCTGGCAACATTGTTCACTAGGGCAACATCCGGGCGCACTATGGCCGAGGTGTAATCAATTTCACCCTTGTGGTTGGCACCAAGCTCAAATACCGCGTATTCGTGTTCAGGCTCCAGTCGCAAGGCTGTCAGCGGCACGCCTATATCGTTGTTGAAGTTACCGGCTGTGTAGAGCACCTTGGCATGTTGCGACAATATGGTCGCCAACATCTCCTTGACGCTGGTCTTGCCGTTGGAGCCGGTCAAGGCAACACACTTGAGTGATACCAGGCTGCGTACCATAGCCGCCAGTTGCCCCAGGGCCTGGTGAGGGTCGGCCACCAGCAGCTGCGGCACATCGAGTGCCAACTCGCGGCTGACCAGGAGCGCTGCGGCGCCATTTTTGACCGCCGTTGGCGCAAACTCATGGGCGTCGAAGCGCTCACCCTTGAGGGCGATAAACAAACCTTTGGTGCCTATATCGCGGCTATCTGTGCTGACACTCTCAACCAGCTGCTCTGCGGCAGTCGCTGGAATCAACTTGGCATTCAGCGCCGTGGCTATCTGTTGCAGAGTTAAAGGGATCATGCCTTGCCTCCGCTAAGTTCCAGCGCCAAGGCCCGCTCATCGTAGTGATGACGGCTTCCTGCCACTTCCTGATAGGTTTCATGCCCCTTGCCGGCCAGCAAAATCACATCTCCCGCCTCGGCCTGGGCGCAAACCTGTTTAATGGCTGTCACCCTATCGACACAGGAGAATGCCGCCTCGGGTTGAGTCAGCCCGGCCATGACTTCATCAATGATGGTTTGCGGCTCTTCGCTGCGAGTATTGTCACTGGTGACCATCAAGCGGTCGGCAAAAGCCTCGGCAGCGCGGGCCATCAGCGGCCGCTTGCCCCTGTCACGATCGCCGCCGCAGCCAAAGACACACCAGAGGCGGTTGTCGGTATGCAGCCGCAGCGCCTTGAGCGCTTGCTCCAGCGCATCCGGGGTGTGGGCATAATCCACCACCAGCGAAAAACCTTTGTTCGACGGGAAACACTCCATCCGTCCGGGCACGGGCTTCAGGGCCGGTGACAGCGACAGCAGCTTTTGCAGCGGATACCCCATGGCATAGAGCGCCGTCAGCGCCGCCAACAGATTGGAGAGATTGAATTCGCCCAGCAGCGGGGTCTCCAGCACGCCTTTGCCTTCCGGCCAGTGGATCTCGGCGCGCACGCCCTTGGCGTGATATTGAGGATTAACAGCAACAACTGCCGCTCTGGGATCTTGCTTAATGCTATAGCCGAGCAACTTGGCCTTGGGCAGTTCCTCGAACCAGGCCTGCCCTGTGGCGTCATCCAGGTTAATCACCGCGTGTTTGAGACAGGCAAACCGCATCAGCCTCAATTTGGCGGCGGCATAAGCCTCCATAGTATGGTGATAATCCAAATGATCCCGGCTCAGGTTGGTAAACACAGCCACTTCAAAGGGCGCGGCTTCTACCCGCCCCTGCACCAAACCGTGGCTGGATACTTCCATGGCACAGACGCTGACATCCATCAGCTCAAAAGCCTTGAGCTGGGCCATTACGGCCAAGGCATCACTGGTAGTATTGGTCGCTTCCTGGAGTTTCCCCAGCAAACCGTTCCCCAAAGTGCCCATGACACCGGCCTTTTCGCCGAGCAAAGACACCCACTGGGCGATTAGCTGGCTGACAGAAGTCTTGCCATTGGTGCCGGTAATCCCCACCAGACGAGGCTTGACCGCGTGAATGCCATAGAACTGGGCCGCCAGCGCCGATAGCTGCCGACTCAGTTGAAAAAAGTAGATGGTTAAGCCTTGCTCCCGCTCCACCTTGCCGTGGGCATCCGGATCGTCCGTATGCAGCAAGGCAGCCGCGGCTCCCTTGTTGAAGGCGGCGGCAACATACTCCCGACCATCGGCCTGATGTCCGGGAACGGCCACGAAAAGGCCGCCTTCAACCACTTTCCGGCTGTCTAGACAGGGCTCGGCCACCGCCTCCGCGCCGGAGTAATGAAACCAGGGAGCCAGCAGATCCCGCAATAACATCATTCTGCTCTCCTAGGTACCTGAGCCAGTTGCACGCGAGTATCATCACTCACAGGCTCCACATTCAACATCTGCAACGCGCCGGACATCACCTTGCCAAACACAGGTGCCGCCACCACGCCGCCATAATATCTGTCCCCTTTGGGCTCGTTGATCACCACTACCATGGCAAGCCTGGGGTTATTGGCCGGCGCGACACCGGCAAACAGGGCAACATAATCATCGCCATAGCCACCGGCTATCGCCTTACGACTGGTGCCCGACTTACCGGCAACCGGATAGCCTTCAATGTGCGCCCGAGTACCTGTGCCGCCCTTCTCGGTCACGCCCACCAGCATGTTGATCACATCGCGGGCCACGTCCGGGGCTATTACCCGGGTGCCTTCCGGCGGTTGCTTCAGTTTAAGAATCGATACCGGGTAAAGCATGCCGCCGCTGCCCAGAGTGGCGTACATACGCGCCAATTGCAGCGGGGTAGCGGTCAGGCCATAGCCGAAGGACAGAGTCGCCCGTTCAAAGTCGGACCATCTGTGTCTGTCCTGCACCAAACCGGCACTCTCGCCGGTCAGGTTGATCCCTGAATAGTTGCCGAGCCCCATGGACTGATAGGTGCCCAGCAGCTGCTGCACCGGCATTTCCAGTGCCAACTTACTGATCCCCACGTTACTGGACTTGATCAAAATCTTCGCCAGTGACATATCGCCATAGTTGCGAGCATCCCGCACCTGCCGACCACCGATACGCATCCAACCGGGTGATGTCGGGATTAGCTCATCGCTCTTGACGATTCCGGCTTCCAGCGCTGCTACCACCACAAAGGGTTTCACCGTCGAACCCGGCTCGAAGGTGTCTGTCAGGGCGCGGTTACGCATCCTGTGGCTCTGCAGATTTTCCCGCGAGTTGGGGTTATAGGAGGGGGTGTTGACCATCGCCAGCACTTCACCCGTGTGCACATCCAGCACCACCACAGAACCGGATGTTGCCTGGTTCATTTCGGTGGCACGCTTGAGCTCACGGTAAGCCAACTGTTGAATACGCTGATCTATGCTGAGCACCAGATCATTGGGGCTCTCGCCCTCCTGGATAATATCCAGCCGCTCAACCACCCGGCCGTCACGGGACTTGCGCACCTTCTGCTTGGAGGGAGTGCCGGTCAGCCAGCTATTGTAAGTGTTTTCAATGCCTTCGATGCCGACATCATCGATATTGGTGATCCCGACCAGCTGAGCGCTGATCTCACCGGCCGGATAGTAACGGCGTGATTCAGACTTGAGGTAAATACCGGGTAGCTTCAGTTGTTCGATATAGTGCGCTACCGCCGGGGTAACCTGGCGCTTGAGGTAGGTAAAGCGTTTCTTGGGGTTGGACTGCACCCTTGCCAACAGGTCATCCAGCGGCTCGTGCAATACATCGGCCAGCGCCCGCCAACGGCGCATATCATTGAAGCCATCCTTGTCGTGAACCACCTTGGGGTCGGCGTAGACGGCACGTACAGGCACGCTGACGGCCAGCATCTCGCCGTTGCGGTCA
Organism: Shewanella sp. BJSY2023SW005; assembly: GCF_047314585.1. Classification (NCBI taxonomy): domain Bacteria; kingdom Pseudomonadati; phylum Pseudomonadota; class Gammaproteobacteria; order Alteromonadales; family Shewanellaceae; genus Shewanella; species Shewanella sp. BJSY2023SW005. The sequence goes on from NZ_JBKORJ010000037.1 coordinate 19,607, forward strand.
GTGATAAGCCCTCTTTGCACCTCGTTGGAGGTGGTTCGCAGAGTGCGCATATCACTCTCATGACGCAGTTTTTCCGGTTCTATCACCTGGATGTAGGCGGCACGTCCAACAAGCGAGACAAACAACAGGCAAACAAAAGCCACCACCACTTGCAGTCGCCAGTGGATCAGTTGGGGCTTTTGAATCCTTTTAGCCTGTTTTCTCATGGGAGTCTCACTACCACCTCTTCATTGGGTAAGGGCCTTATCATGTCCAATTCCTTGGTCGCAATCCGGGTTATCCGGCTGTGCTCTGCCTGCGACTGTTCTTCCAGCAACAGGTTGCGCCACTCGATATCCAAGCGATCCCTTTCCTGTAACAGCTTGTCCAACTCACTAGTTTGGGTACGGCTGATGTGGCTGGTATATACCACGGCAACCGCATTACCCAGTACCAGCATGCCCAGCAAGAGGATCCATTTGTGCTGCCAAAGATCCTGCAGCACTATGCGCGCCAGATTGAGTTGCGACTTACTCACCGTCAACCTCAGTAAGGCAAACGCTCGGCAATTCTGAGTACAGAACTGCGGGCCCGGGCATTAACGGCAATCTCTTCATCCGACGGTTTCATCGCCTTGCCTATGGGCAACAGCTGCCGCGAGCGGTTGAGCTCGGCCTCGGTCACCGGCAAACCGTAGGGCACTTCCTCGCCTTTGCTGTGACGGCGGATAAAACGCTTCACCATGCGATCTTCAAGAGAATGGAAGCTGATGATCGACAGCCGTCCCTTGGGCGCCAGTACTTGCAGTGCCCCTTCCAGTGCTTGATCTATCTGATCCAGCTCGCTATTGATATAGATGCGAATCGCCTGAAACACTCGAGTTGCCGGATGCTTGTTGCGCTCTTTGTGTTTGGTGATCCTTTCGATCAAGCCGGCCAAATCTTTGGTGCGCAAAAACGGCTTCTCATCACGGTCGGCGGCGATACAACGGGCGATATGGCGGGCGTTTTTCTCTTCACCATAGGTCTTGAATACCCAAGCCATATCTTCGACTTCGGCCCTGGCGAGCCACTGAGCCGCCGTTTCGCCCTGGCTGTTATCCATCCGCATATCCAGTGGGCCATCACGCAGAAAACTAAAGCCTCGTTCGGCATCGTCCAGTTGCGGTGATGACACACCGAGATCCAGTAAGACACCGTCTATCTTGCCCACCAGTCCAAGTTGCTCAACATAGTCGGCCAACTGGCCAAAACCGCCATGGACTATGGTGAAACGCGGATCATCGGCAAACTGTTTGGCAGCTTCAATGGCCGCCGGGTCTCTATCGATGGCAATCAGCCGCCCCTGTTCACCCAAGCGGGAAAGGATCTGACGTGAGTGTCCGCCTCGACCGAAAGTGCCGTCGATATAGATGCCATCTGGGCGGATATTGAGCCCGTCTACCGTTTCTTGAAGCAGGACAGACAGGTGGGCAAAGTTTTGGCTCATCACTCTCTTCTTTAATCTGGTCTCACTCATCAGAGTGAGAAATCCGCCAGCCGCTCACTGGCGGTCAATCCCTGGCTCTTAATCATCTCCAGGCTGTCGGCCAGCTGCTGCTGCCAGACCTGCTCATCCCAGAGTTCGAATTTGTTCAACTGCCCAACCAACATGGTCTTCTTTTCCAAAGAAGCGTATTGCCTGAGCGGCGGAGTCAGCAAAACCCGGCCGTTGGCATCCAACTCACATTCCTGGGCATAGCCCAACATCAGGCGCTTCATCGCCCGCTCCTGTGGTTGAAAATCAGACAGACCGAGCAGCTTGTCGGCGACTTTGTTCCATTCGTTTATCGGATAGATCAACAGGCAGGGAGATTGGATATCCACAGTGATTACCAGCTTGCCTTGATGATCGGCATGCAGAGGCTCGCGGTATCGCGTTGGCATAGCGATCCGCCCCTTGGCATCCAGATTCAAAGCACTTGCGCCGGAAAACACTTGGTTTCATCCTTGCTCAGTTAATAGATCCACAAATATCCACAAATTCCCACAGATGCTAAGTTTAGGGATAGTCAACAAGGATTGTCAAGCAATGCAAACTCGAATAAAGCCAGTCACCAAGCGGGTTAGCAGCGTGTCACAACATTTTTTGAACAGCCGAATTCCAAGTGGCAAAAAGTGGCGCTACCGCCCCTGGCAGTGGAAAATTTCAACACTGACAGGGGAGATTTTCACAGTGAAAAGAAACGATTGTGGAGAAGTTTCCCGGATCCTGGCATTCAGGAGTGCGATCCAGTGCAAACTTCTGTGGCGGCAAAACTCGGCCAGGATAAACCGCTATGCCAACTTTACAGCTGTATATGAGGGTTTAATGTTAAATCATGGTTAACTAAAATTTCTTTGCCATATCGGAGCGACTGGCTTTTCCTAAATAGCGTTCAGAGCCTGAGTCAAAGATTCAGCGTTGTTTTGATACAGTCGGAACCCCAAAGGATAAATTCAGTCTAATTTTTAGGCGAAACAGGCCGATAAAGGATACAGAATAGGCTAACAGTTAAAGCATCTAACCGGCGAAAAAGCCGCCGGCACGGGGAACTCTAATGGGATTGGACAGCATTTACGCCATGTTGGCACGCCCGGTCAAGGCAGTATTTCAGCCCAAACGCGAAGTGGAGCAGGTCAAGACCAGCTCCGCCATAGCGCCCGACAGCCACGAAGCCCCGCAATCGCAACTGCCTCCCGAAATAGACAAGCGTGAAAAAGTCGCTGATCGCCGCAAAGAGCAGAAAGGCTTTGCCCACGAGCGGCGTAAACATAACCGCCGCCAGGAAGATGAAGAAAGGGATGAGTCCAGGGCGCAGGAAGAAGGCAAGGGTCAGATCATAGATATCGATGTCTGACCCTGCCGGTGAATGTCATTGAATCAAGGCTTCATAACTGCGCCGCCACCCGCTGACGTATCTCGGCCAGATTGGTTTCGCGAAGTAGTTTGCCATCCTCATAAACGGTTTGCAGTAGCCCCTGGGCTTCTTCAGTCACCGAAACATCGTCTCTCAGCACCAGCTCCCCGTCTTGCATAACCACTTGCAGTAGCCCCTTGGCGGAACGCTTTTGGCTATCTGTCTTGGGCGCCTTGAAAATCGCCAGCGGCTCGCCGTCTTTTATCACGTGGGTCGCCTTGACTGCCGAGCCATGGGTATCTCGGGTGACATATTGATAGCTGTATGAGCCAATCCCCAGCACGACTTTGGAAGCAAAACCTTTATCCATCAAACGCTGCAGTATTTGTCGTTGGCGCTCGAGCGTGATGGCATCGCCATAAATGGCACCCACATGGTTATCCAATAACTTGTAACCCTTGTCGGTCAAGGTGCCACCAAAAATGTCCCACAGGCACTCGATAAGCCCCTTCACCTCGCAGGCCATCAGGGTTTGGCGCTGCAGACCGATAAACTCACCATGCCAACTTATCGCCTCATAACCGCTATCGGCCGCCTTTTGCAAGGCTTCATCCAGGCCACATTCGCGGATAAGTGCTTCAGGCGCCAGCTTATAACCGCTGAGAATGGTCACGGGATCGCCGGAATCGGGACGGATCACCAGGGTGCCGTCACGCTCGAGGATCTCCTGCTTGAGTTCAGGTAAGTATTGAGTCACCAGAGTCCAGAAATCCCAGGTATCGGACACCACACTGAGGATCCCCTTGGGAGACTGGGTCTGCATCAGATAACGGAAGAAGGCGATCTCCCCTTCGAGGATCCAGGAACAGGTCACCGAGTGCTCGGTGGCATCCACTGAGGCGCCGACCAACTCCTTATCGACATCGGCACCATAGTACTTCTCGGCAAACAGCACCGCCGGAATGGTGTCGGTTCCAACAAAACCGCTGGCCAAATGGCCAAAACCACTCATGGCAGCGGCCTGCTTACCGAACATGCCGCGAAAACTGAAGTCATGCCCCTGAAACGCTACCATCTCGGCGGGCAGGCCTGTCTTATCGGCGAACTCTTTAAAGGTACGCAGGTAAGCAACGGCCGTGGTGGCACTGGTTTGTATCGGCCAGTTTTCACAACTGAGCACGGTTTCTATCATGTTGGTCAACCAGGGGAAATCCGGATGGGTGTTGACTATGGTCAACGGCGGCACCAGATAAGGCACCAGAGTCCCCTCTTCCAGCGCCTTGATCCTCAGCGGTAAATACCCAAGGTCGTGGAGTTTTTCCAGATAAGAAACATCGACGCTGTACCCCAGCATGGCACTGAGTATGCGCTTATGGGCGGCCACGGCCTGCGCCTTGGGCTGACGAAAGAAGCTGTCCCACTCCTCCATCAAATAACTCTTGATAAAATACTGCAGTCCAATAAAGGCGACTTTGTCATTGTCTGCTATGTTGGCATTGCGACCGCTGCGGGAAGTGAAGTTGGCATACACCTCGGTCACCTGAGGATGATAGGCGCGACCATGAAACTCTTTGTAGACATCCTTCTGCATTGAGGGGGCGATGATACTCATAATAAACTCCTTTTATTCAAACAGTTTCAAGGTGTGCAGCTCGACAATTTGCGACTCAAACGGATGCAATGGACACACAGAATCTGTGGTAAACACGGCATCAATCAAGCCTTCCAGCGGCTCTATTCCGCGGGAAAACAGGCCATGGGTCACATAGAGTCCCACTCGGGCGGCGCCTTTTTGTTTCAAAAGCCGCGCCAGCTCGATGAAGGTTCTGCCACCGTCGCAAATATCATCCAGGATCAGCAGACTGCGACCAGCAACATCGGCGTCCAACTCGGATGCCAATATGGCGCCCGTCGCCGGATCCCGGCGTTTACTGGCCTGAAAGACTTCGGCCTCAATCCCGGCGGCACTCAGCGCATCGGCAACCTTGGCTATCTTGTGGCTGGCGCCCTTGTCCGGCGCAAGCAGTGCCGCCTGGTGGGTTTGCAGCCACTGCTTCAGCTGCGCAAACTGACAAACCAGCTGCGCCTGATGTACCTGCTCGGCCTCCAGCAGTTGCTCACTGACCGCCGAGTGCAGATCCCAGCAGCGGATCTGGCTGAAGCCGGCATTTCGCAGCAACCCCGCCATCACGGCGGCGGAAAAGGCCTCACCGGCGACGCAAACCCTGTCTTGGCGGGCATAGGGGAAATAGGGAAGTTGCAGTGAAACCTGAATGCCCGGGGCGGCGCGGTCCAAAGCATCTTTGATCAGCAGCAGCTGCATGATGGCATCACTGCTCTGCAACCTGGCGCAGATAATCGCGCTCTGTACCTGTTGTCCATCAAAACCTGCCAGACGCACATGTTGCTCACCACCGGCAAACCGCCATTGCTCAACAGTCAAAGCCTGTCTGGTCGCATCTTTGTTTACTAGCTCAATACTGATATCCATATCGCTCACCATTAAGTGTCTTAGTGACACCTAATCTAAAGCAACAACTTGGAGCGGTCAAGCTTATTTTGAGTCAATAGGACACTTATCTAAAAAGAAGAATTAAACCAATAGAATAGATAAGATGATGGTAAACCAAAGAAGCTCGAATGGAGTTCAAGCTTCCAGGTTGCGTACAAAGCGATAATCGGCGGCTTCAGGCAATACCCGGTAGAGTTGGGGTGGGCGACCGACTTCGACCCGGCCCTCTCCACAGGGGGCGAGCACGCCGGCCTGCTCGATTCGCCGCCGGAAAGATTTCTTCTGCAGTGGCTTACCCAGAATGGCTTCATGCACTCGCTGCAACTCGGCCAGGGTAAACAATTCCGGCAGGGCAAAAGCCGCCACCAGGCTGTATAGCGCCTTTTGGCGTAAGCGCTCCTGTGCCAAGGCTATGATATCGGCGTGATCAAAGGCCAAGTGTTCGGGCAGCGACTGCAAGCTGAACCAGCGGCTCTCTTCAGACCCTTCCATGACGGGCTCAAGATGAGGCATCAGCGCATAATAGCTGATGGTGACCGACCAGCCTCTGGGATCCCGGCGGCCATTACCTATACTCTGTAACTGCTCCAGGTAGGGTGGCACTATGCCGGTCTTTTGCTTAAGTTTGCGCTTGGCCGAAGCATCGATATCCTCATCCTGCTGCAGATCGATAAAGCCTCCCGGCAATGCCCACATCCCTTTGCAGGGAAACCCGGAACGCTTGACCAAGAGCACACACAATTGCCCTTCTCGCACACAAAGCAGCACGCTATCGACACTGGTCAGCGGCAGCGGGTAGTCATGGATATTGTATTGCGCCAGATATTCGGCTTCGGTCGTCACTGTCATAGCGGGCTCACTTTGGTGTCTTTGGGGCACTATTTTGAGTCACTATTCAATAGGAGACAATAACAGCCGACAAGAAACCACCCGGCACATCACAGTTCCTCGGTTTCATGCCAGTGGCGACAACGGTCCACCGCCTTCTGCCAACCGCGGTAATAAAGCTCCCGCCGTCCTTCATCCATGGCCGGCTCGAAGCAACGTTCAACATCGCTCCGGTGAGAAAGATCTTCCACCGAGTCCCAGAAACCACAGGCAAGACCGGCCAAAAATGCCGCTCCCATGGCGGTAGTTTCGGTCAAGGCCGGCCGCAGTACCTGAGTATCTGTGATATCGGCCTGGAACTGCATCAGGAAGTCGTTACTCACGGCGCCGCCATCCACCCTCAGCTGCTTGAGTGCAACAGCGCTGTCTTTACTCATGGCATCCAGCAGATCCCGGCTCTGATAGGCGATGGATTCCAGCGCCGCACGTATGATGTGGTTGCGGTTTACGCCGCGGGTCAATCCTTGCAAAGAGCCGCGGGCGTTGGCGTCCCAGTAAGGGGCTCCCAGCCCGACAAATGCCGGCACCAGATAAACCCCATTGGTATCTTCTACCTTGGAGGCAAAGTACTCTGTGTCCTGGGCATCACGAATAAGCCCCAACTCGTCCCTCAGCCACTGTATGGTCGCGCCGCCCATAAATACCGAGCCTTCCAGCGCGTATTGCACCTCGCCCTTGGGGCCTACAGCCACGGTTGTCAGCAACCCATGCTCTGAGCGCACCGCCTTGTCACCTGTGTTCATAAGCAAAAAGCAGCCTGTGCCATAGGTATTCTTGGCCATGCCGGGTTCGACGCACAGCTGGCCGAACAGCGCCGCCTGCTGATCCCCGGCCATGCCGGCGATGAGAATTTCACTGCCCTCACCGGCAATCCGGGTTGTGCCATAGACAGCCATCGACGGCTTGACCTCGGGCAACAACGAAGCTGGGATGTCCAGCGCCTGTAACAGGGTCTGATCCCAGCATTGTTTATGGATGTTGTAGAGCATGGTGCGCGACGCATTGGTGGGGTCGGTCACATGCACCTTGCCCTCCGTCAGCTTCCATACCAGCCAGCTGTCGATAGTGCCAAAGAGCAGCTCGCCTCTTTCGGCCCGCTCGCGGGCACCCTCGACATTATCCAGCAGCCACTTAATCTTGGTGGCCGAAAAATAGGGATCCAGTAACAAACCTGTATTGTCGCGGACATAGTCCTCCAGCCCCTCGGCCTTGAGCTGCTCACAGATCTCCTTGCTGCGCCGGCACTGCCAAACAATGGCGTTGGCAACTGGCTTACCTGTGAGCTTATCCCAGATGACAGTGGTTTCCCGCTGATTGGTAATGCCGATGGCCGCCACTTCGTCACTGTGGATCCCGGCGCGGGCGATGACCTCTATCAGTGTCGAACTCTGGGATGCCCAGATTTCCATGGGATCATGCTCGACCCAACCCGGTTGCGGGTAGTGCTGACTGAACTCTCGCTGGGAGACGGCCACGATATTGGCCTGTTGATCGAAAATAATCGCCCGTGAGCTGGTAGTGCCCTGATCCAGGGCAATAATATATTTCTTTTGCACGTGAAAGCTTTCTTGGGTTGGCTGAATTAATTTTGCTGCCAAGGCTGATCGCCTCGGGGTAAGCCGATTTCCGCTTCGGGAATATCACACTCCTGCGCCGGGTAATACCAAACGGCGGCAATCTTATCGCCCCTCAAGCTATAAACGCCCATATTACATTGGCTATTTTGCTCGCCATCCTGCTGCCAGCTGACCTTTTCCAGGGTGCTGACATAGTTACCCGAGCTCAGCGAGCCAAGAATACTGGCCTTGGCCCCCGGCAAAGTTTGAAAATAGTCGGTCATAGCCGCGCCCAATTCCGCATGCCCGGAAGCCTGTCTGTCGACCTTGGTGATGCTGACATTAAACCAAGTCACCTCTTCCGTGGTTTGCGCCAACATCAGCTCAATCTTTTGCTCATTGAAACCTTGAATAAACATACTGACAGGATCTGACTCGGCCAAACTCGGCATTGAAATCAGTGAGATAGCGCTGGCAAACAGAAGTGGATATTTCATGGGCTTATTATTCTTTTGTTGGCAATAGCATGAATATAAGCCCTGAGACCGGTCACGCCAAGTACAAAACAGCCTTAGGTCTAACCTTGGTGACCATCAAGCCGGTCTGGCCTACCTGACAGATATGAAAAAGCCCCGCTCGGCGGGGCTCTTGTCTCATTCCTTGGCCGGAATGGTATTACATCTTGTAGGTCACTTGCAGACCCACCAACCAGACGTGGCCGCTGGCATCGCCCTGGAAGGCAACCTGAGCTAAACGCTTTTCAGTATCGGGGTGCTTAAAATCTTGAGTCTCAGTGATAGGAGCATCACCATGGGCGCGGATATAGGTCAAACCCAGATCCACTGTCAGGTTCTTGCTGGGCGCATACCCGGCACCGACACTGAACCAGAGACGGTCGGTATCTGGAATAGTGATAGTACGGTATTCATCGTCAACCGCTGTCTTATCCAAGGCGACACCGGCACGCAACAACCACTCGTTGTTCAGCTGGTAGCTGGTACCCAGAGCAAAACGCCAGTTGTCTTTGAAGTTTTCTTCCTTTACTAAATCACTGGAGATTGGTTGTTTAGTAGCTGGATCGATTGGCTTCTGCTCGCCGGGGAAATACGCCACCAGCTTGTTGAACACGCTCCAGTCGGTCCAGTTGATACTGGCGTGCATCGCCCAGTTGTCAGTCAACTGATGGTAAGAAGCCAGCTCGGCAAATGCCGGCAGCTCCAATGGCAGGTAGCCTTCAACCTCGGCTGTACCGCCGGTATAGACCAGGCCGCGCGCCTGACCATCCAGATCCAGCTCAACGTGGCTGTGATAGGCGATGCCCAGGCGATGATCAGGGTTGATCTGCCAGCTGGCCCCCAGCTGCCATCCATAACCGAAATCATCGCCTTCCAGATGCTTGAGCTCAGTACCGGCGGCAGGCAAGCCTGGGATAGCACGAACACCTTCAATCCAGCCGGGAACCGAAGCACCGATTTCACCGTCACCATATACGCCGCGCAGACCGGCACCCACAGTGAAGTGCTCATCAATGCGGTAAGCGATATTGGTATTCAGCTCTACAGTGGTCACCGCGGTCTTGTTACCAAAAATGGAGGCGGCGTGAGCGGCCGGCAGTTCGGTAGACAGACCATAGTTGGAGTTCAGAGCCAGACCCCAGGTCCAACTGTCGTTGAGCTGGTTGGAGTAATAGAAGTTAGGTACTGCGGCATTATCGGCCACATCGAGCGCATCAGCATTCATGATGATAGGTTTTGGCAGCAAAGGCGATGCCAGCGAAACCTGGCCCATGGCGTCAACTTCTGGCATCACATAGATGGCACCGGCAGAGATCTGCCGACCTTCAAGATAGCTGAGCATGGCAGGGTTACGCCCCTGAGCCGCAGGGTTATCGGCCATGGCCGCTTCACCGGCGAAGGCACGTCCAAGTCCGGTCGCTGAAGATTCTGCCAGTTGGAAACCAGCTGCTTGAACCTGAGTCGTTGCTCCCACAAAGCTGGCCGCAATGGCGACAGCAATAAGTTGTTTCTTCATTGTTATTCTCTGTCTGTTTATTTAGCAATTTCTGAATAGAGTAATAACTCCATTTTGTTGCGGCGCAGTTTACTGACACAGAATATCTTTGCAAGCAGCAAGCAAAAAACAGGATAAACAACCGCAAAAATCAACAAATAAAGACGCAAAAGTGACACTTGTCACGCTATCAGTGCTTAAAACAGAGAGGAAACGGCATTGATGTTTGCTGAAAAGTATTGAAACCCAAAAGAAAACAAAAACTATCAACTTGAAAAATAACTATAAATTATCAAGTAACCATAAAAACACTTGTTCACTTAATTTAAACCAGACAAACAGCATAAATCACTAAGCATTCAAAGTTGCAGTCTACCTCCCCATGAGCAAAACCCATAACCAAATGTTTTTAAAAAATAAATTATAGGTAATTACAGTCAACATGCTTGTTTTGAACACAAGAGAGCAGACCAGTTACCAAGCCACTGGTCTGCTCTTGTACAAGTGTACGCTGAAATAACAGGCGGGATTAGGCGCGCCATCCCGGCAACCCGGCTTCATAATCGGCGATGGCCTGCTCATGGGATAGAGTCAGGCCGATGGCATCCAATCCATTGAGCAGCTTATGACGGGCAGATTCAGCCAGTTGAAATGCAAAGCGTTTCCCGGAGGGTGAAACAACCTGGCACTGCTGCAGGTCGACTTTGATTTCACTGCCTTCGGTCGCCGTTACCTCCTCAAACAACTGCTGCACCTCAGCGGCCTCAAGGATCACCGGCAATAACCCATTATTGATGGCGTTGCCGTAAAAGATATCGGCAAAGCTGGGCGCAATAATCACCCGCAAACCATAGTCGGCCAGGGCCCAAGGCGCGTGTTCACGGCTGGAACCACAACCGAAGTTTTCCCGCGCCAGTAAAATAGAGGCTCCCTGATATCGGGGTTGGTTCATCACAAAGGCAGGATCCGGCTGCTCACCGGCATCGTCCAGATAGCGCCAGTCGTGAAAGAGATGGACACCGAAGCCATCCTTGGTGACCTTGGACAGAAACTGTTTGGGGATGATCTGATCCGTATCCACATTGGCGCTATCCAATGGCACCGCAATTCCCTGATGAATAGTAAAAGCCTGCATTTTATTTCTCCTGGCCAGCGTGGCGGATATCGACAAAGTGACCGGCAATGGCGGCAGCGGCTGCCATGGCAGGACTCACCAGATGGGTACGGCTGCCGCGTCCCTGCCGCCCCTCAAAGTTGCGGTTACTGGTTGAGGCGCAGCGATCGCCGCTTTCCAGGCGATCATCATTCATCGCCAGGCACATGGAGCAGCCCGGCAAGCGCCATTCAAACCCGGCCTCGACAAACAGTTTATCCAAGCCTTCGGCTTCGGCCTGAGCCTTTACTTGTCCCGAGCCAGGCACCACTATGGCGGTCACGCCGTCAGCCACCCGCCGACCACGGATCTGCGCCGCGGCGCTACGCAGATCTTCGATGCGCGAATTGGTGCATGAACCGATAAAGACCTTGTTAATGGCCACATCCGTCATCAGGGTGCCCGGCGTCAAACCTATGTAATTCAGCGCCTTTTCCATACTCCCGCGCACTGTGGCATCGGCCTCCTCGGCGGGGTTGGGCACAGGTTTATCTATGGCCACCACCTGGCCCGGATTCGTGCCCCAGGTCAGTTGCGGCGCGATTTCACTGCCTTCCAACTCCGCATAGGCATCGAAGATGGCATCTTCATCGGACTTGAGCGTCTTCCAGGCTGCCTGGGCGGCATCCCAATCGGGGCCCTTGGGCGCAAACTGACGTCCCTCAAGATAGGCGAACGTGGTTTCATCCGGCGCGACCATGCCGGCCTTGGCGCCCATCTCAATCGCCATGTTGCACAGCGTCATGCGCCCTTCCATCGACAGGGTGCGAATCGCGTCACCGCAAAACTCCACCACATAGCCGGTGCCGCCATCCATGCCTATCTTGCCGATAATCGCCAGTACCACATCCTTGGCGGTAATGCCCTCACCCAGTTGCCCCTTGACCTCGACTCTCATGGTCTTGGCTTTGAGTTGCCGCAGCGTTTGGGTGGCCAGCACATGCTCTACCTCTGAGGTGCCAATACCGAAGGCCAGCGCGCCAAAGGCACCGTGGGTAGCGGTATGGGAATCGCCACAGACAATAACCGTACCCGGCAGGGTAATGCCCAGCTCAGGCCCCATCACATGCACTATGCCCTGATTGGGGTGGTGAATGTCATAAAGACGCACGCCGAATTCGCGACAGTTCTGTGCCAGGGTTTCAACCTGAGTGCGCGCCATGGGGCTCAAGGCATCCAGACTGGCGCTCTTGGTCGAGGTGTTGTGATCCATGGTGGCAAAGGTCTTGTCCGGTGCCCGAAGTTGGCGCCCGGCCATCTTCAGGCCACTGAAGGCCTGGGGTGATGTCACTTCGTGCACCAGATGACGGTCGACGTAAATAATCGGCGCTTCTCCCGCCGGCGTCGCCACCAGGTGGGCATCCCACACTTTTTCATACAATGTCTTGCCCATTACACCCCCTCCCGAATCGCATTGGCGATATAGTCGCCCATCTCTGTCGTGGTCTTGGCATTATCCCGCTGCTCCGGCGCCAGCAACTCACAGGTAAAGAAGCCATCTGCCAGCGCCTTGCCAACGGCGCGCTCTATCGCTGCCGCCGCCTCTTCCTGCTGCAGGCTGTGGCGCAACATCAAGGCCGCCGACAAGATCTGCGCTACCGGGTTGGCAATCCCCTTGCCGGCAATATCCGGGGCACTGCCACCGGCCGGTTCATAGAGACCAAAACCACTGCTGTTGATGGAAGCCGATGACAACAGCCCCATTGAGCCGGTCAACATGGCGATTTCATCGGAAAGTATGTCGCCGAACAGGTTGGAGCACAGCATCACATCAAAATCCCAGGGACGACGCAGCAATTGCATGGTGGCGTTGTCGATATAGATATGTTCCAGTTCCACATCCGGATACTCGCTCGCGACCTGCTCGACCACTTCACGCCAAAGTACCGAGCAGGCCAGCACGTTGGCCTTGTCGACCGAAGTTACTTTGCCGCGGCGGCCGCGGGCGGCCTCGAAGGCGATATGGGCGATACGGCGGATCTCGGCGCGGCTGTATCTCATGGTGTCAAACGCCTCTTCGCTCTCGCCCTCCCCTTGACGCCCCTTGGGTTTGCCAAAGTAGATACCGCCGGTCAGTTCACGCACGCACAGCACATCAAACCCTTTGGCCGAGATATCGGCTCGCAGCGGCGACAGATGTTCCAGCCCCTGATGTAACTTGGCCGGTCTGAGGTTACTGAATAAGCCGAAATGGCCCCGCAGCGGCAACAGTGCGCCGCGCTCGGGCTGTTCATTGGGAGGCAGTCTTTCCCATTTGGGGCCGCCTACCGAGCCGAACAGAATCGCGTCAGCCGCTTCACAGCCGGCCAGGGTCGATACCGGCAACGGGCAGCCATGGTTATCTATCGCTATGCCGCCGACATCATATTCGGCGTACTCCATTGCCAGACCAAAGCGTTGCTCTACCGCCGTCAGCACCTTACGGGCCTGGGCCATGACTTCCGGACCTATACCATCGCCGGCCAATACCGCTATCTGATAACTCATACGCCACCCAACTCCTTTCTCTGTTGTATTTTCTGTTTATGATCCGCCACCTGGTCGGCGCGCTGAATAAGGTTCATCACATGCACCAGGGCCGCGGCCGAAGCCTCGACCACATCGGTAGCCAAGCCGACACCGTGGAAATTGCGCCCCTGATACTGAGCCGTGATATCCACCTGCCCCAGCGCATTTTGACCTTCGCCTTTGGCGCTCAACTTATAGCTGCAAATATCCACGCTCTGGCCGCTGGCGCGGGCTATCGCCTTATAGGAGGCATCCACAGGGCCATTACCGGTGGCGGCTTCGGTCACTACCTCACCGGCGGCTTCAATACGTACAGTAGCGGTGGCCATGCCCTCGGTAGAGTCGGATTGCACCACCAGCTGCTGCAACTGGAAGTAGTCGTCGGCCGCCGCCCGGCCCTCCATATACACCAAGGCTTCCAGGTCATAGTCGAACACCTGGCCCTTCTTGTCGGCCAGTTTCAGGAAGGCGTCGTACAGTTGATCCAGTGAATAATCCTGCTCTGAATAACCCATCTGCTCCATTCGATGCTTGATTACATGGCGGCCGGAGCGTGAGGTCATATTCAGGTGATTGCGATTCAGGCCTATGCTCTCAGGAGCCATGATTTCATAGGTGTTTTGCGCCTTTAACATGCCGTCTTGATGGATACCGGATGAATGGGTAAAGGCATTGGTGCCCACTATCGCCTTATTGGCCTGGATCGGCATATTGCATAACTGGCTCACCATGGAGGAGGTGCGGTGAATTTCCTGAGCCTTGATGCCTGTCTCCAGCCCCAGAATGTCCTTGCGGGTCGCCAGGATCATGGCAATCTCTTCCAGTGAACAGTTACCGGCCCGTTCACCTATGCCGTTGATTGTACACTCAATCTGCCGGGCCCCCTGTTGCACCGCCATGATGGAGTTGGCGACCGACAACCCCAAATCGTCATGGCAGTGCACAGAGATCACCGCCTGATCGATATTGGGCACCCGGTTGAACAGGGTTTGAATAATGCCGCCGAACTCGCTGGGAATGGTATAGCCCACTGTGTCCGGAATATTGATGGTGCGGGCCCCGGCTTCGATGGCCGCCTCGACCATGCGACACAGATTATCTATCGAAGTCCGGCCGGCATCTTCGCAGGAAAACTCCACATCATCGGTAAAGCGCCTGGCATACTTCACCGCCCCTACCGCCATCTCCAGCACCTGGTCGAAGGAGCGTTTCAGTTTGCTCTGCACATGGATATTTGAAGTTGAGATAAAGGTATGAATGCGGAACTGATCCGCGACCGACAAGGCCTGGGCCGCAGCGTCGATATCTTTCTCCAGTGCCCGCGACAGGGCGCAGACCCGGCTGTTTTTGATGGTACGTGCTATGGTCTGTACCGACTCAAAGTCGCCGGGAGAGGAAACCGGGAACCCCACCTCCATGATGTCGACCCCCAGGCGCTCGAGAGCCATGGCTATCTGCAGTTTTTCTTTCACTGTCAGGCTGGCAGCCAGCGCCTGCTCGCCGTCCCGTAAGGTGGTATCGAAAATAAACACTCTGTCAGACATCTGGATTCTCCATTCAGGGGTTTCGATTGATTTTTCCCGTGCCAGAAACAAAAAACCCCGCGGTTTCTGGCGCGGGGTTTTGAGTTCTGGCTTGCTAATCGACGTGCAAGTCTAGCTCCTCCGCGCAGGGACTGCGAGAGTAAGGAGGAGGAGAGACAGTTGCATTTGTGGGTTCATTTAGCCGTTCTATACCAGATAAAAATTCGTTAAAAGTGGGTTTATATTCTTCCCACCGGGTTCAAGAAGTTCAATAATTAACTGCCTCCTTGCTCGCTGTCAAGCCTATATTTCTCAGCATCAGTTGAAAATTTCGGCTTAAAGTGCTGATTTGCACCATTCAAGCCTTGGTGATCTAAAGCTAAATAGATGAATAAAATCTTGCCGATAGCATCATTTTTTGTGCCAAAAATGATAAAAAATAGTTATTATCCCAACACGGTTTCGCCCGGCAAAACTCACCTTCACTCAGCGGAGAAAAAATGGATTTTCGCCTCTTGGCACTGAGCTTGCTTCTGTGGTCATTTTCTTGTGTGCTTTGGGCCGCGGAGCGGTTGGACACACTGGCCAACACCCTCTATCAATATCCTACGCTGGCGCTGACCCAAATCAACGAGCTTGAGCGTCAGGCCTCAGAGTTGAGCCAGGCCCAAGTGCTGAGATTACAGTTATTTAAATGTGAAGCACTACTGCAATTAGGAGACAACGGCGCCGCCATCAATCTGGCCGAACTGGGAGAAGCCAGAGCCAAGCAGCTAAGGCTGGAACAGGCAGACAGTTATTTTCAAATTTGCCGCGCCGATGCCTATGCCAATTTCGACGATCTGAAGCAATCACTGCTGTTACTCGACGGCGCCATTGAGCAGGCCAAACGCCACAACCAACCCCAGGCTCTGGTCAACGCCCTGAGACTCAAGGGCCAGCTGGAAAACGACCTTGGCAACTATGGCACCGCCATTGAAGATCTGCGTCTGGCGCTGGACATCTACCCGGATATCAGCAGTCAGAATCCGCCTTGGCTATGGCCACCTCTGGCCTATGTTTACGGCGACATGGCCAGCCTGATGTATTCCACCGGCGACCTGCGCCAAGCGGCCTACTATCTCAAGTTGGCACTGGACACAGATGAAGCCAAAGGCAAGGTGCGCCATGTGCTGTTACTGATGGCCGCCAGAGTCGCGCTGGCGCAAGAGGATATGGCCCAAGCCGACAGCCTGCTGAAACAGTCCAAAATACTGCTGCCTGAGATAGGCTCACCGCTGGAGCTTGCCAACAGTTACAGCCAGATAGCCGTGATAGAACTCGCCAGGGGCAGAACCGAGATTGCCGATGAGTTAGTGGGTATTGCCCTGCAGACCTATGAAAAACAAGGCAAAGTAAACAACTATATGCGTGCGACCCGACTGTTGGCCAGGGTACGTCTCGCCCAGCGCAACGACGATGAAGGCATAAGGCTGCTGCTGCAGGCGGCGCAGCAGGCCGAGCAACTGCAACTGGCCGATGAAGTGGCTTATACCCAACAGCTTATCAGTGACTATTACGCCGAAAGAGCAGAGTTCAAACCGGCATACGAGGCGATGAAACTGGCGGCCCAGGCCGCGGCCGAGGCCCAAAAGCAGCTCAACAATACCCGCTTTATGCAATACAAGGCCAGGCTCAGCCAGCAGGAGCAGTTGCAGGTAGAAACCCAGCAGAACATTCGTCTTGCCAGTGCCAATCAGCGCTCCAAACTGAGCCAGGCCTACGGCACCATCTCTGTGCTGACACTCGCCATCATAGGTGCGCTGATCTGGTTGGTCAGTCGCCGTAACCGCTGGCAACAACCGAGTACCGTGGCACTGGAAAAACTGCCTGCGGCCCAGCAGCTGGATGCCATGCTCAGCAGTGCCAAGAAGGGCAACTACCCCTTGAGCCTGTTATTGCTGAGTACCAGCCATATACGTCAGGTGGATCTTTCCGCCCTGCAGCGGGCGCTGGAACAGAAACTCAGAGAGCAAGACAGACTGCTGCGCTACAGTATGGATGAGATAGTGATCCTGCTGCCCTACACCTCGGTCCAGGGCGCCTTGCAGGTCAGCGAGCAACTCAAGCCGATAGTGCAGAGCTGGCAAGTGGCTCATGCCGTGCGCATTGGAGTGGCCTCGCTGCAGCAGCCCGATAACCTGGATAGCCTGGTGAAGCGTGCCGGCGTCAACCAACTCAGTCAGCAGAAAGCCGCCGAGCAACATCAGTCACCGGCGAGATAAGCCTCTATCTCGTCGAGGAACTGATCGCCAAAGCGGGCCAACTTGCGCTCACCAACACCATTGACCGCCAACATCTCGCCCTGGCTGGTAGGCAAAATCGCCGCCATTTCCGCCAGGGTTGCATCGTTGAATACCAGATAGGGCGGTACGTCCTGCTCTTCGGCTATGCTGCGCCTTAACTGCTTGAGGCGGGCAAACAGCTTGCGATCGTAGTTGAGTGGCGCCTTGCTGCTGACGTTGCGCCTGCGGGTAACATGCAAGTCAATTCTGGGTTCGGCCAACATCAGTGCAACTTCGCCCCTGAGCACAGGCCTGGCGGCCGGATTCAGGCGAATACTCGATCCGCGGGTAATATCCTGGCTCGCCAGCCCCAAATGGATAAGCTGCCTGGTCACACTGAGCCAGTGTTCATGGCTCTTGTCTTTGCCGACACCCCAGGTGGATAACTTGTCGTGCCCCCGGTCGACCACGGCGGCCGATTTGGAGCCTCTGAGCACCTCAATCAGCTGGTTCATGCCAAACTTCTGCCCCAAGCGATATATGCAGGACAACACCTTCTGTGCATCCTCGGTGCCGTTGTAGCGTTTCGGCGGATCCAGGCAGATATCACAGTTGCCGCAAGGCTCCAGCGCCGGCTCATCGAAGTAGTGCAGCAACACCTGGCGGCGGCAGGTCTGAGCCTCGGCAAAGGCCGCCATGGTATTGAGTTTATGCAGTTCCACCTGTTGCTGCGGCCCGGGTTCACCCTGCTCAATCAGGTGGCGCACCCGGCCGATATCGGCGGGCTCGAACAGCATAAAGGCTTCGGCCTCGAGACCATCTCGCCCGGCGCGGCCGGTTTCCTGATAATAGGCCTCTATGCTCTTGGGCAGATCGTAATGCACCACAAAGCGCACGTTGGACTTGTTGATCCCCATGCCGAAGGCGACCGTGGCCACCACTATATCCAACTGTTCCTTGAGAAATCTGTCCTGAACACTGGCGCGCTCGTCGCCGCTCATACCGGCATGATAGCCTTCAGCGGCATAGCCCTGTAACCGCAGCCTTTCGGCTACTTCATCGACCCGGCGACGGCTGGAGCAATAAACAATCCCGGCGGCGCCGTTCTGCGCGGCAATAAAC
This sequence comes from Shewanella sp. BJSY2023SW005, assembly GCF_047314585.1. NCBI lineage: Bacteria > Pseudomonadati > Pseudomonadota > Gammaproteobacteria > Alteromonadales > Shewanellaceae > Shewanella > Shewanella sp. BJSY2023SW005. Next base: position 38,000 of record NZ_JBKORJ010000037.1, read on the forward strand.
TGGCGCAATTGATTGGCGGCGTTAAGCTTTTCCGCCACTGTGTAGCGAATATTCGGCCTATCAAAGCTGGAAAGAAGCACATAGGGGGCGATATTGAGCCGCTGGCAGATATCATCCCGGGTCGCCTTATCGGCGGTGGCGGTCAGCGCCATTACAGGCACGCCGGGAAACAGCTGTTTCAGGCGGCCAAGCTGGGCATATTCGGGGCGAAAATCATGGCCCCACTGGCTGATACAGTGCGCCTCATCCACGGCAAACATCGACAGCTGCAGAGATTGCAGTCGCTCAATAAATTCATGTTGCAGCAAGCGCTCCGGCGAGACATACAGCAGGCGGATCTCCCCCTGATGCAACTGGCGCAGCACCTTGAGGCTCTGCTCCCTGGGCAGGGATGAGTTGAGATAAGCGGCATTGACCCCGGTCTGCAGCAGGCTGTCGACCTGATCTTTCATCAGGGAGATCAGCGGCGAAACCACCAGAGTCAGCCCTGGCATCAACAATGCGGGCAGTTGGTAACACAGACTCTTGCCGCCGCCGGTGGGCATGATCACCATGCAGTCTTCCCCGGCCATCACACGTTCAATCACCTGGCGCTGCCCTTCACGGAAAGTGCGGTAGCCAAATACCTGCTGCAAGGCTTGCTGCATAGGGTCTTGGGGATGATTGAGGCTCTCGGGAGCGATATTCAGCGGCTGATCCATGACTGTCTGTGTCCAAAGAAGAGGCCGCTATTCTAAATGAAGCCAACACCAGAGTGCCAGCCAAGAGGGGATTTTTCCGCCTGGACTAGGCAAACGGCCATATTAGCGTTAGATTGATTGCTCTAAAAAACAACAACAGCAGGAAGCCCTATGAGCCAGGACATTCAAGCCGAGGTACTCGCCAAGGTAGCAGAAGTATTTGATAAACATGTGCCTTTTCACAATCTTCTCGGCCTTGGGATCCGCCGATACGACGCCTCTGGTGTCGAAGTGGAGATCAAAATGAAGCCGGAGCTAATCGGCAACATACATCAAAAAATACTCCATGGCGGGGTTACCGCAACCGTGCTGGATGTGGTTGGCGGCCTAACGGCATTCTCCGGCTTAGTGATCAGTCGCGACAACTGGACAGTGGAGCAGTTGCAACAGCGACTGCAAACCCTGAGCACCATAGATCTCAGGATCGACTATCTGCGCCCCGGCTGGGGAGAAGTCTTCAGCGGCACAGGAACAGTGATCCGTGCCGGCAACAGGGTCTCTGTCTGTCGAATGGAGCTGCATAATGAAAAAGGCAGCCATATCGCTTTTGGTACAGGGACTTACATGGTCGGCTGAGTAGCTGTTTAAAACTCAAACACTGAATCTGTTGTCGATAACTTGAGCCGAGGGGCTTTGCCCCCTACAATCGCCCTTCTCTCCTTTTCGTCATTGTGTAGTACCTATGCCTGAAACCGAATACCGCAAGGGGGTCATTCTCGCCCTTTGCGCCTATATTTTTTGGGGCTTTGCGCCGCTGTACTTCAAGTTGTTGCATCATGTCTCGGCCCCCGAGATCTTGCTGCACCGCATCATCTGGTCCTTCGTCTTTATGGGGATCCTGATGCAGTTTATCGGTGGTTTCGGACAGCTCAGGCTGTTGCTCAAGCGCCCGAAACAGTTGGCGGTACTACTGCTGACTTCGATTCTTATCGCCGGCAACTGGCTGCTGTTTATCTGGGCGGTCAACAATGATCATATGCTGGATGCCAGTCTGGGCTACTTTATCAACCCGCTGTTCAATGTGTTGCTCGGCATGCTGTTTCTGGGGGAGCGGCTCGGGAGACTACAATGGGTGGCGGTAACGCTTGCCGCCGCCGGGGTGGTGATCCAGCTGGTTTCTTTCGGCTCGATTCCGCTGGTATCCCTGGGGCTCGCAGCCTCCTTCGGTTTCTACGCCCTGCTGCGCAAGAAGGTCAATGTCGACGCCAAGACTGGCCTTTTGGTCGAAACTGCAGTGTTAATGCCGGCAGCGCTGGGCTTTTTACTGCTGGGCACTGGTGAAGCCGGCGCCAATATGCTCAGCAACAGTTGGGATCTCAACCTGCTGCTGATGGCCGCCGGTATCATCACCACCATCCCCTTGCTGTGCTTTGCCGGTGCAGCAGTGCGGATCCCGCTGATCATGCTGGGCTTCTTCCAGTACATAGGCCCAAGCATCATGTTTATCATGGCAGTGACCCTGTTCGATGAACCCTTCGATATCGAAAAGAGTATTACCTTCGGCTTTATTTGGGCCGCCCTGGTGGTGTTTACTTTGGATATGCTGCGAAAACGCTCTCGCAGGTAACAAACACAACCGGGCCGGATGGAGTTTCCGGGCCGGTTGGCAATATTCAACGTTTATCCCGGCTGGTTCTGCCCCAGTCCCTCAAGCAAACTCTCCGCCTCGGGCATACTCAGCAGCAGGCTGTAACCAAGGTCGGTCGGCAGTAACAAGACGCTATCTTTTTCCGTCAGAACCACAAACGCTTTGCTGCCATCGTTGAGCCGATACCACCCCAGGGTGTAACCGGGCAGACCTATGCCCTGGGTACGCATGCCAAGCCTGGGGCCGCTGGCATCGCCGAGATTAATCACTTTCGCCTCTGAGACACGCAGATGCTCTGGAGCCAGGCTCTGGCCGTAGAATGGCACCTCGACCACCAGGCTTTGAGCCGTCAATTCCACCTTGGATGCCTGCGCCTGCCAAAATACCCACACAGATCCCGCCAGTGTTACCAACAGCAAACCCGAGGCGGCGCTCTTGGCCGTTGCCGGCATCTTCCGAATGCGGATCAGCAGCAAGATGGCCGCCAACATCAGTATCAAGGCGATAAAACTGCCACTGGCGATGCCGGTCAATGGCGCCAACTCGTAACTTCCACTGTTCATCTCTTGCTCCTTAATGGATAGGCATAAGTGGGCTTAGCTTAGGAGCTAAAGACATAATATGTCAACAAATGAAATATACCTGCTTACAAAAAGCCCCGCTGAGCGGGGCCGGTTTTTACAGGTCAAGCGCCAAAATTTTGGAGCGACGCTGGTAGTTATAGAGCTGCTTCTTCTTATTCGGCAAGGCATCGACCTCCACCAGCTCAAAGCCGTGTTCCAGGAACCAGTGAATGCTGCGGGTCGTCAGCGCAAACAGCCTGGAATAACCACGCACCTTGGCCTGGCCTATGATGTTCTGCAACAGCAGGCTACCGCGATCGGCGTCGCGATAGTCAGGATGCACCACCAGACAGGCAAACTCGCCGGCGTTGTCCTCTTCAAAGGGATAGAGCGCCGCGCAGCCTATCACCAGGCCATCACGCTCAATCAGCATAAACTGCTCTATTTCTATCTCCAGTTGCTCGCGGGAGCGACGCACCAGGATCCCCTGTTCTTCCAGCGGGCGGATCAGGTTGAGTATGCCGCCAATATCGGCAATGGACGCGCGCCGCAAGCGCTCGGCACTCTCTGTGACTATCTGGGTACCTATGCCCTCACGGGAGAAGAGTTCCTGCAACAGGGCACCATCTTCCAGATAGCTGACCAGATGGCAACGGGGCACACCGCTGCGACAGGCATCAATACTGGCCTTGAGAAATGCCATGGTGCCGACACAGCCTTCACCCTGGCCGGCCAGTTTATCGAGAATTTTTTGGGCATCGTTGGGCATCAGCTCGGCAATCACATCACCGTTGCGATCCAAAATACCATTCTGGGAGCTGAAGCCTATCATCTTGTCGGCCTTGAGCTTGATAGCCACCTGAGTCGCCACTTCTTCGGCGGTGAGGTTAAAGCTCTCGCCAGTGACCGAGGCCGCTATCGGCCCCATCAGGATGATGCAGTTGTTTTCCATCTGCCGTTTGAGTCCCTGAACATCGATACGGCGCACCTTGCCTGAGAGGCAATAGTCAATACCATTGTCGACCCCCAAAGGCTGGGCGATGACAAAGTTACCACTGACCACGTTGATCTGTGCGCCCTGCATCGGCGTGTTCGACAGGCTCATGGACAACCTGGCAGTAATATCAAACTGCAAAGAACCGGCTACCTGCTTAATGACCTTGAGAGTGGCTTCATCGGTGATCCGCACGCCTTGATGGTAGGCAGGCTCAATCTGATTGTTAGCCAAGGCTTCGTCTATCTGTGGCCGGGCGCCATAGACCAATACCACCTTGATCCCCAGGCTATGCAGCAGAGCAACATCATTGATGATGGAGCGAAACTTAGGCTGAGCCAACGCCTCGCCCCCCAACATCACAACAAATGTCTTGCCCCTGTGAGCATTGACATAGGGAGCAGAATGACGAAAACCATCAACCAATTCTGTGGTACGCACCTTGGGATTTACCTCACACTCGTTAAAGCCGACATAAAATGAATGCCACCCCCGTGGCACGGACAACATAATAATGCATTTAAATTCACTTAAAAAGAATTTATTTGCACAAATACTTATTTTAAATCTCTAACTATTCACATGAAGGGTAAGTCATATCCAGCATCTTCCCCCCTGAGACTCAAACCGAGTAAATATTCGCCGCTGCGGTTCAAGTGATTGCATAGAAAGGTATAGCAGGGATCTGTTTAGAAAGTATGAATCCACCTGAACCGCAGAAGGCCAGCAGCCGGATCCTTACGCGGAATAACTCAGGACTAAAGTGGATTGAAGGTGATAGAGGCAGCTTGGTGACAAAGGAGATAAGCTTAAGAGCAACGAGAGCCAAACCGGCTCGACTACGGCCGCGGCGGCTAAATTCAAATCAAAAAAAAGCCCCTACGAGAGGGGCTTTCCAAGAATTCAAATACCAAGTGGATTACTTGATTTTGGCTTCTTTGTAGATAACGTGCTGACGAACTACGGGATCAAACTTTTTGATCTCCATTTTCTCAGGCATGTTACGCTTGTTCTTGTCGGTAGTGTAGAAGTGACCAGTCTTGGCGCTTGAAACCAGCTTGATCTTCTCACGATTGCCTTTAGCTTTAGCCATTTTCTATTACACCTTCTCGCCACGGGCACGAAGTTCAGCAACAACGACTTCGATACCTTTCTTGTCGATAATGCGCATACCCTTGGTAGAAACGCGCAATTGTACGAAACGCTTTTCGTCTTCTAACCAGAAACGGTGGTTCTGCAGGTTAGGTAAAAAACGACGACGAGTTGCGTTTTTTGCGTGCGAACGGTTGTTACCAACCATTGGTCGCTTGCCAGTAACTTGGCATACTCTTGACATGTCAATCTTCTCCAAAAAACAATTTTAACGCTCGAGCATTAATGTACCTCGTATGGCCGTCGCCCGAGGCACAAAGAGGGCGCATGTTATACAGGATAACTGAGGAAAGATCAAGCGATGGATCAATCCATCCATCCGCGTTCTGCGAAGGAAACTATCTCGCAATCCCCTACAACCATATGATCCAGAAGTGAAACATCTATGGTTGCGAGCGCACATTTCAACCGCTCAGTAATTCGCCTGTCAGCCTGGCTGGGCTCAGCCACGCCGGACGGGTGATTATGGCAAACTATGACCGCCGCGGCCTGTTTTTCCAGCACTAGCCTAACCACCTCTCGTGGATAGACGGATGCAGAGTCCAGGGTGCCATGGAATAACTCCACGAATTGGATCACTCGGTGCTGGCTATCCAGCAACAGAATCGCAAACACCTCGGTGGCACGGTCTGCTAATTGTCTCATTAAATAGTCGCGAGTCAAATCAGGATTTGTCAAAACCGCCCCTCTTTGCAGCTTTTCCCGGGAAATTCGCCTCGAAAGTTCGGCAGCAGCCTGCAATTGGGTATATTTTACCGGCCCCATTCCCGGAATTCGGGCAACCTGATTCAGCGGTGCCACCAAGAGTTGCCGCAGTGAACCGAATGCCGCGAGCAAATCTCTGGCCAACTCGACCGCACTCTGCCCCGCCAGGCCGTTACGCAGTAATACTGCCAGTAACTCGGCATCACTCAGGCCCTTGGCTCCCTGCTGCAGCAACTTTTCCCTCGGTCCCTCGCCCGTTGGCCAGTCTCTGATCCCCATCCTTGGCTCCCATCCCTGTGCCCTATACTTTGTTTCAATTATGGTCGAGATTTTTGAAGCTGCATCCTGCCAAGTCGGGGGAGCTTTGTGATATCTTAGCCGCCAATTACCATCAGTTGATTGTCTCTATGAGCCTGAAGCATAAAAAAATCCTCTTGGGGATTGGCGGTGGCATTGCCGCCTACAAGAGTGCCGATCTGGTGCGGCGCCTGCAAGACAGAGGTGCCGAAGTCAGAGTCGTCATGAGCCAGAGCGCCATGGAATTCATTACCCCGCTGACCTTGCAGGCGTTATCCGGCCATCCTGTTGCCTCAGATCTGCTGGATCCTGCGGCCGAGGCAGCCATGGGGCATATCGAGTTGGCCCGCTGGGCCGATCTGGTTATCATTGCCCCCGCTACCGCCAACCTGTTGGCCCGCATTCGTGCCGGTATGGCCGATGAACTGATCACCACCACCTGCCTGGCAACGGCGGCTAAGGTGGTGCTCTGCCCGGCGATGAACCAACAGATGTACCAAAACGTAGCGACTCAGGAGAACCTCAAGGTGCTAGCCGAGCGCGGCTATGGTATCTGGGGCCCGGATAGCGGCAGCCAAGCCTGTGGTGAAGTCGGCCCGGGGCGTATGCTGGAACCCAATGATATCGCCAAGCGAGCCGCCGCTTGCTTTGAGCCACAGCTGTTGGCAGGCCAAAAGCTGCTGCTGACTGCAGGACCGACCCGCGAAGCGATAGATCCTGTGCGTTATATCTCCAACCACAGCTCAGGCAAGATGGGGTTTGCACTGGCCACCGCTGCGGCGCAGATGGGCGCCGAAGTGACTCTGGTCAGCGGCCCGGTTAATTTGGCGACCCCGGCAGGGGTGACCCGAGTCGATGTGCAATCGGCCAAAGAGATGCTCGATGCCGTGATGCACCGGGTGGAACAGCAGGATATTTTTATTGGCTGCGCTGCAGTGGCAGACTATCGTGTCGCCGATGTCGCCGAAGCCAAGATAAAAAAATCTTCCGAAACCATGGCATTGGCACTGGTGCGTAACCCGGATATTCTGGCCACGGTCGCCAGCCATCCTATCCGGCCCTTTACTGTGGGTTTTGCGGCAGAAACCCATGAGGTGGAGACCTATGCGCGTGACAAGCTCAAGCGCAAGAAACTCGATATGATTGCCGCCAACGATGTGTCTGTTCCGGGTCAGGGTTTCAACGCCGACCGGAATGCCCTGAAAGTATTTTCTGCAACAGGTTGTGATGAACTGCCGGCCACCGACAAGTTGAGCCTGGCCAAACAGTTGCTGATCCTGATAGCGAAGCATAAAAACAACTCATGAAAACACCCATAGAACTGAAAATTCTCGACTCGCGTATTGGCAGTGAATTTCCGCTGCCAAGCTATGCGACCCCAGGCAGTGCCGGCATGGATCTACGTGCCATGCTGGACACCAGCATCACCATAGCCCCGGGTGAAACTGTATTGATCCCGACCGGAATTGCGGTTCATGTGGCCGACCCTTCTCTGGCGGCGGTGATCCTGCCCCGCTCGGGTCTGGGCCACAAAAACGGCATAGTACTCGGCAACCTGGTCGGCCTTATCGACTCTGACTATCAGGGCCCGCTGATGGTTTCCTGCTGGAACCGCAGCCAGACACCTTTCACCCTGGAGATAGGTGACCGCTTGGCCCAATTGGTGTTTGTGCCCGTCGTTCAAGCCCAGTTCAAACTGGTGGATGAATTTGACACCTCGGACAGAGGCGAAGGTGGCTTCGGCCATTCAGGCACTCAATAATTCCTGCCACTGACAGAGCGAAACATGGCTGTAAAAGAAAAAATCAATCGTCGTGAACACATACTCCAATCCCTTGCCAGAATGCTGGAAACCAATCCGGGGCAAAGGATTACCACCGCCAAGCTGGCCTCGGAAGTTGGCGTGTCGGAAGCGGCGCTCTATCGCCACTTTCCCAGCAAGGCGCGGATGTTTGAAGGCCTGATTGAGTTTATTGAAGACTCTCTGCTGTCACGCATCAACCTCATCATGGATGAGGAGAAAGACACCATGAAACGCTGCCAACAGGCACTGCAGCTGTTATTGGTGTTTGCCGAGCGCAACCCAGGGATCTCCCGGGTACTGAGCGGTGATGCCCTGCTGGGCGAAAATGAGCGTCTCAGAGAAAGGATCAACCTGTTGTTTGCCAAGTTGGAAACCCATCTGAAGCAGATCCTGCGGGAAAAATCCCTGCGAGAAGGGCAAAAATTCGCCCTGGATGAAGCCATTCTGGCAAACCTGCTGTTGGCCGTGGCCGAAGGCCGTATTGCCCAGTTTGTTCGCAGTGAATTCAAGCTCAAGCCAACGGCTCACTTCGAGGAGCAGTGGCAGTTTATTCAAAGCCAGTTATTACAGAGCTGAGCCCCCTGTTTTCGGGATCAAGGACGGTAAAAACCGTCCTTTTTTTATGGATTTAGCCTTGTCCAAACCCAAGCATTTCATTAACATCAAACAAACATAAACCGCCAATAATAAATACAAGGATGTCAAATGAAGTTCCAACCTTTGTTGGCTAGCACGTTACTGCTGGCACCCACTCTCGCTTTGGCCCAGAGCAATCAAGCACCCACGCCGGCAGAAATTTTCAGCCAGGGTGCGCAATACACCAATGTCAAAATCTCCCCCTCAGGTGACTATCTCAGCGTGATCATGAATCACGAAGGAAAAGATAAGCTACTGATCCTCAATACTGAAGATCTCAGTGCCAAGCACATTGTTTATTTCCCGGGCAATGCCCAAGTGGGCAGTTATTCCTGGGTCAACGATGAACGTGTCGTGGTCGCCAAGGAATACCTCAAGGGCTGGGATGATCGCCCGCTCTACTATGGTGAGTTGATGGCGGTGAATGCCGATGGCTCCAAGGCCGCCTATCTGTTCGGTTACAATTCGGGCCAGCAGCAAACCGGTTCCCACCTGAAGAAAAACACCGCTATCCAGGCCACTGCCTATGTACTCGATCCCCTGCCGGATGATGACCGCTACATGTTGGTCAACGCCATCCCCTGGAACGGCGGTCGCAGCCTGGATTATGAACAGTTGCAGGATGTCTATCAGGTTGATGTCTACCGCGGCACCCGCAAGAAAATCACCCGCTCTCCCATAGGTATGGCCAGCTTCATGACAGATGATGACGGTGAAGTGCGCTTTGTTGCCGGTCAGGACAGAAGCAACAACACCCGTATTTTCTACCGTAACGACGGCGAATGGATTGACACAGACAAGCTGAACATAGGTTTGAAGGACTTTACCCCTATCTCCTTTACCGAAGATCCCAACAGTGTCTATGCCTCCGCCTCCCTGGCCGGTGAGCCCAAGGCCGTGTATCGGGTCAACCTGAAAACCGGTGAAAAGCAGCAGATAGTCAGTGATGCCAGAGTCGAGCCGGACAACTTCTGGATCAACGGCCAGAACAAACAGCTCTACGCGGTGGAATTTGCCAACGGTTACCCAACCTACGCCTTTGTTGACTCTGAAGATCAGCATGCCGTGTATCTCAAGCAACTGCTGGCCAGCCTGCCGGGGCACCAGGTACGCATCGTCAGCGAGACCCGTAACGCCGACAAGATGGTCATTCTGGCCTTCAACGACCGCAACCCGGGCGACTACTATCTGTTTGATACCAAAGCGGTCAAACTCAGACACCTGCTGCGCACCATGGGAAGCATAGATCCGGCCAAAATGGCCGAAGTGAAACCCATGGACATCAAGGTGCGTGACGGCATGACAATTCAGGCCTACCTGACCTTGCCACCCGGCAAAGATCCCAAACAGTTGCCTCTGGTGGTCAACCCGCACGGCGGCCCACACTATGTCAGGGATAGCTGGGGCTTTGATCCTCAAAACCAGATGCTGGCCAATCAGGGCATAGCCGTACTGCAGGTTAACTTCCGCGGTTCGGGTGGTTACGGCGAAGCCTTCCAGCAAGCGGGCTACCGCAAGTGGGGCAGTGAAATTCAGTACGACATCATAGACGCCACCCGCCATCTGATAGATCAAGGCATAGTGGACAAGCAGCGAATCTGTATCGTCGGCGGCAGCTTTGGCGGCTACAGCGCGCTGCAAAGCTCGGTCATGGAGCCGGATCTGTTCAAGTGCGCCATCGGCTTTGCCGGGGTGTACGACCTGGAAATGATGTTTAAAGAAGGTGACGTGCAGGAACGTGATTCGGGTACCAGCTACCTGCGAACTGTGCTTGGTCAGGATCAGGCCGTGCTGCGTGCCATGTCGCCCACTCGCAACGTCGACAAGCTCAAGGCCAATCTGCTGTTGGTACACGGCGGCAATGATGAGCGCGCTCCCATAGAGCAGTTTGAAGCCCTGGAAGATGCGCTCAAGAAGCGTAACTACCCCTACCAGAAAATCATCATGGATGATGAGGGCCACGGTTTCTACGATGAAAGCCACAGAGCCATCTATTATCAGAAAATGCTCAACTTCCTGAAGCAGAATCTGGGCGTTTAAGTTGAACAGCCGTAAACCAAGCCGCTCTCCAGGGAGCGGCTTTTTTCGTGCTATGGGGCTTTTCTGGTATGAATTTACAGCAAATAGCGGTATCCTCCGCTTCCCGCAGATAAATGTGAAAAGCGTCACAGCTTGCGCGGACAGTAACAAACGGAAGGCGCTGGCTTGGCGTCTATCCGCCGGAGGAAAACAATGGCATTGAGTGAAGCAGCTTTGATGGTTCAGACCGCGCTCCTGGAGCGAGGACTCGAGACCCCCATGGTACCCTGTGGCTTGTCGGCCGAGGAGCGCAAGGAAAAAATAGAGGCCCATATGAAGGCCATTTTGACCTTGATGTCGCTGGATTTGAGCGACGACAGCCTGATGGATACGCCGAAACGTATCGCCAAGATGTATGTCGACGAAATTTTCTCCGGCCTCGACTATGCCAACTTCCCCAAGATCACTGTTATCGACAACAAGATGGGCTTCGATGAAATGGTGCGGGTGCAGGACATCAGCCTCACCAGCACCTGTGAGCACCATCTGGTGACCATAGATGGCACGGCTACTGTGGCCTATCTGCCGCGGAAGAAGATCATCGGCCTGTCGAAGATCAACCGCATAGTGCGTTTCTTTGCCCAGCGGCCACAAGTACAGGAGCGCCTGACCCAGCAAGTACTGGTTGCGTTGCAGACCCTGCTGGAAACCAAAGATGTGGCGGTAAAAATGGATGCGGTGCATTACTGCGTTAAATCCCGCGGTGTGATGGATTCCACCAGCTCCACCACCACTACGGCTCTTGGCGGCGTATTCAAGTCCAACCCGGCCACTCGCGCCGAGTTTCTGCATCAGGCCAAATAGCCTCTCCGCCATAAAAAACGCTGCCAAGGCAGCGTTTTTTATGGACTGTACAGAAAGTTACTCAAGCTTCTGTAAGAGATGAGATTCTATCCTGAGTGGCATTAAATACCGTACTGTTCACGATAGGCGCTGACGGCGGCCAACTCCTGTTCCATCCCCGGTTTCTCGGCCAAGTAGGCAATCAAATCGGCCAGCTTGATGATGGCCACTATCTGGCAACCAAAGTCGCGCTCCACTTCCTGAATGGCAGACAGTTCGCCCTTGCCCTTCTCCTGACGGTCGAGTGCAATCAATACCCCGGCCAGAGTCGCGCCATTGGCCTGAATAATCTCCATGGACTCGCGAATAGCGGTACCTGCGGTGATCACATCATCCACCAACATCACCTTACCCTTGAGCTCGCTGCCAACCAGGTTGCCGCCTTCGCCGTGGTCTTTCTTCTCTTTGCGGTTAAAGCAGTAAGGAATATCCAGATCATGGTGTTCGGCCAAGGCTACAGCCGTGGTTGTGGCGATGGGGATCCCCTTGTAGGCCGGGCCAAACAGGAGATCGTAGTCGATACCGGCATCCACCAACGCAGCAGCATAAAAACGGCCCAGGCGGGCCAGATCCCGCCCAGTGTTAAACAGACCGGCATTGAAGAAGTATGGGCTCTTGCGGCCGGACTTCAGGGTAAACTCACCGAATCTCAACACCTGACGCTCAAGGGCAAATTCAATAAACTCGCGCTGATAGGCTTTCACGATCTCTCCTCTTTTGATTATGGGCAAGCCCTTAAGGCTCACGGGTACGAACAAGTACTCTCTGGAGTACGAAAAAAAGGACCCTCATGGGGTCCTTAAAAAACTTAACTCAATGCGGCCTTCTGTACATCGATAATCTCACGAATGCCATGCTTGGCCAGCTCCAGCAGACTCAGCAACTCTTCATGGCTGAACGGCTCGCCTTCAGCGGTGCCCTGGATCTCGATGATCTTGCCGGTTTCTGTCATCACCACGTTCATATCGGTTTCGGCGGCGCTGTCTTCGATATATTCCAGGTCACAGATAGGCTCACCTTCAAAAATCCCCACGCTCACGGCGGCGATCAGGAATTTGAGCGGATTGGCCTTGAGAATACCCTTGGCACGAGCCCAATTGAGCGCATCCACCAGAGCCACACAGGCACCTGTGATGGCTGCGGTGCGGGTACCGCCGTCGGCCTGAATCACATCACAGTCGATCACTATGGTGTTTTCACCCAGCAGCTTCATATCCACAGCGGCGCGCAAAGCACGGCCGATGAGGCGCTGAATTTCCTGGGTACGACCAGACTGCTTGCCCCGGGCCGCTTCGCGATCCATACGGCTATGAGTAGAACGGGGCAACATGCCATATTCTGCCGTCACCCAACCTTGGCCCTGGCCTTTGAGAAATCTCGGCACCCCTTCGGTAAAACTGGCGGTACAGAGTACTTTGGTATCGCCGAACTCGACCAGCACAGAACCTTCAGCATGGGCGGTAAACTGGCGAGTGATTGAAATGGGGCGGGTTTGAGCCGGAGTTCTGTTGCTGGGACGCATAATGAATTCCTGTATTTTGTCGTCTGGACTGAATTGGCTGCATATTATAGGGCCTTGCGACGCTTGACGCCATGGCGGATCCGTATCGAACCGACAAAGTGTATACACTTTACTTTAACCCCGGGGGCAAGCTGTCTATAATCCTCTGCTACACCCGTCTTCAAGCAACTGGAATATCTGATGATCCACAGCATGACCGCCTACGCCCGTATCGAGCATAAAGCCGACTGGGGCACAGCCTCCTGGGAAATCCGCTCAGTCAACCAGAGATATCTGGAAACCTATCTGCGCCTGCCGGAACAGTTCCGCAGCCTGGAGCCTGTGCTGCGAGACAGACTGCGCAAGCGTCTCAATCGCGGTAAGGTAGAAGTCAACCTGCGCTACGAGCTGAGCGATCAACAAGGTACCCAGCTGAATATGAATCAGGACTTGGCACTGCAACTGTTGCAGGCCGCCAACTGGGTAAAACAGCAAGCCGGCCAGGGTGAGCTCAACCCGGTGGATATTCTGCGCTGGCCTGGGGTCATGTCCTCATCCGAGCAAGACATGGATGCCATTGCCGCCGAACTGCTCAAAGCCTTCGACGGCGCCGTCGATCAGTTTATCGAAGCCCGCGGCCGTGAAGGCAGCGCCATCAAAGAGATGCTACTGACCCGCCTGGATGCCGTTGAAGCCCAGATCGCCATAGTCCGCGAGCACATGCCCAAGGTCATGGAATGGCAAAGGGAAAAACTCAGCAAACGCCTGGCCGAAATCCAGGGCGAACTGGACCCAGCCAGACTGGAACAGGAAATGGTATTGCTGGCCCAAAAACAGGACGTGGCCGAAGAGATGGATCGTCTCGAAGCCCACGTGGCCGAAGCCCGCCGGATCCTCAACAAGGGTGGCAGCGAAGGCCGCAGACTGGACTTCATGATGCAAGAGTTCAACCGCGAATCCAACACCCTGGCCTCCAAATCAATCAGCAGCGAAATCACCGCCGCCGCAGTCGAGCTTAAAGTGCTGATTGAGCAGATGCGAGAGCAGATCCAAAATATGGAATGATGTTCGCAGGCGTTCAGACAAGTTTCAAATAGCCACTTAAGCCCAGTAAATGCTGGGCTTTTTTGTTTTCACTTGTTTTATCTTGTTTAATGCTGTTCAATTCATAGTGGTTACTAGATAGGTAACTAACTTGATAGTAACCACCTAATACGCACTAAAACTAAAGATTAGTAACCACTTCGAGTGTGATGCCATGAACAGTAAGCAGATCAGCGCCTTCATCAAATCAGGAGAAATTACCCGCAAGCCGGTTGGGGATGGGCTTTACATTAGGGTGCAAACCCCAGGGAAGGCGTCTTGGGAGGTGAGATACACGGTAAATGGTAAGAGAAAGTTCATAACCCTAGCTGGTGGTCAGTATCCGCAAGTGACCTTGGCCGATGCTAAAGCCCAGGCTGCCGTCATCAAAGCTAATGCCAAGAAAGGTATTGATCCAAAAGCTGAACGGCAGAAAAGCAATCGCGTAGAGATTTACACAGTTGATGACTTGTTTGGTGATTGGCACGCAGGTCTTTGTAAGCGGCTCAAACACCCAAATGTGCCAAAACGCATTTATGAGAAAGAGGTGAAACCCTATATAGGTCAACAACCAATTGACTCAGTTGGAGCCAGGGATATCCGAGACATAATTCAAAAGGTCGAGGAAAGCGGTCGTCCTTCTACAGCCAATGACACCCTGATGTACTGCAAACAGATGTTCAATCATGCTTGCAAACTCGACCTTGCCAAAAGCAACCCAGCAAGCCCTTTCAGCGTCAACGATGCTGGTGGTCTTGAAAAAAGCAGAGACAGAGCTTTGAGCATGGATGAGCTATCGAAGTTGTTTCCAATTCTGCGCAGTTACCCAGCAGCCTTTACCCGAGATAACTATCTAGCCATCGCATTATTGCTGGTGTTAGGGGTGCGCAAAAACGAACTGACTGAAGCTAAGTGGAGTGAATTAGATTTGGTTAGTCAACTTTGGCACCTCCCTGCTGAACGCAGCAAAACAGGTGTAGCAATTACCATTCCTCTGCCGACAGAGATCTTGCCTTGGCTTGAGGAGCTGAAGATGCGGGCATGTGGTTCTGAATTCCTGTTTCCCTCACGGAAAACCAACGCGAAAAGAGGCCATATTTCGCCTGACACACTGAACCACGCCCTATCCAAAATGTTCGGTAAACCCGTGAATGGAGGCACACGACACTATCCCAATGTTTTTGCTGAGGCAGACATAGACCATTTCACAATACATGACCTCCGGAGAACCTGTCGCAGCCTTATGTCAGGACTCGGCATCCCTGGTCACGTTGCCGAACGATGTTTAAATCACAAACTCAAGGGTGTAGAAGCCATCTACAACCGCTATGACTATCTGGATGAACGCCGCGAAGCTCACGAAAAATTAGCTAACAGCCTAACTCCATTAGTAAATAGTGATTCACGACTTAATAACTAGAGTAGTACAACGATGAAAATACCTGAATCAGAGCGACTAAAGCGTTCTCAAGACGTAAGTAATATGCTTTTGCCTGAGTTGGTACCAGACCAACTCGACGCTCTGGGTATGATTTTTCCGCATGACCTGAGCCATGACTTCGACAGTGGTCAGAAGTCATTAGCGCCTGGCTTGGCATTACTTCAGCTACTAGAAAGCCGTTCTAAAGCTCTTGCTAATAAAGGAGGGCTCTATCATGGCAGGGGTAATCAGGAGCACCCCCACCAGCTCGAGCTGGTAAGAGATAACCATGCCCGATTAATGTCAATGATGTCTCAATTACTCCGGGAATATCCAGAAATAGAGCCAGCACACAATAAGCTGTACTGCTTCCTGGACAGCATACTCAACATTTCTGTGATGATGGGGTATTACGCTGGCTCTAATGATGCGCTTGCTCTTACCGACAGATATACCGACCTAGGTTACAAAAAATCTGTCGTTCAACCCCAGCAGGGAGGAACCAAGAAAGCTGAAAAATATAGCTGTATCAAAGAATTGGTTTACATGATGGCATCTGAAATTCAGCAACGCCAGCTCCCAGGAAAAATCACAAAGGAAGCACTTAATACTGCAATCTATGAAGTCATTCAGGAGTTCTCGCAACAAGGGGAGAACAAAAATATCCCTGCTTTGAAGAGCTTTTCTTGCCGGTATCCTGAGAAAAAAACAATCAAAAATTGGCTATCCGCCAAAAGACTTTCCAGCTCAAGCACTGGCTCTAAACTGACGAGTGCGCAGTTAGTCAAAGAACTTAAGAGCATTTTCCCTGCCCGCCGGATCAAAGAGATAATAGAGCAAACCATTTAAATACATACACATAGCCGTAAAAATGGTCCCTCTTCTGAGTAGAGGGGCTATTTCCTTTTTTCATAATCAACAAAATACATCTCATCAACAGGCAAACAGCCTCGAACACTATGATGAGACAAAATCAGCACCAAACTGGCCCTGTACTACGGCAAACAGCCTCGAACACTATGATGAGAAATGATGTATGAAATCAGCCCCTGCAATTCAACCCGGTGATCGCTTTGTGCGAGAAGCTGAGCGCCGTCAAATCACTCAGATCAGTAGAACAACTGCCTGGTCAATGGAACGGAAAGGACTCTTCCCTAAGAGACGTCGCCTTAATGAAAACGGCCATGCTGTTGCCTGGCTTTTGTCAGAACTCAATGCCTGGGTAGCCAGTCGTGAAATGGTTGGAGATGAGGCATGAGTAACCAAGCAGTAGATCCGCTAACTATGTATATCGATCAACATAGATTGGTGACAACTGACGACATACTAAATCTAACTGGCTTTAGCCGTTCAACTATCGACAGATGGCGAGCCAAGGGTATTTTCCCACAGCCAGCGTTTAAGCAAGGTGGCTCAAATGTCTGGCTCTTGCGAGATGTTCACCGATGGCTTGAAACCAGAATAAGCAATGGCGGGTAATCCCGCCTTTTTCTTGCCTGGCTAACTCGTTTACGCGAGGGGTGACGCAAGATGACGAATGGTTCCCTAACCAGCAAATACATCATCCCCACTGCAACCGGCTTTCCCATAGGGATCACCCCGATGACCCATCGCATTACTACCCGGTAATTAAGAATCTAGAGAGACCACTGCCCAATGTGTTTTGCAATTACCAAAGACAACTCCTACTTGTATGGCTACAAACAACATGCATGGAATGTCTACTTGGACAAACAAGCAAAGCTTCCAACAAAAGCAGTCAACAAGACGTTTGGGGTATTTGAAGCCATGCTTTCAAGATACAGCAAAGTCTTTGTGCTCAGAGTGGACTTACATCCCCAGTCATTCAATCAAGATAATCAGTTGATCTCTCAATTTCTGTCTGAACAACAAAGCAAACTCAAAACTCGCTACCAATGCGAATGTGCATTGATATGCGCTCGAGAGCAAAAGACCAGCAACAAAGAACACTACCACTTAGCCATCTTTCTCAGTGGTCATGAAATTCGACATTCAACTGGACTTGTTGAGTCCCTGAGAAATGATTGGAACGCTATCAGTGGCGGTAGCATGCATATCCCTGAAAACTGCTACTGCAACGTCTACCGGGGAGATAGACGAAGTCTGGTGTCTGCCGTCTATCGCGTCAGCTACCTCACGAAACGCAGCACCAAAGAACTCAACCCTAATGGCTGTGCAGGTCTAATCTTCCGCATACCTCAAGCTCAGAAGGCAGAAAATCATGATACAGACCTACTGCTGGTGGACCCTAAGCTCAGCAAGCCAATAACGGTATTACGCAGTTGGTTCTCACGCAAAGGTGAGATACCAAAGCAAACACCACCTCAGCAAGCAATTAACGCAAGAATAAGTAGACTAAAAAGGTCCAAACCATCCTTAGCCAATCAAGCTAAGCCGAAAAAACAGCAGTCATCTTGTTGCCTTCGAAGCCCCAATGCCAATGGTGAACAATTGCAGCCAGACAACACCATTATGACAGCCAAGCCGTATTCTGATACCCGAGCTAACCTAAACCCAAGCTATCGCTACCGGGATGAAACCTTGGCTGAGAGGTGGATCCACAAAGCCCATGACGGCTGAGTCAAAACAAACCCCATGAACCGAAGTTGATCCACTAGCTGATCCACTTTGAAACGATGAAACTGAAACAATTTAGGGATCATCTCTAATGACCAGATTTAACTTAGATAGCCTACCCCGGTGCGGAGCCAAAACCCGAAGTGGTGGTCGGTGTCTGCGATACGGCAACAAAATCAATGGCCGTTGCAAGTTACATGGTGGCAGATCGACAGGTGCCAAAACCAAAGAGGGAAAGATGGCTATGCGAGCCAATCCAATGAAAAACGCCCTTGCCTGGTATTGCAATCAAGAACTGAATCAACAGGATTTGCAGACAGGTATCGACGCATACAACCAGCTGGTGGCGTTGCTCAATAACTATGAATACAAGGACCACCAGCAGGTCACAAACATCGTACAGCGCTTCAGAATCGAGCTTGAATATGCCAAATACTTCATTGCCCGCCAGCAAGGTCCTGAGGCATTGGAGGTCATTCAATCAGCACTTGACCATTACTATAAAGAGACTGATGCTCCCCACCTACACTTCCATGTTTATACCAGGTTGTACCCCATGCCGTTCTTCAATCGGTTAGCCAGCAGCACTCAGATAGATGCGCAGATTCAATGGGATGCAAAAAGTGTAGTTAATGGGAATTTTTGGTAGTCATACCAACTTCATTAATAGTTTGATCAATTCAGAGCGTGTCAGGGATGCTGATTCAAGGCGCATTGATTGACTAAGGGTGGTTCCCTTTGAGAGCAATGCAACACAGAAGCAGGATGCCTGACACGTTCACACAGTGCGGGTTTCAATGCACTTGATACCGCGTTAAGTCGTCTCGACATAGCACCACTATGACTTCGCCGACTCGCCTTGTCTCAAGTGCATTGAACTCCCGCTGAAACAGATCAACTATTAAATGAAATTGGTATCACGTTACTTTGACCAGAGATATTCAGAAGAAAGCTTTTTAAATAGGCTGTTTATCAGTTAGTGCTCTTAGCGACATTTTGCGACAACAATCTCAATTTTTACGCTTGTGGCTATGGCTGTGCAGGACCTGTATTGCTAACATCCAACCTACTGAAAATCAGTAGGTGGTCAGCTCATAATAATCTGTCCAATTTTACCTGCCCTGCTCTTGGAATAGTCTGTGAAGCAACTGACTCTTGATAGCTTAACCCTCTCCCAAAGAGAGCGATTAGCGCACATCGATTTTGTATTAATGTTCAAAGGAGAGGCCCGTAGAGCGGACCTTATAGAGCGCTTTGGCATCGCACCCTCAGTTGCAACCCAAGACTTTGCCAGATACAAAGAAATTGCACCTCAGAATGTGGCCTATGATGAGAGGCGGAAACTTCATCTGAAAACCGAGTTATATCAACCTGTTTTTGAGTTTGATGTAATAAAAACATTAGCCACCCTTAGTCATGGCTTCGGTGATGGGTTTTTCAACCAAGGATTCCCAGCCATAACCTGTGACAGTCCCTACAGGATAAATCAGCCTTCGATTCATATTGTGGCCATGGTCAATGAGGCTATGTATAAGGGTTTAGCTTTAAAAATTACTTATTACTCTTTGTCTTCAGGCAAGACTACACGTGAGGTAGTACCACATACACTCGTGGATACAGGCTTACGATGGCATATCAGGGCATTTGACAGATTGAGCGGTGAGTTCAGGGACTTCGTACTCACCCGGATTGAATCAGCAACACTAATCTCAGCGCCAATCGCAGAACATGAAAAACAACTCAGAGACAAACAGTGGAACAGGATTGTCGAGTTGGTACTTCAGCCACACCCAAGTCTCACCCACTCAGAAGCAGTCATTCGTGACTACCAGATGTGCGAACAAATGTTGAGACTAGACATCCGCGCAGCATTAGCCGGATATCTGTTGCGACTATGGAATGTCGACTGCAGTCAGAACCATTCACTTCAAGGCCCTGAGCTACATCTGGCCCTGAAAAACTATCAAGCCCTCTACGGTGTAGAAAACACCGTCATCGCACCGGGCATGAATAAGAGCTCCCAATCATGAATGCAAAAGAATACTTAGGTGACATTATCGGCGGTAGCATCATGCTCCGAGAAAGTAGACTTATTGCGCACTTACTGCAAAGTCATCCCGATGAGCAACACTGGCTACAGGCCATAGTTGATGAAAACCTCCTGCAAAAGCCCTCTATTCACAGTGCTAAACGCATGGCAAGCACAGTTCGCAAGCGTATTGAGCCATTAGGAGAAGCATTTTGGACAGAACTTGAAGAGGCACATGATGAACTGGCAAGTCAGCTATTGCTGCTGGCAATTATGAAGCAATCACCTGTTTTAACTGACTTCATGCAAACCAGCTTCGCAGACGCCAGACGAATGTACAGAGAAGAGCTGAAAAACGATGACTGGCAAGAATTCATCAACTCTCGGATGCGTATAATCGAGGGTTTAGACAATTACGCCAGCACTTCAATTAACAAAATTGGTTCAAATGTCTTCAAGATACTGGCAGATGCAGGCTATCTAGCGTCCGGCCGCAGTAAAAAACTTAAAAAAGTTTACTTGCATCCACTGATATCAGAGTGGTGCAATCGGTATTCTTGCCCACAAATTCTTGATGCCATGGAAGGTGCACGATGAACAATCAGCAAGAAAGCAAAGCCTCACTAATAACGCGCCTTGATGTCATCGAAGAGCGCTTAAAGAGCGACAGCTTTTTGCTCAATCAAGAACTAGGGGGAGAGATTGGCTTCTACATCTTCGATTACCCTCCCCAGCATGAACTCATGGTCAGAGAGCACCTTGTCGGTACGCTTGGTAAGCTTGAACGTCAAGGCTATCGCTTCGTACACCTTAATATCTTTGAAGAATTAGTAGAGTTACTGCAAGGACGAAAGCTGTTAGACAAATCCTTCCAAATGGAAAAGCAAAAAGGCGCAGAGGCATTAGCTAAAGCGCTTAAAGGTCCATTGGAGCAAGGTCGAGTCGCCAGTCATCTAGCAGCAAAAATAATGACAAGAGAGCCTCAATTCGTTGTGCTGTCTGGCCTTGGACAATGTTGGCCGCTACTGCGAGGGCATAGCCTGCTAAACGCGCTGCACGCAAAAATGGACCAAATACCATTGGTTATGATGTACCCAGGTCGTTACACAGGGCTGGAACTATACCCCTTTGATTTTGACTCGGCCGAAATATCACGTGCCAACTACTACCGGGCGTTCCCTCTCGTCCCCAAAGCAAAGCAGTATACGTAACAGAACGTTAAGCGCGTTTTTTTAAACATTTTAGCAACGGAATGCCAGATACCCATCTGCACCACAGAATATTGGGATTACATGATGCAACTGAAAGATCTTTTTACTAAACAACTCGACCGTCCAATTAATGGTGTCGTTAAAGCCGATCAACTCGATGAACAAATCATTTGGAGTGAACTGGACGAGTACGTCGTAACACGAGAGCTAGATCGTCATCTCCGTCACTTCTTTGAGACTTACCTTCCTGGTATCTCAGCTCCTGACGATCCTTCGGTAGCAGGTAAAATTGGTATCTGGGTATCTGGGTATTTTGGCTCGGGTAAATCGCACTTTATCAAGATCCTATCTTATCTGCTGGGCAATCAAAAAGCTGTAAATGCAGGTGAAACCCGTACAGCGATAGACTTCTTTCGTTCGAAAATCACCGATAGTCTGCTTTACAGCGACATCCACGCCGCGGTGAGTCGCGATACCGACGTTATTCTATTTAACATCGACAGCAAAGCCGACACCGAAGACAAAGAAGACGCAATCTTGAAAGTATTCTTGCGAGTCTTTAACGAACGTCTTGGTTACTGTGCAGATCACCCGCACATCGCGCATTTGGAGCGAGAACTCGACGAACGTGGCCAATTTCAGGCTTTTAAAGATAAATTCCAGGAAGTTAAAGGAGAACGCTGGGAAGACGAGCGCGATGCCTATAGTTTCAGTCGTGATGAAATGGCGATTGCATGGGCGCACGCAACCGGCCAGTCGGAAACATCCTCAATTCAAAGCATGGATAATCTGGAGTCCATGTTCACGCTGGACATTGCTAACTTTGCCAAATGGGTCCGGGAGTATCTCGATCGCTCCGGTGACAAGCGTATCCTGTTCCTGGTAGACGAAGTCGGTCAATTCATTGGCGATAACACGCAAATGATGCTGAAACTGCAAACCATTACAGAGAACCTTGGAACCGCTTGCGGTGGGCGCGCTTGGGTGATTGTCACCTCACAGGAAGATATTGACGCCGTTCTTGGGGATCTCAGCGCCAAAAAAGGTCAGGATTTTTCCAAAATTCAGGGGCGCTTCCATACCCGCATCTCGCTGTCGTCTTCCAACACCAGCGAGGTTATCCAGGCAAGATTGCTTGAAAAAAGCCCGGTTGCAAAAGATGAGTTAGCTCAGTTGTACGCCAAAAAAGGCGACATCCTTAAAAACCAGTTGGCCTTCGATAGCAATACCACAGTCGAACTCAATAGCTTCGAAGATAACGTCCAGTTTGTTGATCACTATCCCTTTGTGCCTTACCAGTATTTGCTGGTGCAGAAGGTATTTGAGGCAATTCGAAAAGTGGGGGCTACTGGCAAACACCTCTCTAGGGGCGAGCGTTCATTGCTGGATGCATTCCAGAACGCTGCCCGCCAGTTTATGCAGCAATCAGTGGGAGTCCTTATCCCATTCCACGCCTTTTATCCGGCAATTGAGTCATTCCTTGATACCAACGTTAAACGCATATTCGAGCAAGCCACCGACAAAAAATCACTCGAACCTTACGATGTTTGCATTCTCAAAACCCTGTTCTTGATTCGTTATGTCGATATTCTCAAATCGACGCTGGACAACCTGGTTACCCTGTCGATTGAAGAAATCGACACTGACAAGGTCGTACTGAAAAGTCGTATCGAAGCCAGTCTTAACCGTCTCGAAAGCCAACTGCTCATTACCCGTAACGGCGATGAGTATGTATTCCTGACTGATGATGAAAAAGCCATCGAACAGGAAATTAAACATACCTTGGTTGAGTCAACCGAGGAAAACCGTCAACTCGCTAAACTGGTGTTTGATGAAGTGCTTGGCGGTAAACGTCAGTATCGTTATCCAATTAATAAACAAGACTATCCTTTGAGTCGTTTCTGTAACGGTCACCCGCTGGATGGCAGTCTGCAAACGGATTTAGTTCTCAAAGTAGTGTCTCCTCTGGACGCCAATTACGACAGCTATAACGAGCAAGCCTGTAAAGCGATGAGCAGTGAGGGCCAGGGCTGCGTGTTAGTGCGCCTGCCCAGTGATAAGCGTTTGTGGGATGAATTTGACACCTGGCTCAAAACTGAAAAGTTCCTCTCCGGTATACGTGGTCAACGCCCTGAGCAAGAAAAACTGCTCGCAGAAAAAGCGATGGAAAATACCAGTCGCCGCAAGCGGCTGAGTCTGGCGTTCGAGGAGCTGGTGAGGCGCTCGCCCTGCTATGTGTTGGGAAGCGAACTGAACATCAAAGCCTCCAATGTGACCAGCATCGTCGATGAATGCTTTGCTTATGTAATTGAAAATTCATTCCAAAAGCTAACCCTACTTAAGAGCTCTGGCAATGCACCATTGCATGAACTTAAAGCTGTAGTGACGGCAGATGATTTAGCACAACTAAACCTTGGCCTGAATGAACAAGACCCCAATGCAGCCGCCAAAAAAGAGATCTCCCTATTCCTCGAAATCTCGGACGAAGCAAACAAACCTGTATATCTGAAAGAGATGCTGGACCGTTTTACCGCCCGTCCATTTGGTTGGAACCGAGATGAAGTGATTCTGCAGCTGGCACACCTGGTGCTGCAAGGCAAAGTCGCTCTGTCTACCTCATCGGGTGATCTGCCATTAAAGCGGAGTTACGATCATTTTACCTCGGTACGAAGCCATGCAGGTCTGAGGCTGCGCCGGGTACGTCAGCACTCCGAGCTGCAAATCACCAAGGCAGCAAAACTGGCAAAAGACATCTTTAACAAGCCATTTGAAGCCAATGAAAAAGAGCTGGCCAAAAAGCTGGTGGAGGAACTCAAAGGCTGGCAAACACTGCTGCGAGAGTTCACTACAAAAGCAACGCAATCAGACAGCCCAGGCAAGTCGGTACTCGATACCGGTAGCCGTT
Source organism: Shewanella sp. BJSY2023SW005 (assembly GCF_047314585.1). NCBI lineage: Bacteria > Pseudomonadati > Pseudomonadota > Gammaproteobacteria > Alteromonadales > Shewanellaceae > Shewanella > Shewanella sp. BJSY2023SW005. The sequence goes on from NZ_JBKORJ010000037.1 coordinate 62,148, forward strand.
TGGTTGCAGTACTGCTTGAGCAGCAAAATAATAGCTTTAGCCTGATTGAGCAGCTACAGAACAACAATAATGAACTACAGGATTTTGCCGAAGACTTCGAAGAAGTAGAAGAATTCTACACTCGCCAGTTTGATACCTGGCAACAACTCAAACGAGCATTGGGCGATCAGTTTGTAGCTAATCGTCATGCGCTGGATCAGGAGCCTGAGGCAGCTAATGCCTTCAATGAGCTTGAGCTTATCGCCAATGCCAGCAGTCCCTATGCCAAGCTGCGCTCAGTGGCTAATCACATAGATGCAATCAAAAGGGTCAACCAACGCCTGATAGAAACCAGACGTTACACCGCCACTGTTACCATTGATGCGGTTAAACAAGGCTGTATCAAGCTACTGAATGGATTACCAGATGAGGTCTGCAATCGTGCCCTGCATCCTTTTGAAACACTTAAGCAAAAAGTAGCTCAAAGCCATTCTCTGCACGAGATGTTAAGCCTAGAGAAAGAAGCCGATGAACTTGAAGACGATGTCATCGATATCATCAACAAGTACAGCGAGGCCCAAAAGGCGAAAGCTGCACATACTGAAAATGCTACAAATAGGGCGCAAACAGTCACAGAAGGGCAATCAACAGCCACTGCGACAAATGGTATGGAGTCGGCCACGAATACCCCAGCACAACCACAAGTCAAGACACAGACTCCGGCCGCCAAACCGATTGAAATTGTGTCACCTACTGAGCTACTCGGTGCCAGTCACATGTTTATTGAAACCAGTGACGATATCGAAGCATATCTCGATAAGCTGCGCAGCCGCTTGAATCAGGCCATCAGCGCCGGCAAACGGGTACGGATTAAATAGGGCAAGGGATTCAGGGAACGACACATGAAGCAGACTCAACAAGTTACTCAAACCAAAGCCGCATTGAAGGAACAGCGATTAAGCGAGCTTATGGCTAGCTGCCAACAACAAGTACTTCAGCAGCTTATCGGTCCCTTTGGGTTAACTCCGGCGATGTTCGATGATAAAACCGGTGGCAACGTGACTACTTTGCATAATTTTGAACAAGGGATCACGGCAACTGAGCAAGATAGGGCTAAATTTGATGAGCTAACTGAAAAGCGGTCAGAAAATTTTGATAGAGATGCCTACGATAGAGATCTTCCCGCTAAACGTAAGGAAATGTTCAAGCAAGAGGACGCTCCGGTCAGTGCCTACACCGGCAAGGAGTTAACAAGGGATGGTCAAACTCACTTGGATCACGTTCGTGCTGCCAAAACCATTGAAATGGACTCTGGTGCCAACTTGTTTATGACGAAAGAGCAGCGGGTTGAAATGGCCAATCAAGATGCGAACCTTGTAGCCGCTGAGGGGCGAATCAATCAGTCAATGCAAGATAAGGATAAGCGTGAATGGGCAGCACAGGAACGCAAAGCCGATAAGGGTAAAACTAACGCCGAATCCTTTGGAATTGACAAAGAGGTGTTCGACGAAACTGTAAAAAACTCAGATCGCGCGATCGAGCGGGACCTACTTGCCGCGCAGATCAAAAAACAGGGCAGTGAGCTTGCCATGACTGGTGCTAAAGAAGCCGGAAAGAATGCGTTAAGGCAAGCGCTAGGGGTGCTGCTCTATGAGTTCGTCAATGGATCTTTTCTAGAATTCAAATCTTTAACATCCACATTTAGAGAGCCCGGGTTGATTGACAGACTTATTGCTGCATTTAGAAGAGTCGCGAGCAGAGTCGTGAGTAAACTGGCCAGTGCGTTGGATGCCGCGATTCAAGGAGGCGTTCAAGGCTTTGTCAGCAACCTGCTTACGTTTGTCATCAACTCAGTGGTGACAACTTCTGCCAAGGTGGTCACCATCATCCGCGAAGGCATAAAGGGACTGTGGGAGGCTATCAAAATGGTTGTCTACCCACCAGAGAACATGAGTTTTGATGAAGTCTGTCGTCAGGTAACCAAAATAATAGCCGGAGTGGTTACTATGGCTTTGGGTATGCTGTTTGAAGAGTCGATCAAAGCCTTTGTTCTCTCTGTGCCCTTGCTGGCTCCACTGGCAGATATTCTTTCCCCTGCAATTGCAGGGATATTAACAGGGGTTATTACCGCACTGATTATTTATGGTCTGGATAGCCTGTTCGACAAGCTTGCTGAAAAAGGCACGGAATTACTACAAGCCCAAGAAGCGCATCTGGATGAGCTACACAGTAATGTTTTACATATGGCTGACTTACTGGAGGCTCAATTCAAAAACTCGTCTATTTACCAGGATGTTGCAGGAACCTATCTCAATATAGAATTGTTATTGGGCGAAGTTACTGAAGATTTTTCAGTTATAAGCCAATCATACGAAAAAGAATTAACCAGCAGGAAGCAACTCTTGCAGGAACTTAGTGTAAAAAAACGTCAATACCAAGACCAGCAACAAGAGCTGGATGCGCTTATGGAAAGCATGAATATCAAGGGATGGAGTGTGTAATGGGAACGCAAGTCAACAAGTTCGTCAAATCGATGGCCAATGTAGCAATACCTGAAGACATTCTGCAAGCAGTGGATATGAAAGGATTATTGCAAGATTTTTCATCTGACTATCAGAAGTTGGATGACATCAAGTCGGCCAGGGCCCGACATGAAAGTCGAAATTTTTTAAGCCGTTGGTGGAATAAAAGCGAGCTGGAAAATGCAAAACTTGATGCTGTCGAGTTGCAAGCCAGCTTTTCAAAAAGGCTTGGCCAGTTGATGGTATTGAGCGTTGCTCAATCTAAGCAATTGGCTACCCAACAGGAAGACTTGGCAATCCAACAAGAGCTTATTCATGAGCAGACTCAACAGCTTGCCGAAAGCTCGGATCATATCCAACGGCAGCAGCAGGAGTTATCAGAGCAGAATGCGAAACTCGAACAACTGGTAAATGAATATTTTGAGCTGAAAGGTCTCACCCAAGAAGGTGCTAAACAGCTGATTCATATAGCCAATGAGGTCAAGCATACCAAAGATGAGCTGCTGTCCAGTGTGGACCAGCAAATTATTGAGATACACCAATCACATCGATTGTTACAGCAGGAGCATGCGCAAAGCGTTGAGAAAATGTTGTTAGAGCAGTCTGAGCTCAGGTCTCAGGTCGAGAGTGAGCTTGATGCCCATGAGCGTGAAGTTGCCAATGCAATGAAAATATCTCTCGATGAAATAGACCATATTAAAACAAACATCTATCAGTCTATGGCTGCTACGGAGGCCCAACTCCAGCAAGCACTTCAACAGGCCGAGCTCAGACAGCAGAGCGCTTTAGCTGAGCATGACACACGTTGGCAAGTGGCAATGATTCAGCAGCAAACGGATTGGACCCAGGCGCTGGATGTACAGCAAGCGGCCTTGAGTTCCCTGTCTGCCTCAACCACTCAGCAACATCAGCAACTCGTAAAAACAGCGGATGCTCACCAGGAGCAATTGCAAGCCTATACAGAAGCACTTGCGCAACTGCGTAGCGATATGGAGCGCAATGAAGCAGGCTGGCAAAAACGTGCCCGTAGCTGGCTGATTTCCACGGTTGCAGCAAGCACACTCTTCATCTCGGCATTGGCATACCTGGCAGCGCGGTTACACATGCAGCAGGCGTTATTCTGATTTTTGCCATCAGCTGATAGCGCGTTTGCACTAGACACAACGAAGCATTTCCCGGATCAATTATGAACACCAACAACCTTAAAAAAGTCGCACCCCGTGCCCGCAGTGCTTTTATCCGAGCCATTCGCGCCCGTGCTGCCGAGTTTGGCCTAAGCGCCACCAGCATCACCCCACCAAACGTCAGTGGTGATGTACTCCAGGTAGCAGGATATACCCATCCTGCCCACTACAGCGCACCGCTCAAGCACCTAACCCAACGCATAGCCGATGAAGGCTTTGAGGCGCTGATAGAGCAGGTGGCTTACACCTGGTTTAATCGCTTTTGTGCCATCCGCTTTATGGAGCTGAAAAGCGACGATGCCTACCTCGAGCACGGCGTGCGTATTCTGTCTCACCCCACCCAGCCCCAGGGCTTTGAGGTGCTTGACCGCGCCACCGAGGTGATTGATTCATTAATGGCTGAGGGCATCAGCCTCGACAAATCTGAGTTACTCGAGCTCTTACTGGCCGGTAATCAGCAAGAGGCGCTGTACCGCGAATTACTGCTCGGTCAGTGCCACCGCCTGCATCAGGCGATGCCATTTTTGTTTGAAGCCATCGACGATGAAACCGAGCTGCTGCTGCCCACCGGCCTTACCCGTACCGATGCCTTCTGGCGTGAGCTGGTGGATGGTATTCCCGAGGCTGATTGGGAGCAGGTTGAGGTCATAGGTTGGCTGTATCAGTTTTACATCAGCGACAAAAAGGATGAGGTCATCGGCAAGGTGGTGAAATCCGCCGATATTCCGGCTGCCACCCAGCTGTTTACCCCCAACTGGATTGTGCAGTATCTGGTGCAAAACTCGGTTGGGCGCTATTGGCTGCAAACCTACCCAGATTCGCCGCTCGCCGCAGACATGCCCTACTATGTGGCGCCGGGGCAGCAGCCGGATGAGGTGCTGAGCGAACTTGCCCGCTTAACCCCCACCAGCATTGAGCCCGAGTCCATCACGGTACTGGATCCGGCCTGCGGCTCCGGCCACATCTTGGTGGAAGCCTATAACATCCTCTATCACATTTACGAAGAGCGCGGCTACCGCAGCCGCGATATTCCGCTGCTCATTCTCGGCCATAACCTCTATGGGCTCGACATTGACGACCGCGCCGCGCAGCTCGCCGGTTTTGCCCTGTTGATGCGCGCCCGTCAGGATGACCGCAGACTCTTTTCCCGCGAGCTTAAACTAAACATTTATGCCCTGCAGGAAAGCCGCTCGCTCAATATCAGCAAGCTGTGGCAAGCCCTTAACCTCAACGCCGACTGGAACCGAGGCCAGGTACAAGACCTGTTTGCAGCTGCGCCTCAAACCATTGCAGCCAACGATAACCGCCTACAACTGCTTACCGATTTACAGCAGCGCTTTATCGATGCCAAAACCTTAGGCTCCCTGATTGAGGTGCCAGCCGATAAGGCCGAGGCCATTGATGACCTGCTCGCTACTTTGCAGCGCTTAACAGGCAGCGGCGATACCCAGCAAAAGCCCGCCGCCCGCGCACTGCTGGGGCTGCTACATCAGGCCAGCATTCTCGCTAAACGCTATGATGCGGTCATTGCCAACCCGCCTTATATGGGCAGTAAGGGCATGAATGCTGATCTGAAAGAGTTTGCTAAAAAGCAGTTCCCAAACAGCAAATCAGACCTATTTGCGATGTTTATCGAACGCAATTTGGATCTGGCTAACAAGCGAGGTTCAGTTGCCATGATAACTATGCAAAGTTGGATGTTTCTATCCTCGTTCGAGACTTTGCGCACCGAAATTCTCCACAAATCTACAATTGTTTCCATGGCCCATTTGGGCGCAAGAGCCTTTGACAGCATTGGCGGAGAGGTCGTCTCGACAACTGCGTTTGTAATAGCCAACTCAAGAGATACTAAATTCAAAGGCTATTTTTTGAAACTTACTGATGGAAGAAGTGAAGCGGAGAAAGATACAAGCCTTAGAGAGGGACGCTCAAATCCCTTACTCGCCTCAACAGAAGATTTCAAGAAAATACCGGGCAGCCCTATCGCCTACTGGGTAAGTGATACTATTCGCCAAGTCTTTGCCCACGCTCCATTATTTGGCGAAGTCGTAAAGCCTAGAGTTGGTTTGCAAACCGGATCGAATGACACATTTATGAGGGCGTGGCACGAAGTCTCTCTAAAAGAGATTGGCTTTGGGCTCTCCTCACGTGATGAAGCAAGAGAGACAGGATTAAAGTGGTTCCCATACAACAAGGGTGGCGACTGGCGTAAATGGTACGGGAATTGTGAATATGTCGTTGACTGGAAAGATGACGGAATCCGCATCCGTAATTTTACAGATGAGAATGGCAAAGTACGATCCAGACCTCAAAATACAGAGTACTACTTCAAAGAGGGGATCACATGGGCTGACATAACGACGAACTCATTTGCCGCTAGACACGCGCCCAATGGCTTCATTTTTGACGTTAAAGGCTCTTCAGGTTTTCCAGCAAGGAGTATGCTGAAACGAGTAATCGGATTGATGAATAGCAAACTAATGCTTGGATTTATGCAAATTCTCAATCCAACTACAACGTTTCAGGTCGGTGATATGGCACGCGTTCCGTTTCAGCCCCCTGAAAATAACAAACAGAATTTAGATGCCAATGTTAAGCGGCTGATATCTCTCGGCAAAAACGACTGGGACTCCTTTGAAACATCCTGGGACTTTACCAGCATGCCGCTACTGAATCCCGACTACCGCCAGCCGTCAGTGAAAGCCACCTTCCAGAATATTCGTACACACTGGCGGAAGATGACGCTAGAGATGCAGCGGCTGGAGCAAGAAAACAACCGTATCTTCATCGAAGCATACGGCCTGCAGGATGAACTGACGCCCGAGGTACCGTTAAGCGAAATCACCCTGACCTGCAACCCGCACTACCGCTATGGCGGCAACCTTACCGACGAAGAGCGCGAGGCGCGCTTGCAGTCGGACACCATTGCGGAACTCATCTCCTACGCCATTGGCTGCATGATGGGTCGCTATTCGCTGGACCGCGAAGGCCTGGTGTACGCCCATGCCGGTAACGAAGGTTTTAAGGCACTGGTGGATAAGGGCGCCTATTCGACTTTCTCCGCCGACGACGATGGCATCTTGCCCTTAACCTCTGAGAACTGGTTTGAAGATGATGTGGCGGCGCGCATCGAAGAGTTTGTCGCGACCGTCTGGGGCAAGGCGCAGCTGGAGGAGAACCTTAACTTTATCGCCGACAGCCTCTGCCTGTATGCCATCAAACCGGTTAAAAAAGGCGGCGAGACTGCCCGCGAGACTATTCGCCGTTATCTCTCGAGCCAGTTCTATAAAGATCATCTTAAAACCTACAAGAAGCGGCCGATTTATTGGCTGTTCAGCTCCGGCAAGGAAAAGGCCTTCGAGTGCCTGGTGTACCTGCACCGTTATAATGAGTCCACCCTGCCACGGATGCGCACCGAGTATGTGACGCCGCTGCTGGGCCAGATGGCGAGCCGCATCGAGCGTAAGCGTATGGAGCAAACTGAGGCCAGCACTGCCGATGCCAAACGTTTGGGGAAAGAAATCGACAAGCTGACCAAGCAGCTAAGTGAACTGCGCGCCTTTGATGATGAACTCAAGCACCACGCAGATATGCGTATACAACTGGATTTGGATGATGGCGTAAAGGTGAACTATGGCAAGTTCGGTAGCCTGCTCAGTGACGTTAAGGCTATCACAGGCGGTAAAGGCGACTGACAGCGCGATATATCTGCATCTATGTGATAATTGGATGCAACGGGAATAACGAACTAATTATTTCGCGCTGCTACTTTTAGATTTTTTGGGCCATTATGGACATTTCTCAGTTAGAACAGGGTCTTAACAAAAAATTCTCCGAAAGCCGGATTGTATTTTGGCATGACCCGGATCAAAGCTTTACCCATGTGGTGCCACAACTGTCGTTGTGGCATCAGGATAAACCTGTATGCATACTCAATATGGCCAATGAGTCGCAACTTGAGGTGCGCTGCCGCATTGATTTGCACGAACCAGCGCAGGCATTTTTGCTGTACTGGCCAAGCGCCGAGCCGATAGCGGCGCAGGACTGGCTGCTGGATATGCGCTGTTACAGCGAAACTTTTTATGCTGATGCTGCCTCCATCATCCTCAACGAACTTGGGCTGCATGATATGTCGCTGCGTGAGCACATTGCGGCGCGGCAAGGCTTTTTTGCCAGCCAGGAGAGGCTGAAAACCCTCAAAGCCCGCATTGATGGCCGCAGTGGCCAGGAAACGGCGCTGACACTGGACATGAAAATCATCAGTGTACTGCTGGGTAGCAAAGCAAATTATCCCGACATGCTGATGACGCTGGGCAGCCTGATGGTGGATGAGGATGACAGCGCCATTCAAAAAGAGCTGGCACTGCTTGAAAAGCATGGGGTGCTAACCAGCTTTTGGGCACTGATGGCGGAGCAGTTTGATTACCTGCTGCCCGAAAGCGATAGCCATTCTAATCAGAACGGCAATGGTCACAACGGCAATGGCGACGATGCACCTAAGCCGACCCTTAACGATTTGCTGCGCCGCATGATGGTGAGCGAGTGTTATGAACTGATGGATGGTGCCAGACCCCAGTGGATGAAGGGGCAACTGCTGGCAAATCCATCGGGGCGCGTCAATGCTATGCATCTACTGGGCCTGTGGCGGGACTCAAGCCGTTACAGCGAAGACTATCGGGTACTTTCAGCCCGTATTTCAAGCCAGCTTGAGCTTGATAATCGCTTACGTGAGCTGGAGCCACAGCAGTTACTGGCAGTGGAAACCTTTGAAACAATAGAGCAGATGATCATTCGTGTGCTGGTTAATGATCTGCAGGCAGGCAGACTGGCATTCTCACGCGCTGATTTTGCCATGTTGCTATCACGTCGTCGGCAGATGTACTGGGCACGTACTACCTCCAAATATAATCATTTATATCTGGCACTAAACCATGCTGAACAGCTCTTTGAGCTGCGTAAGTGTTTCCCCGATGGATTCCACTACTCCACAGCACAGGCCATGTATCTGGCCTACGAAAAAGAACTGTATCAGTTTGACGCCTCTTACCGTCTGTTCAATGAGGCAGTAGAAGCTTTACAGGGACAAACCGTAGAAATTCTTACCAACCTTGATTCGGCCATCGAAGACCTTTATGTAAGCTGGTATCTGTACCAATTGGGCCTCGCCTGGGATGGCTTGCTTGCCAAAGAGCACAAACTGGATAACTGGCAGTTTGGCGTACCAGGACAGGAACAGTTTTACGATCTTAACGTCAGGCCACGCCTTGCACAGAGTGGCGTGCGGCGCCAGTTTGTAATTATCAGCGATGCGCTGCGTTATGAAGTGGCTAAAGAACTGCAGACTGAGATTAATCTGGCCAAGCGTTTTTCCGCTCAGCTCAAAAGCCAGGTGAGCGTGCTGCCAAGCTATACCCAATTGGGAATGGCGGCATTACTGCCCCATAAGCAACTGGATTTTTCCACCGATGGTGCGACTGTGCTGGTGGATGGCAAAAGCAGTGCAGGTCTTGCCAACCGCAGCGCCATTCTGCAATCCGTTGGCGGATTGGCAATATCGGCCAAAGATCTGCTGAGTTGGACTCGAGCACAGGCCAATGAGGTCGTTGATGATGCGACCGTTATTTACATCTACCATGATGTGATTGATGCCTACGGCGATAAAGCGGCTACAGAACACCAAACCTTTGTTGCGGCTCGTAAAGCAATTCAAGAGCTTCACACACTCATCAACAAAGTCATCAACGGCTTTGGGGTAACTAAGGTACTGGTCACCGCCGACCATGGATTTTTATTCCAGCAGGCTAATCCCGATCTTGGGGTGAAATCGAGTCTTTTACACGAACCTTCCGGGACTGTGATTGCTAAAAAGCGTTATTTGCTCGGCCGTAACTTGCCTGAAAATAACGAGGTATGGCATGGCCACCTGGCTCAAATACTCGGAGGAACAACCGACATGGAATGCTGGCTACCCAAAGGCGTTAGTCGATTCCATTTTGTGGGCGGAGCCCGTTTTGTGCATGGCGGCGCTATGCTGCAGGAGATTTGCGTTCCCATACTTGAAGTACAAGAGCTTCGCGGGAAAAAACAGCAGCTAAATGAGAAGCAAAAAGTCGGCGTGGTGCCTGCTCACCAACCTATCAAGCTGGTTAATGTCATTGATAAAATTCGTTTTTTGCAAACAGATGCAGTGGGCGATAAGTTTAAGGGACGTAGTGTACGTTTCTGCATATTGGATGATGCGGGTCAAAGTGTATCTGCAATTGAGCGGGCGACTTTTGAATCCTCCTCCAATAGCCTTGATGAACGGGCGCAAGACATCCGGCTTAAACTCACGGCCGAGCAGTATGACCGCAAGGCACACTATCAACTGGTCCTGACCGATGACGAAGAAGGCATAGAACTTACCCGTTATCCGGTCACCATTGATTTGGCCTTTAATAATGACTTTGGTTTTTAATCAGCTAGTGACGGCTGCACGGTAGTGGTGCACGAACCACTGTTTTAATTAGCTAACTAAAAAATGAATAACAATGGCAATGTCCTGTAAAATGGACCTTGCAAGCCGACAGGGTGAATTTCATGTCTACTAATGATCATCAACATGACAGCGGCGAGTTCTTGGGCAAAGCCGAATCAAAGGAACCAACATCTGTAACCCAAGTGACCAACAATGTCGTTATCCAGCAGATGGATGTATATACAGGCGCAGTACCATGCACTGAGTCTGTACAACATGATGAAAATCCTGCACTTCCACCAGCCAAAACCAGCAGTGACGAAATTGCCGAGCTTAACGCCGCCGATTTGGATGCCCGCCTTAACCGCTTCTTTAAGGGCAAAGTGGTTCGTAAAGACCTGACCAAACAACTTAAAGAAGGCGCCAACGTGCCTGTATACGTGCTCGAGTATCTGCTCGGCATGTACTGCGCTTCGGACGATTCCGAGGTAGTACGTGAGGGCATGGAAAACGTTAAAAAAGTGCTGGCCGAAAACTATGTGCGCCCCGATGAAGCCGAAAAGGTGAAATCGCTTATTCGAGAACGCGGTAGTTTTAAGGTAATTGATAAGGTTGGCGTACGTTTGAACCAGAAGAAAGATGTCTATGAGGCTGAACTTTCCAACCTGGGGATTAAAGACGCCATTATTCCGCCAAGTATCGTTAAGCAGAACGAAAAGCTACTGACTGGTGGTATTTGGTGCATCGTGACCCTGAATTACTTTTTTGAAGAGGGTCAGAAAATTTCGCCATTTTCGGTGGCAAACCTCAAGCCTATCCAGATGCCATCTATGGACATGGATGAGCTGTTTAGCGCCCGTGCGGAGTTTTCAACCGATCAGTGGATGGATGTGCTGCTGCGCTCTGTGGGGATGGAACCTACCAACCTTGAACACCGCACCAAGTGGCACCTGCTGACACGGATGATCCCGTTTGTTGAAAACAACTACAACGTCTGCGAACTTGGCCCACGGGGCACAGGTAAGAGCCACGTATATAAAGAGTGTTCGCCAAACTCGCTACTCGTATCCGGCGGCCAAACTACGGTTGCCAACTTGTTTTACAACATGAGTTCGCGCCAGGTAGGGCTGGTGGGCATGTGGGATGTGGTAGCCTTTGACGAAGTAGCCGGCATTAACTTTAAAGACAAAGATGGCGTGCAGATCATGAAGGATTACATGGCGTCTGGCTCTTTCGCCCGTGGCCGTGATTCCATCGAAGCCAAAGCGTCCATGGTGTTCGTAGGTAACATTAACCAGAGCGTCGAAACCTTGGTGAAGACCAGCCATCTGTTGGCACCGTTCCCAGATGCCATGATAGACACTGCCTTTTTTGACCGCTTCCATGCCTATATTCCCGGCTGGGAAATTCCTAAAATGCGGCCGGAATTTTTTACCAATAGTTACGGCCTCATTACAGACTATCTAGCTGAATACATGCGCGAGATGCGCAAGCGTAGTTTTGCCGATGCCATTGACCGTTACTTTAAGCTGGGCAATAACCTCAATCAGCGTGATGTAATTGCGGTCAGGAGAACAGCATCTGGCCTGCTAAAGCTGCTGCATCCAGATGCCAAGTACACCAAAGAAGATGTTAGAGCCTGTCTGACCTATGCGCTGGAAACTCGCCGCCGGGTAAAAGAGCAGTTGAAAAAGCTTGGTGGCATGGAATTCTTTGATGTGCATTTCAGTTACTTGGATAATGAAACCTTCGAAGAGTTCTTCGTCAATGTACCTGAGCAAGGCGGTAGTAAACTGATCCCTGAAGGGTTAGGCAAGCCTGGGGTGGTACATATGGTAACCAAGGGCACCGCCGGCCAGTTAGGCTTGTATCGCTTTGAAACCCAGATGACACCAGGAAATGGTAAGCACTCTACTTCGGGTCTTGGTTCCAACACGCCAGCCAAAGAAGCTATTCGGGTAGGTTTTGATTACTTCAAGGGCAACCTCAACCGTGTAAGTGCCAGCGCCAAATTCTCTGACCATGAATACCACTTGCATGTAGTTGAACTACACAACTCTGGCCCCAGCACGAAGACCAGCCTGGCGGCGCTTATTGCCTTTTGCTCGATCTTGCTAGGTAAACCTCTGCAGGAGCAGATGGTGGCCTTGGGGGATATGACATTGGGTGGAGTGGTGAATCCGGTGGAAGACTTAGCAGGCTCGCTGCAACTTGCAATGGACAGCGGCGCGAAACGAGTGCTACTGCCGATGGCTTCTGCATCAGATATCCCAACTGTGCCAGCAGAAGTGTTCTCGAAATTCCAGATCAGCTTCTATGCCGATCCGGTAGATGCTGTGTATAAAGCATTAGGTGTAAATTAAGCCGAAATTAAGAGAGTGATAACGAAGTCGCTATCACTCTCCCATATCACCATCATCCAAATGTAAGTACATCAAAGCAACGCAAGCCATCAGCAAAGTGGTTACTAAAACGGTTACAAACCCGAGCAAATAAAAACTATGCAGCCACTAAAGCACTGATATAACTTGATTACAAAGCCAAACTCCATAATCAGATCCAGAACGTGGAGTGATATTCCGCGCTGTTAAAAACGTTCAAAATTCAGCAAGCCCCATTCCAAAAAGCCCCTTCAATAAGGGGCTTTGTCATTTCTAGATCCTACCTAATAGCTGGTCGCCGCAAATGAACACTAAGACCGGAGACTGGGCCTAATAGCGCAAACTCTGCATTGAACTATAGCCAACTGCGGCAAACTCATCAGCGAACCCGGCTTACCAACAGCGCCATGCTGCCGCAGGCTAACAGTACCCATCCCAAGTGCTGCACCGCGCCTGCCAGAGCCAGGCCACTGCCGATGAGTAAGTAGTACATCAAGCCGAACAGGGCACCGGCGCTGCCGGCCTGCTGTCGGTACTGAGCCAAAGCCATGCTGAGCACATTGGGGATAGCTATTCCGAATGCCATAACCACGAGTAGCATAGGCGCCAGAAACCCGATGGAGTTCAGCGAGAGTTGTACCCCTATGGCTCCCATAAGCAGCAATAGAGCAGCGCCTTGCAGGAGTTTGCCTTGAGAGACTCCCTTGGAGATCAAGCGTTTATTACTGTAGCTGCCGACCAGTGAGCCCAGGCCAAGGATTAAGCCGCTGTAACCGAACTGTTCCGGCGTGAACCCAAGCCTGGCAAAATTGAATCCACCGAGTTGGTAGTAAGAAAACAGGGCAACGTTATAGGCAGTAACCAAGAGTGCAGATTGCCAGATTTGCCTGTCACCGAGCATACGTTTACTCAAGGCGACCAGTTGCAAATTCTGCCTGCTGGTTTGGGTTTCCGGCAACCTGATAAAACAATAGGCGAATAAACCCAAGGCCATAATAAACAAAGCCAAAAACACCGCATGATGACCACCCACCTTGACCAATTGGCCACCGGAAAACATGCCGATAACAGGGCTGATGGCAATCCCAAGTCCCATCACACTGAACACTTTCGCCAACTCTTCGCCGCTGAAGGCGTCACGCAGCATGGTTTGAGTGACGATTGAGCCGACAGCAATACCAAAAGCGCTGCTGGCTCTGGCGGCCATCAGCACCGCGAAGCTGGTTGTTGACATGGCCACCCAGGCTGCGACGCCATAGATAAAGAGTCCCAGCAACATGGTCGGGCGACGGCCGCAACTGTCGGCCACTATGCCCCACACTGCCACGCCCAAAGCGAAAGCCAAAAAATAAACCGATAGGGTTTGCGCCGCCTGAGGGTAGGACACGGCAAATGTCTGCGAAATCGCCCCCAGGGCCGGGCTGTAAATGGTTTCCACTATTTGCGGGAACATCAGTAGCGCCAGCATCAACCATAGCGAAGGTTTGGTTTTCATCTCTTATCCTTATCACAATCAAGCAAGCTGCGAACCATGCCTTGCATCCAAGCTTGATCCGCGCTTTCCAAGTCGGCGCGCAGTGTATACTCTTGATGAAATGGCACGTTAACAACATAAAGATAAGAAACATCAAAATAGGGACATCATGGCGATTATTGAGCAGGAAACTGAGTTCGATGCGGATACCTTTCCAGCCAGTGTTATCGGCATAGCGGCCGATGTTGGCCAGCACGATTCGGGCATGCACCAACACCATAAAGGGCAACTGCTTTATGCCCCCCACGGCTGCATGAGCTTTGCATTGGAGAATGCCATCTGCATCTTGCCACCCACCAAAGCCGTGTGGATCCCGCCCGGTATTTCGCACCGCGCGGTAATGACCAATGTGGTGGCCTATCGCTCTTTGTATTTTGATTGTGCCAGGTTCAACACTCCGGCTGAGCTTCGCATGATAGAAGTCAACGCCCTCTTGAAAGCCTTGATAGACAAAATGGCACTGTGGCCTTGGGACACGCCGGAGCAGAATATGGCCAATAGCAGTGCGTTATTTTGGGAAGAGTTTTATGCCGCCAAGAAACATTCATTTCAGCTGCCACTGCCACGGGATCGCAGGTTTCGCCGATTCCGCCAGCAGCTTATCAAGGAAGAGTTTCTCGCGCCTGATATAGGCCGACTTGCCGGCAGTGTCGGCGCCAGCACCAAGACAGTCACCCGGTTATTCAAGGCTGAAACCGGTATGACTTATCAGCAATGGCGCCAACAGTGGCGCCTTTTGAAGGCCATCGAACTCCTATCCGGCGCCAGATCTGTCAGTGAAGTGGCCCACAATCTGGCGTTTTCTTCCGACAGCGCCTTCATTGCGTTTTTTAAAAAGCAGACGGGCCAAACGCCTTTGAGCTTTATTCACAGTCCAATCAACTGAAAACAAGAGTCAAATGCACAAACAACAGCCTAAAATCACAGTTCCCCAACCGGCTGATTTACATCTAACATCCTTAGTGGTAAAAATTGAGCGGTAAAGCTACTTTCAACTCTCATTGAGGCATTGATGCTGGAGATTGTAATCATCAGATAATCAGTTAACTGACCTTTCAAGGCCGGTCTGATTATCAATGCGCGTAAATCAAAGGTGGACACTGACAAGTGCCCGCATGTTTTGCTCATGATGATTATCGAGTTTTTCCAGTATGAATATATCCCGTCAGGAACAACGTACCCTGCACGTCCTCGCCAAAGGCGGACGCATTTGTTATTTCCGCGACACTTCAGGTCGCGTCACAGCCGTTGAATGTTATAGCCGCGAAGGGCTTGTTCTTTGCGACTGTACCCTCGCCATTTTCAAAAAACTCAAAGTCAAAAAACTGATCAAATCTGTCAAAGGTCAGCCCTATCGCATAACCACGGCCGGCTTGCACAATGTGCGCGCCCAACTGGACAACCGTTGAGGAAAGAAAGATGAATACACTATTTTCCCGTGACTATATCAACAGCAACATGATGGGCCCCAACGCCCTGCTGCTGGCCGAAGAAGTCTGCCGGTCACTGCAATTGCAACCAGGGATGCGGGTGCTGGACTTGGCCTGTGGCACAGGCATGACCTCCATCTATCTGGCGAAGGCCTTCAACCTCGAAGTCCCGCAATGGATCTTTGGATAGCGGCCGAAGACAACCAGGCAAGATTCAAGGCTGCAGGCCTGGAAGACAGGATCACGGCAGTGAACTTTGACGTAACCCAGATGCGGCCGGGACATGCCCCATTTGCAGAAAACAGTTTCGATGCTGTCTTGTCCATCGATGCCTACCACTACTTTGGTGCCAGTTCAGCATTTTTTGACACCCACCTCGCCCCTTTCATCAAGCCGGGCGGCCAGGTCGCCATAGTGGTACCCGGGCTGAAAAAGCCTTTTCCACTGCAGCAAAGTGTTGCCCCTGAGCTGGCCCCCTGGTGGCAGCCCGGGATGAACTTTTTCACCGTCGACTGGTGGATGCAACTCTGGCAACAGAGCGCATTTTTACAGTTGGAGCTGTGCGAAGAGAGCGGGCAGTGCACCCAGGCATGGCAGGAGTGGTTGGCATGCGACAACCCTTATGCCGTACGGGATCGCGAGATGATGGCCGCCGAAAACGGCCAGTGGTTCAACTTTACCAAAATGACAGGCTGCATACACAAGTAAGCTTTAGAAAAGCAAGGAAATGTATGAATATCAATAAGCTAATCAGCCAGCATTTGCCAATAAGGCTGTTGCCGAACGAAAGCAAAATTCCCTGGAATGATGCCGATTTCAGCCAGCGAATGCTGGAAAACCACCTCTCCCAGGAGCACGATTGGGCCAGTAGAAAACTGGCGGTGATTGAGCGCCAGGTAGATTGGCTCTGCAGCCAACTGGCTCCTGGCGCAAAAGTGCTGGATCTGGGTTGTGGCCCCGGCTTTTACACTCAATTGCTGGCAAAACGCGGCTTTTGCTGCACCGGCGTCGACTTCTCACCAGCCTCTATAACCTACGCCCAACAACAAGCGCAGACGGCTGGACTGGATATCGACTATCAACTGCTGGATGTCAGAAGCTACCGGCCGACCAAGAAGTTTGACTTCATCATGATGACCTTCGGTGAGCTGAATGTTTTCAGCGCAGCGGATGCCAAGAGTTTACTCAAGGATTGTGCAAACTGGCTGATGCCGAATGGCAAACTACTTGTGGAAGTTCACAGCTTTGATGAAGTCAAACGACAGGGACAGGCAGAGCCAAGCTGGCAAAGGCATTCACAGGGCCTATTTCTCGATGCTCCCCACCTGCTACTGACGGAGCATGCTTGGGACGAGGCACTCCAAACCAGTTCCACACTGTTTTGGGTGATTGAAGAAAACGGCAAGGTGACGCGATTCGGCAGCCGGATGCAGGCTTGGCAAGATGAGGGATATCTGCAGCTGTTAAACGAGTGTGGCTTCAACAAGATTCAGCGGGTAGGCATTGCAGTGTGGCCCAGCAGCAATACCTTTGAGGGCAAGCTCTATACACTAATGGCATGCTCCAAGGCATAACCTGAGTCCGTTTGAAAGAGGAAGGTGTTAAGGTCTAAGGTACCTTCCTCTTTTTTATTGTTATCAACACCAATACATTTCAGTAGCGCTTTCTAAGCAGTCTCAAGGCGTTGGCAGTTACCAACACAGTTGCGCCCGTATCGGCCATCACCGCCAGCCAGAGGCCGGTGATCCCCAGTAAGCTGGTCACCAGAAAAATCGCCTTCAGCCCCAGCGCCAAGGCTATGTTCTGGCGGATATTGCTCAGGGTTGCCCTGGCCAAGTGGATCATTGCCGCCACCCCTCCCAACTGATTGTGGGTCAGGGCCGCATCGGCGGTTTCCAGCGCGGCATCGGTTCCGCCGCCCATGGCAATACCGATACGGGCTCGCTTCATTGCCGGGGCATCATTGATACCATCTCCCGTCATGGCAACATTGCGGCGCTCGGCCAATGCCGCCACCTCAGAAACTTTATCTTCCGGCAGCAGCCCGGCGCGCCAGTCGATGGTCAGCTCCTCGGCAATCGCCTTGGCGGTTCTTGGGTTGTCACCTGTCAGCATTACGCTGTCGATACCGAGATGGCGTAGTTTGGCTATGGCTTCGGCGGCCTCGACGCGCAGCTGATCCCTGAGGGCAATGATGGCCACAGGACGAAGTGGCTCCTGCTCGGCATCACACAGTACGACCAAGGTTTGCCCCTGCTGCTCCAGTTCTGTGACGCGTTGCAGCAACTCAG
The DNA here is from genome assembly GCF_047314585.1 of Shewanella sp. BJSY2023SW005. Taxonomy (NCBI): domain Bacteria; kingdom Pseudomonadati; phylum Pseudomonadota; class Gammaproteobacteria; order Alteromonadales; family Shewanellaceae; genus Shewanella; species Shewanella sp. BJSY2023SW005. The sequence continues at coordinate 79,926 of NZ_JBKORJ010000037.1, forward strand.
GAGCTAAGCTTGGCAACCTTGAAGGGGCCAACAGTCGCCATTTTTGCGAATCGACCCGCCCTTCAACGCCCATACCGGGTAAAGCCCGAATAGCTTCTGCGCCTGGCAGTTCCAGCTGCTGCGCTTTGGCATGATTGACTATCGCCTGTGCCAGGGGGTGATGTGAGCCCAATTCAATGGCGGCGGCCACCCTGAGCCACTTGGTCGCATCCTGCTCTGTGAGGCTCTCCACCAAGGTAACTTCAGGTTTACCTTCTGTGAGGGTACCCGTCTTATCGAAGGCGACGGTATCAACATGTGCCAGTGCTTCCAATGCCGCGCCGCCCTTAATCAAGGCTCCCTGACGGGTTGCGGCCGCCAGCGCAGAGGTTACCGCCGCCGGCGTCGAAATTACCAAGGCGCAGGGGCAACCTATCAACAACAGTGTCAAACCACGGTAGATCCATTGCTCCCAAGGCTCGGCGTACAGCAGAGGTGGCAACAGCACAGTCAACAAGGCCAGCAACATGATGGCTGGTGTGTACCAGCGACTGAACTTGTCGATGAATCTCTCTATCGGTGCTCTTTGCCCTTCGGCCTCTTCAATCAAATGCAGGATGCGGTCTATGGCGTTGCTGCCGGGCTCGGAGACAACCTTCATCTTCACCAGCCTGTCGGCTGCCAGGCAGCCGGCGGCGACCCGTTCGCCCTTAACCCTTTCTACCGGGATAGATTCTCCTGTCAGGGCACTTTCATCAAATGCCGCCGAGGCATCGAGCAGTTCGGCATCGGCCGGCAGGCGAGCTCCAGGCGCAACTTCTATGATGTCGCCCGGACGCAGCTCTGAGGCGGCCACCTCTTGCCTCTGGCCATCTTGCAACCTCAATGCCTTATCCGGCACCAATGCCATCAAGGCGCTGACTCCGGCGCGAGCGCGGCCGGCCGCAAACGATTCGAGCTGCTCACCGAGCATAAACAGGAGCAACACCATAGCCGCCTCGGCCGTTTCGCCCAGCAACAAGGCACCTATGGCGGCAACTGTCATCAGGGTTTCAATGGCAAAAGGGGTGCCGCTGCGAATAAGGGCCCAAGCCTTGCGGGCAATAGGCAGCAGCCCCCAAACTGTAGCCAGAGTGAACAGACTGGTGCTGATACTCGCAGGCGCCAGAGCCGCCAGCAGCATTAACAGTGCCAGTGACAAAGGTTGCCAGTATTTGGGTTGCCAGTATTTGCCAAGCCGGCTCGCCGGGCCGGGTTTTGGGCCTTCCTTACCTGCCTGGGCCTGCTGCTTAAGCTTAAAGCCGGCCGCATGCACAGCATCGACTATGCCTTGGGGCGAAACGCCGGGCGTCAGTTCCACCAGCAGCTTTTCGGTGGCAAATACCACCCTGGTGCTGCAAACGCCGCTCACCCTGGAAACCGCAGTTTCGACTTTACGGGCACAGCTGGCACAGTCCATACCCAGTATTTGCCACTGATGCTGCTCACCTTGAGCAAGCCTGGCAGTGTTGACTTCGGCAGCGGAGTCGGCTTGATGGGACTCATGATGATCATGGCAACAAGCCGAATGACAGCCAGAATGCTCGTTGGAATGACTGACAGCGTTACTGACTATGTGACCATCTGTACAACTTGCTGTGCAATTTGCCGGGTCCTTAGCCCCCGCCTTTACAGGCTCGGGCGTGGGTTTGGGATCACAACAGGAATGACTCATAACTGTGCCTCATGCTATGGCTCAAATGATGCCTCGGAACTCAAATGTGACTATCCGGGCCGTTTGTTATTGCCAAGGAGTGTAAAGCTTGGAGTAAGCTCCAGAGTCAAGCTTCTGTGCCAAAGTATTTGCCCGGCCCGAAAACCAAGCCCTATCAATTAACCAGCCATAGCCGCTATGCAGCCCTAGCCTATAACGGCGCCGATTGTCCCATTTACCGGCGCCAGTGTTGCGCTTGACAGTCAACCGGCTTCCACCAAAAATGCGCCGGGGATTTAAAGTGCCAGGCGCAGTTTCGCCACAAAGCAACATACGGGTAAAGGCTCAGGAAGATGCTGAAAGACGCTGCATTGCAAGCCATCTTCTGTACAGCGCAGAGATATAGATGGCGCAACTTATACGGCTGAAGCAGGCTAAACCTCTTGTACCAATGCTTATGTGAGCAGGCCCTAACTCCCTGTCAACGCCAGCTTAAGATTGAAGCCTGGTGGCGACTGCGGTTAACATAGTCGGTCGATTTTTCTTTTTATGATCCTGAGGGAGCCCAAGTTGTCCTTGATTCGAGGTTGTCTTGCCTTTAGCGGCTATGTTATCAACACCCTGTTTTGGAGCCTGCCAATTCTGCTGGGCAGCCTGATAAAACTGCTTCCAATAAAGCCATTACAGCGCCTATGCAGCCACGCTTTGGATTTCTGCGCCAGTGCCTGGATCAGTGTTAACGGCGGCATAGAAAAGCTGCTTCATCCGCTGAAGATGCATATAGACGAGCTTCCGGAGCTGTCAGAGCAGGAGTGGTATATGGTGGTAGCCAACCACCAGAGCTGGGTCGATATTTTGATCCTGCAGCGACTGCTTAATCGGCGGATCCCTTTTCTCAAGTTTTTCCTGAAAAAAGAGCTGATTTATGTGCCCGTACTTGGGCTGGCCTGGTGGGCGCTGGACTTTCCCTTTATGCGCCGTTACAGCACGGCTGAGTTGAAAAAGAACCCGAAACTCAGAGGCAAAGACATTGAAATTACCCGTAAGGCCTGCGCCAAATTCAAGCACAAGCCGGTGAGCGTGATGAACTTTGTCGAAGGTACCCGCTTTCAGCCCAGCAAGCACCAGAAGCAAAACTCACCGTTCAAACACCTGCTCAGACCCAAGGCCGGCGGCATGGCCTTTGCGTTGTCGGCCATGGGCGAGCAGATCCACAAACTGGTGGATGTCACCATCTATTATCCCGGCAAGATCCCCAGTTTTTGGGACTATATCAGCGGCCGTTTGCCTGAGGTTTACCTCCATTTGGAGGTCAAGGAGATAGACTCGGGGATGCGGGGTGACTACGCCAATGATCGTCAGTTCAAACAAGCCTTTCAGGAGCGGCTGAACGCCCTCTGGCAGCACAAGGATGAAGTGCTGGAACAATTGGCCGCCAAGGCAAACCATTCTCAAGGGGACTCCTGATGTTGCACTTCCTGCCCGGGCCTGTGCTGTTTATTCTCAGCCTGAGCTTGCTGATCATCAATACCGCCGTTTGGGGGTCGCTGGTGTGTATCGGCGGCCTGTTCAAATTGTTGCTGCCCTGGAAGGGTGGCCGCATCGCCATGACCCGGTTAATGAACCGGTTCATGTGGGCCTGGGCCAGCTGTAATGGCGGCATACTGCACCTGATAGCCAAGGTCGAATGGGATGTGCAGGGACTTGAAAGCCTCAAGCCAGATGGTTGGTATCTGCTGATCAGCAACCACCTCAGTGGCTTTGATATTGCTGCGCAGACCTATATCCTGCGCAACAACATCCCCATGCTGAAGTTCTTTCTCAAGAAAGAGTTGCTGTATGTTCCCATTATGGGCCTGGGTTGCTGGGCGCTGGACATGCCCTTTATGAACCGCACCAGCCCGGAAAAGCTGAAGAAAAACCCCAAGCTCAGGGGCAAGGATCTGCAAACGACCCGGCGCTCCTGCGAAAAATTCAAAGACTTGCCCACCTCCATCATCAACTATGTGGAAGGCAGTCGCTTTACCGAAGACAAACGGCAGCGGCAAAAATCCCCCTACAAGCACCTGCTGCGGCCAAAAGCCGGTGGCATTGCCTTCACCTTGTCAGCCATGGGCGAGCAGTTTGATGCCTTGCTGAACGTGACAGTGCTTTATCCCGATGCCCCCAAGGATATTCTCGGCGCCGTGATGCAGGGTAAAGTGCACAAAATTGTGGTGCGAATCGAGGCTCTGCCCGTGCCTCAGGTGGATTCTGTTCGCTACTTCAGCGAGCCAGAGTACAGGGTAGAGTTTCAACGCTGGCTCAACGACATCTGGCAACAAAAAGATGCCCAAATAGACCTGTTGCTGGCCGAATGCCATCCCGCCGACGACTACAACAAGCTGGCACAAAAAAGCCACTGACAGTGATTGTCCAAGACAAAACAATGCCGGGCCTAAGCCCGGCATTGTTGTTTTAAAACTGAGTATTTCGACTCAAGCGCTTTTATCACATTCAGTCAGATACTTCTCGGCAGCATCCAGCTCAAATTCGCTGAACACTTGAATGCCATGACGCATCAGCAAGGCGGCGGTCACGCCGTCGCCCTCTATGAGTTGGCGGGAGAAACTGCCATCGTAAATCTTGCCTTTGCCACAGGAAGGGCTGCGGGCCTTGAGAATGGCCGCAACCACTTGCTGTTGCTGCGCCTTGGCCAGTGCCAGCTCGGCGCCTCGCTCAAAGGCCTCTGTCACGTCCTCACCGTCACAGGTCAGCACTCGTCCCTGTATCTGTTCGGCCGGAGCTCTGGGTGTCGGCAAGCCGCCGGCGCACTCGGGGCAGAAAGGCACAAACCGCCCTTGGGCCTGCCATAGCTGCATTCTGGCATCATTGAGCAAGTTATGGCCACCGTCATAGCGTACTTCTTGCCCCAATAAACAGGCGCTTATCAATATCCGATTCGGTTTTGCTGTGTTGATGATTTCTGCGCTCATGCTTTGTCCACTCTTGTCACTCTTGCCTCTCTCCTCACTCGAACGATTCACTCCGGGCAACCGCCCTCGCCTAATTGGCAGTGGCTCATGCTCTCGGTTTAACGGCCCAGGGTCTGGGACACTGCTACGGATAACAAGCTTCGCTCTTTTCCTTGTCTGCCGCTGACAAGGAGCATTCTATCAGTCGCCCCTCAAGAAAACTGTTTAAAACAAGATTGTCGACAATAGTTGCAATAGCAAGTGTAAACCCATGCTAACAGCAAGTTTAAAAAATAAACTTAACGCAATGTTATATAAGGGCTTAAATATCAAAAACACCAAAATATTAGACTTACGTCTAGGTAAAGGTATTGTTGACAATGACCCAGATCACATCTAATGTCGAACCATTGTTAACAATCGAGCGAAACTTAAGCAGTGACTCAGGCACCTGTATTGGACAAAAACGGCGTTGATAAAGCCACTCCGGAGAAGAGCAGTACCCTGGTGGATCAGATCCTGGTGCAAATTCAGACCAGCATCATCAAGGGTGAGTTGGCTCCCGGCAGCAAGATCAACGAGCAGGCGCTGGCACTCAAGTACGGTATTAGCCGCGGTCCAACCCGCGAGGCCTTGCAGATCCTCGAGCGTCAGCGCTTGGTAGTACGTATCCCCCATGTGGGCGCCAGAGTCGCCGCCATGACAGTGGCCGAGCTCAACGACCTCTACGAGCTGCGCAGCACGCTGGAAGCCATGGCCTGTGAACTGGCCGCCAAACGGATAACCGATGAGCAGCTCGACCAGTTGTGGCAACTGCTGGCCCGTCAGGAAGCGGCGCTGGCAGAAGGCGATACCTATTTTCAGGAAGAGGGTGATGTGGACTTTCACTATCAGATCATCCGCGCCAGCGGTAACAAGCACCTGCAGGAAACCCTGATCGGCGGCTTATATCACCTGCTGAGAATGTATCGCTATCAATGCACCAATAAGAACCGCCCGGTCAAAGCCATTGCCGAGCACAGACGCATAGTCGAAGCCATAGCACAGCGCGATGCCGAACTGGCCGGCTTGCTGATGCGCCGTCATATCGAACAGGGACGGCGCAATACCGAACTCAGACTCAAACAGCTTCAGGCGGAGCATGCCGCCCTGGACTCAATATAAGGAAGCAAACAGATGACTCGCAGCGCAGGACTCAGATTCCGCCAGGCTCTGGCCAAGGCCAAGCCGCTTCAAATCGTGGGAACCACCAATGCCTATTTCGCCCTGATGGCCGAGCAATCCGGTGTTCAGGCCCTGTACCTTTCCGGTGCCGGTGTCGCCAACGCCTCTTACGGCCTGCCGGATCTGGGCATGACCTCAATGAACGATGTGCTGATCGATGCCGGCCGTATCACATCGGCCACCGAACTGCCGCTGCTGGTCGACATAGACACAGGCTGGGGCGGCGCCTTCAACATTGCCCGCACCATCAAGGAATTTGAAAAGGCCGGTGTTGCCGCCGTGCATATGGAAGATCAGGTGTCACAGAAACGCTGTGGTCACAGACCCAACAAGGCCGTGGTCAGCACCGAAGAGATGGTTGACCGTATCAAGGCTGCCGTGGATGCCCGCACAGATGAGAACTTCGTCATCATGGCTCGCACAGACGCAGTTGCCGTGGAAGGGCTGGATGCCGGTATCGAACGCGCCCAGGCCTATATCGAGGCGGGTGCCGACATGATCTTTGCCGAGGCGCTGACCGAGCTGGATCAGTACCGTCGATTCAAGGCGGCCGTCAACGCCCCGATCCTGGCCAACATGACCGAATTCGGCAAGACAGAACTGTTCAACAAGGAACAACTGGCCGAAGCCGGTGCCGACATGGTGCTCTACCCACTGAGCACCTTCCGCGCCGCCAACCTGGCCGCCCTGAAAGTGATGCAGGCACTGATGGCCGACGGTCATCAACGCAATGTGGTCGATGCCATGCAAACCCGTGAAGAGCTGTATAAGTTCCTCGGCTACCACCACTACGAAACCAAGCTCGATGAGCTGTTCAGCCAAAAGTAACGGCTGAATCCAGGGATGATTGACCGGCGCAGACGCGCCGGTTGCAGGGTTTGCCCCAAGAAACACCCGGGGTTGCCGCCCTACACAGCACCCCAGAGCGCTGAAAAAGGCAACCGCATACCAAACCAGCTATGGCTGGCCAACAAATTGACAAGAGTGTAACGGAAGAGGGAATGCATTATGACTGACAAGAAACTGAGCGGCGCCGGATTACGCGGCCAAAGCGCAGGCGAAACTTCACTGAGCACAGTCGGTAAGTCCGGCTCAGGCCTGACCTACCGCGGCTATGACGTCAAAGATCTGGCCGAAAACGTCAGCTTCGAGGAAGTGGCCTACCTGATCCTTTACGGCGAACTGCCCACCGAAACTCAACTGGCGGCCTATCGTCAGAAACTCAAAGGCATGCGCGGCCTGCCACAGGCACTGAAAGAGGTGCTGGAGCGGATCCCGGCCGATGCCCACCCTATGGACGTTATGCGTACCGGTTGCTCCATGCTGGGTAACCTGGAAACCGAAAAAGATTTCTCCGAGCAGAGTGAAGTGGCCGACCGTCTGCTGGCGGCATTTCCTTCCATCATCTGTTACTGGTATCGCTACAGCCATGACGGCGTGCGTATAGACACAGAAACCCATGACGACCAGATAGGCGCCCACTTCCTGCACCTGCTGCACGGCGAAGCCCCATCGGCCCTGCATGCCAGGGTTATGGATGTGTCACTGATCCTCTACGCCGAGCACGAATTCAACGCCTCTACCTTCACCGCCCGGGTTTGTGCCTCTACCCTGTCTGACATGCATTCCTGCATAACAGGCGCCATTGGCTCACTGCGCGGCCCTCTGCACGGCGGCGCCAACGAGGCGGCGATGGAGCTGATTCAGGATATGCGCGATGAAGACCATGCCCGCGAAGTGCTCAAGGGCAAGCTGGAGCGCAAAGAGAAGATCATGGGCTTTGGTCACGCCATCTACCGCGAGTCTGACCCCCGCAACGTGATCATCAAAGAGTGGTCGGAAAAGCTGGCGCAGGAATATGGTGATGATCGCCTCTATCGCGTTTCTGTTGCCTGTGAAGCCCTGATGTGGGAAGAGAAGAAACTCTTCTGTAACGCCGACTTCTTCCACGCCAGTGCCTATCACTTCATGGGGATCCCCACCAAGCTGTTTACCCCCATCTTCGTTTGCTCCCGCCTCACCGGCTGGGCCGCGCACGTGATGGAGCAGCGCGCCAACAACCGCATTATCCGCCCGAGTGCCGATTATGTTGGAGTTGAGCCACGCAAGGTGACGCCTCTCAGCGAGCGTTGATCCCGGCGGCCAAACGGTCGCCCGATGAATGAGCAAGAGCGGGCACCCAAGTGAGCAGGGGCCCGGCTCTTTTTGCAGTTGCTTCTCAGTGGACAGAACTCATGAATACCAATTACCGAACTCCCCTGCCCGGCACCAGCCTCGAGTATTTCGATACCCGCGCCGCAGTCGAGGCCATCAGCCCCGGAGCCTATGCCAAACTGCCCTACACCTCGCGGGTGTTGGCTGAAAACCTGGTCCGCCGCGCCGAGCCAGGCAGGCTCAACGACTTCCTCGAACAGATTATCGGACGCAAACGGGATCTGGACTTCCCCTGGTTCCCGGCGCGGGTGGTGTGTCACGACATTCTCGGCCAAACAGCACTGGTTGATTTGGCCGGTCTGCGTGATGCCATCGCCGACAAGGGCGGCGATCCGGCCAAGGTTAACCCTGTGGTGCCGACCCAACTGATTGTGGATCACTCTCTGGCGGTGGAACACCCCGGCTTTGAAGCGGATGCCTTCGAGAAAAACCGCGCCGTTGAAGACAGACGCAACGAAGACAGATTCCACTTTATCAACTGGACCAAGACGGCCTTTAAAAACGTCGATGTGATCCCACCCGGCAACGGCATCATGCACCAGATCAACCTGGAGAAGATGTCCCCCGTGGTCCAGAGCCGCGACGGTGTCGCCTTCCCGGACACCTGTGTCGGCACCGACAGCCACACACCACACGTGGATGCCCTCGGGGTGATCGCCATAGGCGTGGGTGGCCTGGAAGCCGAAAGCGTGATGCTCGGCCGCGCCTCCTGGATGCGCCTGCCGGACATAGTCGGCGTCAAGCTGACCGGCAAGGCCGCTCCCGGTATTACCGCCACGGATATAGTGCTGGCGCTGACCGAATTCCTGCGTAAAGAGCGAGTGGTGGGTGCCTATCTGGAATTCTTCGGTGAAGGCGCCGCCAGCCTGACCCTGGGTGACAGGGCGACCATCTCCAACATGACTCCCGAATATGGCGCCACTGCCGCCATGTTCTATATCGATCAGCAAACCATAGATTATCTGCGCCTCACCGGCCGTGATGACCAGCAGGTGGCGCTGGTGGAAAACTATGCCAAGACCACGGGTCTGTGGGCCGACAGCCTCGAAGGCGCCGAATATGAGCGGGTGCTGGAGTTCGATCTCTCCTCCGTGGTGCGCAACATGGCCGGTCCTTCCAACCCGCACGCCCGTTTGGCCACCAGCGACTTGGCCGCCAAAGGCATTGCCGGCAAGGTAGAGCAGCAAGAAGGCCTGATGCCGGACGGCGCCGTGATTATCGCCGCCATCACCAGCTGTACCAACACCAGTAACCCACGCAACGTGATTGCCGCCGGTCTTATCGCCCGCAACGCTGTGGAAAAAGGCTTGGTACGCAAGCCTTGGGTCAAGACCTCTCTGGCCCCCGGCTCCAAGGCGGTGGATCTCTATCTGCGCGAGGCTGGGCTATTGCCTTACCTGGAACAGCTGGGCTTTGGCATAGTCGCCTTCGCCTGTACCACATGTAACGGCATGAGCGGCGCGCTCGATCCCAAAATCCAGCAGGAAGTGATAGACAGAGATCTTTACGCCACCGCGGTATTGTCCGGTAACCGTAACTTCGATGGCCGGATCCACCCCTATGCCAAGCAGGCATTTCTGGCCTCGCCGCCTTTGGTAGTGGCCTACGCCATTGCAGGGACTGTGCGTTTCGACATAGAGAAAGACGCACTAGGCACAGATCAGAACGGCAACGCTGTAACCCTCAAGGACATCTGGCCCAGCGACGAAGAGATAGATGCCATCGTCAAATCGTCGGTCAAGCCGGAGCAGTTCCGCAAGGTGTATGAGCCCATGTTCAATATCGCCGTGGAATACGGTGATGGGGTCGACCCTCTGTATGACTGGCGCCCAATGAGCACCTATATCCGCCGTCCACCCTACTGGGAAGGTGCCCTGGCCGGTGAACGTGCGCTCAAGGGGATGCGGCCACTGGCGGTACTGGGTGACAACATCACCACGGATCACCTGTCGCCATCGAACGCCATTCTGCCATCCAGCGCCGCCGGCGAATACCTGGCCAAGATGGGCTTGCCGGAGGAAGACTTCAACTCCTACGCCACCCACAGGGGTGACCATCTGACGGCTCAACGGGCCACCTTTGCCAACCCCAAACTGTTCAACGAAATGGTCAAGGACGACAGCGGCAAGGTGATCCAGGGCTCGCTGGCCCGTATCGAGCCCAAAGGGCAACAGGTACGCATGTGGGAAGCGATAGAAACCTACATGGAGCGCAAGCAACCGCTGTGCATCATAGCCGGTAAAGACTATGGCCAGGGCTCCAGCCGTGACTGGGCTGCCAAGGGCGTGCGTCTGGCCGGAGTCGAGGCGATTGTGGCCGAAGGCTTCGAGCGCATTCACAGAACCAACCTGATAGGCATGGGCGTGCTGCCGCTGGAGTTCTTCCCGGGTACCGACAGGCTGACCCTGGGCATAGATGGCACAGAAACCTTCGACGTTCTCGGCGAGCGCACACCCGGCGCCACCCTGACCCTGTTGCTGCATCGCAGCAATGGCGAAACGGTGGAAGTACCTGTGCGCTGCCGCCTGGATACCGCTGAGGAAGTGACCATCTATGAAGCCGGTGGTGTGCTGCAGCGTTTCGCGCAGGACTTCTTGCAGGGCAATGTTTAAGCCGGCCCTTGATGCGTGACCAAGTCGGCCATAGCCAAGGTTATGGCCGACTGATAAAAATATTTATCTCAAAGGATCCAATGCCATGGCATTTAAACCACAGATAAAAATTCCCGCCACCTATATGCGCGGCGGCACCAGTAAGGGAGTGTTCTTCCGCTTGGACAAACTGCCCGAGGCGGCCAGAGTGCCCGGCCCGGCCCGCGACGCCTTGTTGATGCGGGTCATCGGCAGCCCTGACCCCTACGGCAAACACACAGACGGCATGGGCGGCGCGACCTCAAGTACCAGCAAATGTGTGATCATGAATGCCAGCCAGGTTCCCGGTCACGACGTGGACTACCTCTATGGTCAGGTCTCCATAGATAAGCCCTTCGTCGACTGGAGCGGCAACTGCGGCAACCTTTCCACCGCGGCCGGCGCCTTTGCCCTGCATGCCGGTCTGGTGGCCCCGGAACGGGTACCGGAAAACGGCATCTGCGAAGTGCGGATTTGGCAGGCCAATATCGGCAAGACCATTATCGCCAAGGTGCCGGTCAGCGCCGGAGAAGTGCAGGAAACCGGTGACTTTGAGCTCGACGGCGTCACCTTCCCCGCCGCCGAAATTGTGCTGGAATTTATCGACCCCGCCGATGATGGTGAAGACGGCGGCGCCATGTTCCCTACCGGTAAGCTGGTGGATGAGCTGACGGTTCCCGCCGAAGTACACCCCAGCGGTAAAATTCAGGCGACGCTAATCAACGCCGGGATCCCGACCATTTTCGTCAATGCCGCCGATCTCGGCTATCAAGGCACCGAATTGCAGCCGGAGATCAACGGCGATCCCGAGGCTCTGGCTCGCTTTGAGCTGCTTAGGGCACACGGCGCGCTGGCCATGGGGCTGATTAAGAGTCTATCCGAAGCCGAAACCCGCCAACACACTCCCAAGGTAGCGTTTGTGGCCAAACCACAGGCGCATCAGGTTTCCAGTGGCAAACAGCTGGCCGAAACCGATGTCGACCTCCTGGTTCGCGCCCTGTCCATGGGTAAATTGCACCACGCCATGATGGGCACGGCGGCAGTGGCCATAGGCACGGCCGCGGCTATCCCGGGCACCCTGGTTAACCTGGCGGCCGGCGGCGGTGAGCGCAGTTCGGTACGCTTCGGCCACCCATCCGGCACCTTGAAAGTCGGCGCCGAAGCCGAATTCAAGGACGGCCAGTGGCAGGTGACCAAGGCCATCATGAGTCGCTCGGCGCGCATCCTGATGGAAGGCGCAGTACGGATTCCGGACGACAGTTTCTAACAGTAGCTTGGCTTTCGATGGCAGTCGTTGATAACACAGCTGTCGATTGCCTCTCCCCCTTTCCAAAAGGCTCCGCTTCCTCCCTTCCGGCGGGGCCTTTTTTCCTTTCTGTTATCAACTGGGCAACAAAGTAGGATAAAGTGCGATAAAGTTTGCCAAACTGAGAAAAGAAATCTGTTATAAAATAAATTCTCACCAATCAAAAACCTACTGAAAAAGAGGGCCTCTTGTCTCGGATCTGCTGCCTACTCGCCGCGCTACTGTTATCTGTCTGCCTGTTTGAGCTCAGGGCAGAACCTGCGCCCCAGCTCAGATTCCAGCATGTCAGCAGCATGAATGGCCTGAATCAGAACAGCATCACCAGCCTCTACCAGGACAAGGCGGGCATTTTGTGGATTGGCACCCAGGATGGGCTGCACAGTTACAACGGCATCGAATTTACTCTGTTTCAACATGACCCCTACCACAGCCAGACATTGTCGGATAATCATGTCACCGACATACTGCAGGATAGCCGGGGACAGTTGTGGATAGGCACCTTCAACGGCGGACTGAACCGCCTGGATCTACAGACGGGAGTATTCACTCCCGTTGGCCGTGACAAGGGGATCAACAGCAAAAGAATCAACCGCCTGACTCTGGTGGGTGAGACACTCTGGGTCGGAAGCGGCAATGGACTCTACGCCCTGGATACGGTCAGCGGCGAGCTGCATGAGTTGTCACTGGGGCAAAATATCAGCGCCGATATCCGGGTACTGACTCCCATAGGAAAAGATGCCCTGCTGATTGGCACCCAAAGTGATGGTTTGCTGGTTTTGCGTAATGAAGGACTCAAGCCCCTGCCCTTACCCGATGCCGAACATGGTCATCCGGTACAGGCTCGCCAGAGCGAAGATGGCGCCCTGTGGCTGGTTATCGATGATGCACTCTGGCGTTATCCGCCCGGGCTGAAAAACCCAGAGTTCATCTACCGGCTGCCAACGCCCAATCGGGGCATTCTGGAGTTTATCTTTGACAGCAGAGGCGGCATCTGGCTAGGGGGCCAACAGACGGGGCTTATCCAGCTACAGCTTAAAGAAGGCCAGTGGCAAGCCAGGCACTATCGCTATGACCCATCCGATCCCAATAGCCTCAGCGATAATGATGTCTACAGCCTGCTGCAGGACAACAACGGTATTCTGTGGATTGGCAGCCTGTTTTCAGGCATAGACAAGGTGAATCTGGCCCGGCAGTACTTCGAGCATATCTACAACAATCAACAACCCCTGGAACGCCAGCGGGACAACAATATCCGCGCCATTTTCCGCTCCGGCGACGGCTTGCTGTATTTGGGCACCGACAGGGCCGGCTTATTTCATATGGATCAAGATGGCCGATTTTTCTCCCACAACAGCCAGCTCGCCAAACTACTTGGGCAGGATGAATCCTTTTTGGACCTCACTATCAGGGCGATTACCGAGGACAGCAGCCGGAGGCTATGGCTGGCCAGCAGTGAAGGCTTGATAAGACTGAACAAAAGCGGCCAAATGCAGCTGTATCGGCCCCCGGGCAACGAACCCGGTATTCGCGATTTGATCATCAGCCCAGATGAACAGATCTGGCTCGGTGCCGGCAACACTTTATACCATTTCGACCCGGATACCGGTGTTTTCCAGGCCCACTTTGTCAACAAGTATCTTGAAGAAGGGCCACAGTCGCAGATGATCCTCAGCCTGACCACGGCCAACAATGGCATCTGGGTCGGCACCACCAATGGTGCTTACTGGCTGCAACCCGACACCGGCCAACAACAGATCATCCGCGGTGATCGCCTGGCCAATCCCATGGTGCGGGATATTCTCAGAGACAGGGACGGCAATATCTGGTTTGCCACTCACGGTGGCCTCAGTCGCCTGCGCCAGGATGAGCTGCAACACTTCGGCCGTAATCAGGGATTACCGGGCAAAACCGTCTATGCCATGGAGCAGGACAAGAGCGGCGACCTCTGGCTCAGCAGTAATTCAGGGATCAGCCGCTTTGCCATCGACAAGGAAAAGGTGCTGACCTTCAACGAATATGAAGGTTTGCAGGCGCTGGAATTCAACGGCAATGTCAGTTGGCAGGACAAGGATGGCAGTATCTGGTTTGGAGGCATCAATGGGTTGAACCATTTCTACCCTCAGCAGGTGCCCAAGGTACGCAAACAACCCAAACTGGCCCTGGCCGGTTACCGCCTGGGCAACAGCTATTTTCCCAGGCTGGATCTTGGCCATATACCCGAGCTGACGATTCCCTACAGTGAGCAGTTAATAAGCTTTGAGATCACGGCACTGGATTTTGCCTATCCCCAACGCCACAGATTCAGCTTTTTCCTTGAGGGCTGGGACAAGAGTTGGCATCCGGCCCAGTCGCTGCACGAGATCAGCTATACCAATTTGGCGCCCGGCGACTATCGGCTGTTTGCCCGCCATCAGTTGCAGCACAATCCCGAAGGACATGAGCAACTGTTGTTAAAACTCACAGTGCCGGCCCCTTTTTACCGCACCACCCTGGCTAATCTGTTTTACCTGGCACTGGCGCTGTTGTTGTTTGGCCTCTGGCTAAGGCGTTTCCTGTCGCAACGTCGTCTCGAGCAGCAAACACAGTCCAATATCCAGCTTTCTGAAGAGAGGCTGAAACTGGCGCTCTGGGGCTCGGGTGACCGGATGTGGGACTGGCAGTTGGAAGACGATCGCTTCTTCGTTACCGGCCCCAAACAAGGCTCGGAAGCACCACTGGAAACCAACGCCAGTCGGCAGATGGCGCTGGTACATCCCGACGACAGGCCCCATGTTCAAGCGGCACTGGAGAGCTACCTGCAGGGGGATGCCGAATTCTTCGAGGCCGAGTATCGTATCAAGCTTGGCAACACGCACTGGGGCTGGGTGTTGGATCGCGGTAAAATCGTCGAACGCGACCGTAGTGGCAAACCACTGCGCCTGGCGGGCACCTACACGGATATCAGCATGCGCCGTGGCCAGGAAGAGGCGCTGCGGCTATCGTCCCAGGTACTGGAAAGCATGAATGAGTCTGTGGTGGTCTGCGATCTCAACTACCGCATCATCTCGGTCAATCCGGCGTTTTGCAGCACTACCGGCTTCAACGAACAGAAGATCTCCGGCAAGTCTTTCCTGTTCCTGACCCGAGGACTCTACGCCAGAAGCTTCTATCAGCAGATAGAGCATCAATTGCTGAACCAAAAACACTGGTCCGGTGAAGTGCAGATCCGCACCCACAGCAAGCAGCCGCTGCTGGTATGGATGGAAGTCAATCAGGTGCTCAACAGCCAGGGCGAAGCCAGTCATTTCGTGGTGGTATTTACCGATATCACAGACCGCAAACAGGCCGAGGAAGACCTGCGCCTGTTGGCCAACTATGATCAGCTCACCGGCCTGCCCAATCGCACTCTGTTCCAGGACAGACTGGATCATGCCCTGCGCCAGGCGCACCGTAACCGTAACATGGTCGCCCTGCTGTTTCTGGATCTGGACAGGTTCAAACACATTAACGATTCTCTGGGCCATCATGTGGGCGATCAACTGCTGAAAGCGGTTTCCTCCAGACTGACCCAAGCGATAAGAGATGGAGATACTGTTGCCCGCCTGGGCGGTGACGAGTTCATCATCATCCTCGAAGGCCTGCAAAAAACCAAGGCGGCGACCGTTATCGCCGAAAAACTGCTGGCGGCGTTCGAACGCCCCTTCGCACTGGAGAACTTCAGCCTCAATGTTTCACCATCCATAGGCATCAGCCTCTATCCGGATGATGCCGAAGAAGCACTGGAATTGCTGAAGTTTGCCGATACCGCCATGTACCATGCCAAGTCGCTGGGGCGCAATAACTTCCAGTTCTACACAGCTAAACTCAACGCCTATGCGGTGCGCCATGTGCAGCTGGAAGCCGGGCTGAAACAGGCGCTGGATCGCGACGAATTCTATCTGCTGTACCAACCCAAATTCTGCGTCCATACCGGTAAACTCACCGGCATGGAGGCCCTGCTGCGCTGGGAAAGCCAGGATCTGGGGCCTATTTCTCCGGCGGAGTTTATTCCGCTGGCCGAGGAAACCGGCCTGGTCAACGCCATAGGTCAGTGGGTACTGCTGAGTGTCTGTAGTCAACTGGAGCGCTGGCAGAATCAGGGGCTGGAAGCGGTTCCGATAGCGATCAATATCTCCGCCAAACAGCTGCAGACTGACATTATTTCCAGCATAGAGGTTGCTCTTGCCATGCATGGTCTGGCTGCAGATCTACTTGAGATAGAGCTGACAGAGTCGGCTGTGATGCAGCAACCGCTGGAATCAGTGGAAATACTCAATCAACTGAAGGGGTTGGGGTTAAGCCTGGCGGTCGATGATTTCGGAACCGGCTACTCCAGTCTGGCCTATCTCAAGCGTTTCCCGCTGAACACCTTGAAGATTGACCGCGAGTTTGTCCGTGATATCACCAAAGATCCTGATGATGCCGCCATTACCAGCGCCATCATAGTCCTGGCTCACAGCCTGGAGTTACAGGTGGTGGCAGAAGGGGTAGAAACCCAGGCCCAGCTTAACTTCCTCGCCGCCCAGGGCTGCGATCAGGCCCAGGGCTTCCTGCTGGGGCGCCCAATGACAGAAGCGCAAGCACAAGCCTTACTCGGCCGAAAATAGCATCACCCCATAAAAAACGCGGCTCAAATGGCCGCGTTTTATCAATAATTAGTTATTGGCTTATGCCTTCTCCAGCCTGGGCACTTTGCAAACCCAGCCTTGTGGGCCTTGTCTGTGCCCTTTCTGGATTTCGGTGAAGATTCGATAGATGCGACTGACATGTTCACCCACCTTGCCGTCACCAACAGTAACCACCCGGCCATCTTCAAAAATATAGGAGCCGACCGGAGAAACCACGGCGGCTGTGCCGAAACCACCGGCTTCGATGATCTCGCCCGACTCGACACCTGCAATAAAATCATCCAGTTTGACCTGCTCCTGGCGGACTTCACAGCCAAGCAGTGGCGCCAACTCAATAATAGACTGTGAGGTGATCGACTTGAGAATGGTATCGGTAAACTCAGGGATGATCACTGTGCCATCCTTGAGAATATGGAAGTGGTTCATCGCCCCGGCTTCTTCGATATATTCATTGGTTGAGTCCAGATACAGCACCTGGGAAGCACCGTGAGCCGCGGCAGACTTACCGGCACGCAGTGAAGCGGCATAGTTGCCGGCGGCCTTGGAGGCACCGGTACCACCGGATACTGCACGGTGGAATTCTTTACTGATCAGCAGGCGAATGGCGTTGAGGCTCTCACCATAGTAGGCACCGCTGGGGCTCATCACCACACAGAAGGTGTAGCGGTTGGCCGGGCTGACTGACAGTCTGTCTTCGGTGGCAAAAATAAAGGGCCGAATATAGAGGCAAGCCCCGTCCTGCATGGGGAACCAGAGACGGTCGACATCGATAAGGGCATTGATCGCCTTAAGCTGCATGGCTTCATCAATATTGGGAATACAGACGATATCGGCAGAGCGGTTCATGCGTTCGGCATTCTTGTTGAGACGGAAGGTATAAATCTCACCGTCTTCATGCATAAAGGCCTTGGCGCCCTCAAAAATACTCTGACCATAATGCAGCGCCATCGCGCCGGGAGCCATCTCAAACGGACCGTAGGGGACGATGCGGGGATCCCGCCACTCGCCATCATAATAATCCATCATGAACATATGGTCGGTGCGCAGACGACCAAAGCCAACATTACCTTCAGGACAAAACTGCTCTGAGCGACGCTCTGCGGCGGGCTTTAACTGATACTTGATTTCCATTGCTTACCACCTTGACTATTGTTCAAGCAGACTAGGGAGCGCCCGGAATAATGTCAAGAGGGCCAAGGCCTGCGTCCAGCAGGAGTACTGTAAAAAATTTAGCCATCAAATATCGGTAAGTTCCCCCTGGGGAGCTAAGCG
This sequence comes from Shewanella sp. BJSY2023SW005, assembly GCF_047314585.1. Taxonomy (NCBI): domain Bacteria; kingdom Pseudomonadati; phylum Pseudomonadota; class Gammaproteobacteria; order Alteromonadales; family Shewanellaceae; genus Shewanella; species Shewanella sp. BJSY2023SW005. Next base: position 97,844 of record NZ_JBKORJ010000037.1, read on the forward strand.
GGAAAAGTCGCTGCCCTCTTCAGGGCTGATCAGAGTAAACAGCCCTGCATCCCTGTGCCGCTTAAGCAAGAGATCCACTTCCAAAGTGGCGTCCTCCTTCAGCAGCCTGGATACCGCGCCGGCATCAGACTGGAACTCAACCGCACGATAATAACAGGCGCCATCATCTGGGCGCGGTACCAACTTAAAGCCGATTTTCCCTTGAGGCAGGGTCTGCATCTTGGCGGCATCCAGATACAGGGTCAGGCAGTTGGGGCTCTGCTGGTTGCGCTGTTTATCCTGCATAAAGCCTCTTGGCAGAATACCCGGCAGATACTGCTCGCCACTGAGCAGATAAAAATCGAAATCCTCTATGGCGGCGCCGGTATCATCCCACACCCGAATCACCAGCATGGTGTAACGCTTCTTGGTGGTCCGGCTTTGGGTTTGCCGCGTAAGCTCCTGACAGGCACGGCGGTAAGCCTCTACCGAGTCGACCTTCAACCAATTCAGAATCGCCTGCACTACCGGCTTGTTGGCGGCGTTTCTACGGCTGACGGAACGCATGATCCCCATTTTCTCTTTGCTGTGGCTGGCCTTGGGAATAATGCCGAAGCCACTGACAGGGGCCTGAATGAAACTTTCCGGCGCCAGCTTGGCCACGCAGGCACCATCAAAGCTGTCACATTCCTGTGCCTGCTCCACCAGGCGCAGGCGAGCATAATTCATATTCGCCGCGGCGACCCGCACGACACCATCCGAGCCCGGCTCGGCGGTATAGGAGTTGAGATAATCATAGAGGGACGCATCTATACTTTCGCCGGTCAGCACCAAGGGCCAAAGCCGAGCGGCCTCAAAATCATAGTTCAACCAGGCTTTACTTAAAGCAGCCTGCCCCAGGCTGCCCAGCTCCAACCAGTCGAGGATCTTCTGCCCCGGCTCCAATCCATCGAACCAGGCCTTAATCCTGGCGAGGCGCGACTTGCCAAGCTGTGCCAGGGCGGAGCCGTGGTTGGCCGGTGCCAGCATGATCATATGAGTCACGGGACAAGCCGCCAATTTTTGGGCTCCGAAGAAGGTCTCCAACCAGCAACGTATCACGGCTGCTCCAGTGCTGTGGGTGATCACCGCGAAAGGTTCATCCCCCAGCACTTCACGTCTGGCAGCCTCGAAGGCCAGCGCAACGTCCTCCAACTTCACCTGGTCCTGAAAACTGATATAGCGTCCCAGGTGCAGATGACTCACCTCAAGCTCAGTGTCTGCCAGCTTGGCCAATGCCTGCGGCAAATAACCATAGGTCTCTGTGGACGTCACACTCCAGCCGTGTACAAATACCAGTCTCATCCCTTTTCCCTCAGGTTAACAGTCTATTTTTCGACCACAAACCCATCACTGACCCACAACAATTGGAATTTCTAACATCAGGTTTTTTAACACAAAAAGCCAATACATACGATTAAAAACCCGATCAAGCTCTCATTCAGGTGGAGTTCAGTAAAGCGGTCCTAACCTGCCGATGAACACAAGTTGACCCGGCTTAAAAACAGTCATCCGGACTTTCCCGGATCCAGGAGTAAATTATGAAAATTCAATCTCTAGTACTGGCTTCCGCTGCGGCTCTCGCTTTCTCAGCCCCTTCTTTTGCAGCTGACTGGTTTGTTGGCGGCGGTGTTGGTGCGCAGCAAAATGACTACTCTCATAAGCCCACTGATGGCGGCAAGTTCAGCGATGATGATCGCAATGCCGTCTACATGCTGCGTGGTGGTGCCTTCCTGACCCCCAACCAGCGTCTCTACGCGACGTACAGCTACAACAGCGATGACTTTGCCAAGCAGCAGATGGGGCTGGTTTCCTATGACTACCTGATAGGTTTGGATCAGGCCAACAAACTGAACTGGTTTGTCGGTGCCAGCGCCGGTATCAACCACACGGCACCGGATAGCAGTGCCCTGGAATCAGACAATAATTTTGTCTGGGGTGGTCAGACAGGTCTGGTGTATAAGCTGAGCGACAATCTCAATACCGAGATAGGTTATCGCTATCTGAAGCAGGACTATGACAACAAGATAGACTCAGGCAAATATGCACTGGATAACACCCAGCAACTGTACCTGAGTGTCGACTATCGATTTTAGCCAAACTCCAGCCTCTAAAAAGCCCCATTTATGGGGCTTTTTGTTTAATATCTCTTCTTGAATCGAGTGGCATGGTTAACAGCCACGACGATACAGCGACTTTAGCAAGCCACTCCCCCACCAGGTTCATGTCTCACAATTTACTGCAAGTTATTTTGGTATAAGTGAAAATTCGAACTACTTTTATACCATTCTGCATGGAAGCAGGTGCAACTTTGGATAGCTCAAGCTTCCATCTGGAAGCGCATTATTTAACTTCAAACTAAAAGACCAAGATATGAAACCTTACCAAGCCATAGATTGCGGCCGCTATGATTACCTGGAGTTGGCCTGTATTCGCGGTTATCCGCTGAAAATAGAGCTGTTGCAAGGAGAGATACTGCATGGCAAGGCGCTGATCACCGAGACACGTCCCGACAAGAGCGAGTGGCTGCTGGTGCAAACGGCCACCAGCAACCGCGCCATTCGAATGGATCAACTGCTGGCTATCACACCTGAGCAGGAAGGCGCCGAGTTTGGCCGAGTGCTGATTGCCTCGGCAGGCTGTGAGATTTAAATCGCCGCAATAACCGAGACTTCCACCAGATACTCGGGTTCGGCAATAGCCGCCTCCACACAGGCTCTGGCCGGTGCATGCTCCGCCGGTAGCCAGGCATCCCAGATAGCATTCATGGCATCATAATCGCTCATCTGTTTCAGGTAGATAGTCGCAGAGAGGATCCGCTCACGACTACTGCCAGCCCGCTCAAGCAGTTCATCCACCTCTTCTAGCATGGTACGGGTCTGCTGCTGAATATCGGCAAACTTATCCTTGGCAACCTGACCACAGAGATAAACCGTGTTGTTGTGGATCACTATGCTGCTCATGCGCGGATTGGTATCGATACGTTGAATTGTCATCGGCTTGGTTCCAGGTGAAAACCGTTATTTTATCCGGCAAAAGTCGGCTTGGGACAGTTGTGGTTCAGATAAGTGAAAAAAACTGCCAAACAGCCAATTTTATCGCATATTTTTTGGACACTTGGAGATAAGAGCTATTCCTTAAGCCAGCGGCACTGATAGAATCAATATCTCATTCGCCCAACTATTTAAGGACTCCTGTATGAGCCTAGAATTACTGTCCAAACTGGAGACCAAGATCCAGGCCGCGCTCGAAAATATTGAGCTTCTGAAAATGGAGCTGGAAGAAGAAAAGCAGAAGAATGCCCATCTGATAGAGCAAAACCAACAACTTCAGCAAGATCTCAACTCGTGGAACGAGAAAGTCACCGGCCTTGTTGGTCTGCTCAACGACGAAGTCAACTGAATCTAAACGGTTTTAGCTTGGCTATTCTGAGTTTCAATGAGTTCGTTCAATTCCATGATAGCCTGCTTTACCTTTGGCAGGCTTTTTCTCGGCAGCAAAAAGCGCCCTTTATCAAACTCTAATCTTCCCAGATCTTTCACCCAGACGGCGCCGGTCAAGAATATCCTTACGTGTTTGACAATCAGCTTGGGAGCATAGACAGGAAATACACGCACGAGAAACCTCCTTTAGTTGATTTCCGATCCCGAAGTTTTGACCCCCTAACCCGGTGGAAGGTTTCATTTCAATCCAGGAAAATGAGTCAAAATTCGCAAATATGCGCCTTTGTTCTAAAAATCTTGCTGTTATACCTCTCGCCCATGCAGATTAGTCAATAAAGCAACACTTGCCAATTTTTTGACGCACTGCTAGAGTAAAGCCGTTACTCAGGGTAAAAACTGAGCCCTATGGCTCTAATCCGTGCTTCTTGCGACCAGGGAGTACGGTTTTTTTTTTGCTTTATGCCCAGCTGTTTTCCGGGTAACAAAAAAGGGCCATTAAGGCCCTTTTTTGTATTTAGATGCTAAATTATTTCAGCTGAGTCAGATAGATAGCAATATCCAACATCTCGTCATAAGACTTGATGGCACCGGTTTCAACCCGATACTTACCATTCACCACCAGCGCTGGAACACCTGAGATCTTGGCGTTTTCTGTGTTGCGCTTCATGTTGGCCACCATGCTGTTGACCATAAAAGAGTTGGCCGCAGAATCAAACTGCTTGGGATCCACACCATTGGCAACAAAGATAGCCTTGATGTCATCACGATTGGTGAAATGCTGCTTCTTGTCCTGAATGGCGCTGAACATGGCATGATTGACCTTATCAGACACCTTCAGTACTTCGGCAGTGGCGAAAGCACGGGACATCTCAACACCCATCTCGCGGCCGATAAAGTCGACATGGTTTTGCTCAAAAGCCACACCTTCGGGCAGACGAGCCTTCAGCTTGGGGATCACGTTCTTTTCAAAGTTATAGCAATGAGGACAGTAGAAAGAGAAAAACTCTGTGATTTCAGGCTTGGCGGAGGCGGGGCCTTCACTAACCACAGTATAATGCACGCCTTCTTTGTACTGGGCCGCTGTGGCCGCCAGGGGAAGCAGCAAAAATGCCGCCGCCAACATCAGGATTTTCTTCATTGGAGTTCCTTGTTTATTAAAATTTCAGCCAACACTGCTGGAGTTGCTGAATAACATAATCTTCTTTTTGAGTCGAACTCAAGCTCTGAGTTCCCTTTTTGTTAAATCCAAATGCCGGGCGGCCATATCCTCAACGCCCGGCACTCGTTCGATGCAGCCTCAATAAAGAATAAGACTCAGTGACGCTTCATCCAGGCGCTGTTGCTGTTCTTTAAAGGCTTGCAACTGCTGTTGCCAGTATTCTTCGGTCGCAAACCAGGGGAAGTGGCGCGGAAACGCGGGGTCGTCCCAGCGCTTGGCCAGCCAGGCGTTGTAATGCAGCATTCGCAGGGCCCTGAGTGGCTCTATCAACTGCAGCTCTTTGGTATCGAAGTTGGAGAAGGCCTCGTAGGCCTCCAGCAATACCTCCAACTGCAACGTCTGTTGCTGCCTGTCGCCGGACAGCATCATCCACAGATCCTGCACCGCAGGGCCGTTGCAGGCATCGTCGAGATCGACAAACCCGGGGCCATTGGGGGTCCAGAGAATATTGCCGGGATGCAGATCGCCATGCAGACGCATACTCTGGTATTCGATACCTTGCCAACGCCGCTGCAGCTCAGAGAAAAGGCTTAACGCCGCCTCGAGCAGATGTTCCCGCAAAGCGTTCGGGATCAGCTCTGTGCACTGCAATTGCTCCAGCGCCGGAGTCCCCAGGGTTGTCGGCGTCAGGTTCAAACGCTGCTTGAACAGGCTGCCACGGGAATACTGGTGCAAACGGCCGATGAACTGGCCGGCGCCCTCTATCTGATCCAGGTTGTCCACCTCAAAGCTGCGACCGCCTATGGAAGGAAACAGCGCAAAACGCCACTCTTTGAAGTGATGCAGACTGCGGCCGTCGAGCACCACAGGGGCGGCAATGGGGATCTCGGCTTCGGCCAACTCGAACGTAAATTCATGCTCTTCCACAATTTGGGCATCGGTCCAACGCTCGGGGCGATAGAACTTAACCACGTACCTCTGGCCACGATCGCAGCGAAACTGATAGACCCGGTTCTCATAGCTGTTGAGTGGCGTTAGCCCCGTCTCGGGGTAAATCGCCAGACTTTCAATGGCATCCAAAATCAGTTCAGGGGAAAGATCCCGATAATGAAACGCCGCCGTGGCCTGCTTTTCTGTCATGCCTGTGACTCCAGTAAGTGCTTCAGGTATACCAACACATCCCAGTCTTGTTCACTCTGGCAGCTCAACCAGCACACATCGCCGTAGAACTCATAGTTGAGCCACAAGAGACTGCCTTCAAAATCCAGCAGCCATTGGTGACGATCTGCACCCCATTGCCGCTCCAGTACCTTGGCATCGAGTGCCCGGCACAGGGGCTCGGCAAAGCTGTCGAAGGCTTCGAACTCGACCCCGGCCGTCATCGACAGGGTTTTATGCTCGGGATCCAAGCTAAGATTTTGATACTGCATATTTTAATCCTATTTCTTAACTGCTGCAGGACATGATCAACCCCTGACCCCAATCCGGTGGTCGCTTGGCATACTCCTGCATCTCAGGCTGTTCATCGAACGGGCGCCTGAGGAGCTGGTGCAACTGCTCAAGCGGCTGGCTATTGCCCTCCTCTTCGATGGCAATGATCGCTTCCTGAGCCAGATAGTTGCGCAAGATATATTTGGGGTTGTGAGCCCGGCGCTCGGCCTGCCACTGCTCAAGTCCCTGGCGGGTATCGATACGGCGCCGGTACTCGGGCAGCCAATCATCCCAGCCCTGTCGATTGATAAAATCATCCCTCAGACTGCTGTTTTCTGCCTTGGGATCCAGCTCGCCGAAGCGGCGCAGGCTCTGGGTGTAGTCCAAGGCGTTTTGTTCCAACAAGCCGGTAAAGGCGCCGATAAGCGCCAGGTCCTTGTTGTCCTGCTCCAGCCTGGCATCAAGGCTTAAATCTTCGGCCAAAGGTGCCAGCCCCAACTTGGCGCGCATCAAGCCAAGATATTGCTGCACTAACTCATGCTGATAGGTATTGAGCGCAGCTATCAAATCATCGGAAGCCAGCACAGGCGTCAACGCCTGCGCCAAACGTTGCAGGTTCCACAAGCCGACGCCGGGTTGCTGACCGAAGGCGTAGCGCCCCTCGGGATCAGAATGGTTACAGATAAAGTCTTCCTTGAAGGTATCGAGGAAGGCGAAGGGGCCAAAGTCGAAGCTGTCACCGAGAATCGACATATTGTCGGTATTCATCACCCCGTGGGCAAAGCCCACCGCTTGCCAGTGGGCTATCATACGCGCGGTATCACGTACCACCAGAGCAAACCAGGCCTTGTAGCCCTCATAGTCCAGGCTGAACTGGGGATAATGTTGGCTGAGGGTGAAATCGAGCAGCTGCTTGAGCTTGTCGGCCTGACCCTTCTCGCTGTAACAGAAATACTCGAAGTGGCCAAAACGTATATGGCTACGGGCCAGGCGCACGGTAATGGCGCCTTTTTCCAGCGACTCGCGCCACACAGGCAGCTCAGAGCCGATCACCGCCAACGCCCTGGTGGTGGGCACGCCCAAATGATACAGCGCCTCGGAAACCAGAAACTCGCGCACCGCAGAACGCATCACTGCACGGCCATCACCGTGACGCGAGTATGGCGTGGGTCCCGCGCCCTTCAAGGCCAAATCCCAGGCACCGTCAGGCCCCTGCGCCTCACCGAGAATGATCGAACGGCCATCGCCCAACCTGGGGCTGTAACCGCCAAACTGATGTCCACTGTAGACTTGGGCGTAATATTCGGCGCCCGGCATTCTCTGGTTGCCGGCGAGTTGCTGCAGCAGGGTTTCATTGGGGGCAGTCAGGCCCAAAAGCGCCGCCGCATCATCACTCCAGGCCAACCAATGGGGCGAAGGTAGCCCGGCAGGCAGTACCTGCTGGTAAAATCCCGCCAGGCGGGTGAAGTAATCCTGTTTAAATTTCATGTCCCTTAGGGGCCGTTATTGTGCCATTGGTCACAGATTATCATATCCCTGTCGTCGAGACGGCAGTTGTGACCACACTCGAAGCTGCCCTTGCCCTCATTGAGGCGCTGCATGCCTCTGCCCTTGTCCTGGCACTGCTGCAGGGTTTGATAATAACCGGCAATGGCGTGGTAACGATCCAACGTCTCGGCCGTTTGCGGCTCGACGTCCGACTTATCTCTATTCGGCTGCTGTATATCCGTATCCGGATAGTAAAACAGGGTCCATTGCGGCTGCTTGCTGCAGGCTGCCAGCAGCAACAGCGAAGTGAGGGCAACCCATAAAGTCGCTGGTTTCATTGCGGCTCTCCATCAATAAAAAAGCGAACCCGCAGGCTCGCTTGGGAAGGAGTGAAAAAGCACTTTGCCCTTCACTCCTTGCTTGATTCTACACATTGAATCGGCTTTTGTACTCAGGCCGAGGCTTTATCCCTGGCCTTTTCTATCCGCTTGATACGACCTTCAAAGCCCGTAACTGTGCCATCTTCCAGCCCATATTCAATCGCCTTGTTGCAAAGAGCTATGGCGGCATCGAAACGACCTGCATCGCTGCACAGGGTGGAGAGCTGCATAAAACCTGTGCCCTTGAACTCGGCCTTGGGTGATTTGCTGAGTACTTTCTCCCGACTGGCGGCAAACAGGGCGCTATATGCAGTATCGTACTCTTGCCCCAACTGCAGATACTTGCTGTTTTTCCGCTGCTTGTAGCATTCACCTATCACGGCCAGTAAAGCATCATGCGCTTCGATAGCGCCTTCAGAGGCCTGATACTGTTCCATCGCCCGCTTGAGGGTGATATTGCCCCAACTGATATCCGGCGCAGCCGCCTTAACTGGCTCTGGCTCTGGCTCTGGCTCTGGCTCTGGCTCTGGCTCTGGCTCTGGCTCTGGCTCTGGCTCTGGCTCTGGCTCTGGCAGGACAGTCTCGACCTCGGCGCGGCCAACTTCCACCTCAGGGGCGATATTTTCCGCTTGAGGTTCAAGCTCAAGCGACTCTGCGACCGCTTGCTCAGCCGATGGCTGAGGCTTGGGTTCGGCTTGCTCTTTCGATTCGGCAAAGTCCAGATCGACACTCTGGTGCTCTTCCTGAGTCTCGTTTTCCGTCTCGGCCTGTGGCGACTGAGGCATGGCCGAAGCTCTGTCTTTGAGCTTAAGCGCCTCATCACGCTCCTCTTTTGCCAGCCGCTGCGCCCGGTTATAGAGGAAAATACCCGCTGCGACCAACAGTACTACGACCAGGATTTTAAACATCTTCGTCCACCATTTCTTGAGTGCCGGGCCAACTGGCGGCCCTGTTTTGTGGTATTGGCAATCCGCCAAAGCCACCCCGCTCTGCACAGAGTTTAACCGATATTAATAGAGTATCGTCTTAGTATAAATCAAGTATTTATGCTTTTTCTGCTCGCTTTTAGGCGCTTTTTGCAATTGAAACTCAGTCTGTGAAGCCTGGCGCGCCATCGACAGATACAGGCTGGTACACTCCTAGGGTTTTGATCCCAAGAATGGCAAACAAGGATTCAGATGCAAAAATTACTGATAGTGGCTCACGCCAGCCCTTATGGCACAGAAAAATTATTCAACACTCTGCGTATCGCCCTGGCGCTGAAAGACCAGGAGCAGACCGAAGTGGAACTCAAGTTATTCCTGATGTCAGACGCTGTCTTTGGCGCAGTAAAAGGTCAGAATACCCCTGATCTCAGCTACAACCTGCAGCAGATGTTTGAAATCCTTACCGCTCAGGGTGTGCCCTTGCTGCTGTGCAAGACCTGTGTTGAAGCCCGCGGCGTAGTGGCCGACATGCTGCTGGACGGCGCCGCCATTGGCACACTTGGCGATTTGAGCCGCTGGACCCTGGAAGCCGACAAGGTTATCCATATCTAGGGTTAACTTGTCATTTGACCTTGGGTGCGCATAAAGCTTCATTTTGTGCGCACCTTCATAATTCCTGCCACTGACTTTGAACCCTGCCCCACCTCAGGACTAAGATGACCATAGTTGAGTTATTTACTAAGGTAAGGCTATGGAACTGCTGCAAGGAAAACTACTGACCGAATTCCGCACTGTTTCTGCCATGGTGTGGATCTACTGCCGTGACCATCACCCCAGAACTGAAGATGGCAGCCTCTGCCCCGACTGTCAGGCCTTGATGGAGTACGCTCACACCCGCCTCGACCGCTGCCCCTACGGTGAAAGCAAGCCCACCTGCAACAAATGCCCGGTACACTGCTACAAACCTGAACCCAAAGAGCAGATGCGTCAGGTGATGCGTTATGCCGGTCCCAGAATGCTGTTGAGCCACCCGATACTGGCACTGCGCCACCTCTGGTGCGAGCGCAAAGCCGCACCGGGCAAGCCTCCGAAGGATGCCTCCAACCGCCATAAGCGCATGCAGTGCGCCAAAAACTGACTATTTTTTGTTGCACCCCTCAAGCGGCTGAGATAAGAATGTCGTTAAGGGGGCCAGATGACAGCATTCAGCGACATTTTTACCCAAGCTTACTGGTGGCTGTCGCTGCTTGGAGGCCTGCATTGCCTGGCGTTGTCCATCTACGCCCGCTTTGTCTATCAGGACAGCCATAGCCAACGTCGACTGCTCGCCGGCATCTTTGCCTTGATGGCACTCTATTTCTTTACCGGCCTGTTCAATAGTGACAATACCCCGGCGCCTATCCATTTGCTGTTTCTGTTATTACTGCCGCTGTACTTCCTGTTGATGCCGGCACTGTATCAATACCTGAAGCAACAACTCAGGCCGACTGTAGATGCAAGGTTGCCGCTCAAGCATCTGTTGCCGTCCATACTTGCCATGTTCCTGGTGGTGTTGCTGTGGCTATTCAATCCCAGCCTGGTCACTGGTGTGGCTCTACTGGGCTACCAGCCCAGCCTGAGTTGGGGTTCCCTGCTGTTGCCACTGTTGCTGTTACTGCAAACCACCCTGTACCTGGTATTGGTGCTGCAGCTGATGAAGCGCCACTTTCATGCATCGGCTCAGCAGGACAACAGATTGCAACAGCTGCGCAGTAACTGGCTGCTGGTATTGACCCTGGCACTGATACTGAACTGGTTGGTTCGTAACATTGCCGTGCTCTTGACTCTGTTTCTCGGCGATCAGTTTTCGGCTGTGGCGCAGGCAATCCCGAGACTGGCACTGCTGCTGACCCTCTATTTGCTGGCCATCTACGGCCTCAATCAGCTCACCCGCGCCGCCTATCTTCGTGGACGCGAATCCCGTGCTCAAGCCGCCTCTGTACCCAAACAGCCTCTCGATAAGGAAGAGCTGGATTTTCTCAATGAGATACTGCACGAAAAAAAAGATAAGTAACATCGCCCAGGCTGTGACCTTTACGTTAATCTAATGCGGCTTTTAATAACAAAAACAAAGGAACAGAGATGGGATTGCCTAACAGCTACAGCCTGCTGGCCCTGTGCCTTATCGGTATGGGAACCCAGGTATTGGCCGCAGAGCGGCAGCATAAAATAACCAACCAGGACTTTTTCGAGATAGCCAACATGGGCCAGGTAGTGCTCAGCCCGGATGCCAAAATGGCCGCCTGGTTGGAATCGCGCTGGGACAAAAATCTGGATAAGGCCCAGAAAGACATCTGGCTGGTCGACAGCAAGAGCCGCCAGAGCAAACGACTGACCTTCAGCAACGAGAGTGAAAGCGCTATCAGTTGGAGCCCGGATGGCCAATATATCTACTTTCTCAGCAGCCGCGGCGATGCCGAGCAGCCGGCGCCCTTCAACGCCAAACCACAAATTTATCGTCTCTCTATCCAAGGTGGTGAAGCTGTTCCCGTTACCCAAGAGGCCGGTGGCGTCAAGAGTTACCAGCTGAGTGACGATGGCAGCCAGCTCTATTTCCTGACCCATAAGACCCTGACAGACAAAGATCCCTGGGCCGGTATGCGCGCCGCTCACCAAGGCCCTGGGTATGCTCACGGCAGTCGCGATACCACCCCCCTGTACCGCCTGGATCTGAACCATTTTCGCAAACAGTTGCTGCTGGATGATGACAAAGTGGTTTGGGAGTTCAGCGTCAGCCATGATGACAATAAACTGGCGCGGATCACCACAGAAGACAACGAGTTGGTCAATCTGGAAGGTTGGTCCCAGGTAGAAGTCTTCGATATCAAAAACGCCGGCAGCCTGGTTCTGGCCGACAAGCGTTGGCGTGAACAGGCGCCCTCTCCTTACGGCTGGCTGCTGGGGCTGAGTTGGGCCGAGGATAACCGCCGACTCGCCTTCAGAATCGATTTCGACGGCCATCCCGGCAGGCTGTTTATCAGTGATACCAGTAAACCCGAACAGGCACCTTTGAGTGTTAAACGCCAGGGTGATATGACACTCAGCGGCGGCGACATCCATTGGCGTCCGGGCAGTGAAGAGATCTGCTATCGCGGTGCCGATCATGCGCTGGTACGCCTCTACTGCACTGAAATCAATGACCTGGAACAGGGTGACACCCGGACTCTGCTGCAGGATGATACCGTCATCGGCAGCTACAGTTTCAGTCACAACGGCAAGCAACTGGCGTTCAGCCATAACGGTCTGGATCACTTCTACGATCTATTCATCGCCAACGCCGAGAAACGCAAAGCACCGGCCAAACGCCTGACCAATATCAATCCGCAAACCGATTCCTGGTTGCTGCCACAACTGAGCATAGTCAAGTGGCAAGCCGCCGATGGCACTCAGGTTGAAGGCATACTGGAATTACCACCCGGCTACCGCAAAGCCGATGGCCCCCTGCCACTTGTTGTGCAAATTCACGGAGGCCCCACTGCAGCTACCCCGTTTGCACTGCAACACAGATCCTATGGCCGTGCTACTTTCGCCGCCAACGGCTGGGCCTTGTTGTCGCCCAACTACCGCGGCTCTACCGGCTATGGCGACAAGTTCCTCACTGATCTGGTGGGCCATGAACACGAGATTGAGGTAAACGACATCATGGCCGGTGTGGACAAGCTGATTGCCGAGGGCCTGGTCGATGCCGACAAGCTGGCCGTCATGGGCTGGAGCAACGGCGGCTATCTGACCAATGCACTTATCGCCAGCAGCGACAGATTCAAGGCCGCCAGTTCAGGGGCCGGGGTATTCGATCAGCGCCTGCAATGGATGCTGGAAGACACGCCCGGACATGTGGTCAACTTTATGCAGGGCTTGCCATGGGAAAAACCCGAGGCTTATACCCATGGCTCGTCGCTGACGCATGCAGACAGAATAAAGACCCCGACACTTATCCATATCGGAGAGAAAGACGCCAGGGTACCTTTAGGGCACGCCCAGGGGCTATATCGCGCCCTCAAGCATTACCTGAATGTGCCGGTGGAACTGATTACTTACCCGGGTGAAGGCCATGGTTTGAGCCGCTACAAGCACAAACAAGCCAAGATGGACTGGGATCAGGCCTGGTTTGAACATTATGTTCTCGGCAAACCCTTTCCTTAGCAGCGCTGTATAGGAGATGGGTTAACTGAACTCTGGCTGACATTCACTCCAAAAAGCGCCGTTATCGGCGCTTTTTTAGTCTCCCCCTCTGTATTTTTGCTGCCGGACAAGTAAGCTCAAGAGTACCTACAGGTACCCAGTCTCTCATTGACGGGGAGCTTAAGACTCTCAATTTGGAGGTTCATCATGAAAGCCATTTCAAGTACCTTGTTTGCCTTATTAGCCCTGGCGAGCAGCCTGCTGCTGATCCCGACGGCCAGTGCCAATGACAGCTACAGCAGTGCCATAGCTACCTTCAAACAAGCCAGTGAAACCCATAAATTCTTCGACTCTGCCTATGGTTACGCCATATTCCCCACTGTCGGCAAGGGAGGTCTGGGCATAGGGGCGGCCTATGGTAAAGGACGTGTCTATCGCGGCGGCGTTTATACCGGTGAGTCGAGCATGACTCAAGTTTCCATCGGTTTTCAAATCGGTGGTCAGGCCTACAGCGAGATTATTTTCTTTAAGGATGAACAGGCCTACCGCGACTTTACCAGCGGCAGCTTTGAATTCGGCGCCCAGGCTTCCGCCGTAGCCATCAACGCCGGTGCCAACGCTCAGGCCGGTACTACAGGCAACTCGGCCGGAGCCGGCCAATCCGGCGGCAGTCAGGCTGCCAAGGCCTCCTATATCAACGGCATGGCGGTGTTTACCGCTGCCAAGGGTGGCCTCATGGTTGAAGCCGCACTTGCCGGACAATCATTTACCTTCGAAGCGCAATAAGCCCATGGGTGAGGTGATCCTGAGTCGCCTCACCCATTTGCCAGTATTATCAATGTCTCCATGGCGCCGGTGGTGGCGTTACTTCATTGCTTAATTTGAACTGCAACAGAAAATCGCGCTTCTCCCGGGTCAGGCGATAACTGAAATTCTGCTGATCCAGCCCCAGATGCCAAACATTGGTTACCGACTGGGCCAGACCATGCTGTTTGAAATTGGCAATTGAAAATTCATCGACCGGGAATGACTGCCAGGACTCGGTTCCCGGACTGCGACTGTCACCGCCATACTGGGTTACGGCATCTTCGCTGCCATCCTGATGACGATGATCATGCTTGAGCCTGAGGCCATCGGCCGTCTTGCTGATCACCCAGGTGCGGGATCTGTCCTCTCCCACATGCAGCGGAATACGGATCTCGGTTGTTGAGCATTGGCGCACATGCATCACCAGCGGCTGGCCCGTAAAACCATCGCCGCTGCTGCCCCCCTTGATCAACTCACCACTGTAGGCCTTGCCACACAAACCGGATAAGTGGTTAAAAAACTGCTCGGCAGCAGTCAACTCCTGCCCCTGAACCGTCGTTGCCAGCAGCAAGGATGCCATCAGTCCCAATCGTTTCATTATTCTTGTTCCTTCTCCATTAAATGAACGACTATAACGGCGCAGTTTGAAACCAAACTGAATCCCTATAACAAGTTTTTGCCATGCGCAAGTAGCAAAGTCACAAGTGAGTATCTCGAAAATACTTTCACTGTATTACTTGAGTAGATTCACACCCTGAGAATAAAAATAACCCTATGTTAATTTCGTCTGCGGAAATAAGGTTTTTTCGCTTAGCTAAAAATAGGAAGCAATTCATGTTTCAAATAATTAACTATTTCTCAATGTGATCTTAATCTTGGCAATAGGCCAACAATGAATTCATAGTAATGTCTCAGCAGTGTGGGGAGCGATTACATGAAAATTGACAGCCTTAATTACAACCAATTAAAAGTTTTACTCGCTGTATATAAACATGGTCAAGGAAGCTTGGCCGCAGCCGAATTAGGTATATCCAGTTGTGCCGTCACCCGTACACTAAATGCGCTACGTGATGTTTTTATGGACTCTTTATTTGTCCGTAAATCAAATGGATTAATTCCTACACAAAAGACCGAAGAGTTAATCCCACACGCCAAATTATTGGTAGAACAATATCAACTGCTTGAGAGGCAACATTCTGTCTTTTCCCCCAGCCAATCCGGCGGTCATTTTGTTATCAGAGCCTATGATGAGTTTGTCTATGCGGTTCATAAAGTCATAGATAACTATATTCTTCCCGAAGCCCCCAACTTGCGTTTCGACATCCGTACACTCAGCCATGACTGCAGCAATGAACTCATTGGTGGCGGCGTCGATTTCGTGGTGGTCTACGAAGGTTTTGATGACACCCGGCTCAACTATGAAATCTTCTCTGAGACAGGTGATATCTACATTCTGGCCAGAAAAGATCATCCAATTCTGTCCGAATCCATGTCATTGGAGCAGCTATCCCACTATCCCTTGCTGGAAATCGACAACTACAACGACCTGACCTGCCCTTTGCTGGTCAATCTGTGTCGTGACAACGGCCTGCAGATGGATGTCGCCGGTTATACAGACAGTGTTGCCACCGCGATGCAGATCCTTGCCGAGTCGGACAATATAACCCTCAGCTGCAATCAATTTACCCGCAAGTTTGTCGACATGTTGCCGGCGGTCAGTTATCGAAGATTATCTGACAACATGATTGAAAATATAAAAGAAATCCGTAGCGAACATCGTACTGTCGGCAATTACATTCTTTATGGAAATATTAATAATTCCCCGGCATTCAACTGGGTGAAATCAAAACTCGTTTATGGACTGGAACGGGAATGGCGTTTGGCTGCGGCCACATAGAGATAAATCACAAGTGAAACAAGAGGTATCCAATGGAGTTCACACTATTTTGCATTACGGCCTATGCCGCTTATCTGGTTTATAAGAAACCAGAAAAAGAAAAACTGGCAGATAAACTTCTTTTCGGTTGTATCGGAATGAGTTTCTTTATTTGGATCATGATGTCCTGGGGCATTTTACTTCCAGTCGGAAATTACTAAAGAGTCGTTATGAAAGAGCATATATTCAACAAGTTGGCATCCTTAGCCGCTATTGTCATCATGGCCTTACCCGTAGGTATTGCCTGTTTCTTTTTCGGATTTATTCTCCTGGATAACCCTTGTGCATTTTGCTGGCAAGAACGTACGGCAATGATTCTGGTGGCGCTGACCGCTCTGTATATTGTGCGCTTTGGCCTCAAGCCGAAATATATTGCCGCGCTGGTTTGGCTGGGTATTTATGGTGCCTTTATGGCATCCGTGCATACTTCCATCAACCTCGGCAGCGACATAGGCCAGGGCTTCTCATTGAAGATCATGGGCGCCCATACCTACACCTGGGCACTGCTGGTCTTTATCGTGGTCCTTGTGGTTGTTGCTCTGCTGATGCTGACCCTGGGCAATAAATTTCCCGGCAACGCCTATGGCAAACAGCCGCTGGACACCCTGCCAAAATTGGCCTGCGGAGTATTCCTGGTAGTGATTGCCGGCAACATAGTACAGGCCTTCACCCAAACCGGCCCGATTCCCTTCGTCGGCCAGGACAGTCCAGGCCGCGTATCCTTCAATCCCAAGTTCATGAGCTGGGAACTGGACCACTGGCCAACCTATGCCCCGAATGCCCGCGGCGCCTATGCCATCAGCAACCCGGATATAGAAAGTTGGAACAAGACGGCTGCACTGTTTACCTCGGCTCCAGAAGCCAGACTACTGAGTCAAACGGCATTGCCGGAAGCGATTTCCGGCCGGGTAACTGCCATCGACTACCAGCCTGAAAGCCAGCTCTACGCCCTGACCACTTCAGACAACTGGGTCTACATACTCGACCGTCAGTTCAAGCTGCTCACGCAGGCGCAAATCGACGGCATGTATATGCTGCACATTGAAACCTTGAGCGGCGTCAGCTTTACCTCGGCCAACAGCCTGTTGGTGATGGGATTCAACAAGGCCTGGGCCGAACTGGTAGTGGATCCTGAGCAAAATTGGGAAATGAACTATCGCCGCTTCAATCAGAGCAGCGACGGCATAGGCGAAACGGCCCGTGGTCAGTTCAGCACTGTCAGAGCCAAGACCAGTTATAGCCTGGCACTGGGTTACAGCAAAGCGCTGGATCAATACGTCACTGTCACCACCCGCAACGAATTCAGCGATGCCTTGGTGGTATCCCGTTTCGACAAGGGTGACATGACACTGTCTGCCGAAGCCAATCTCAAGGGGCTTGAAGGCAAGGCGCTGCCACAACTGACGGGTATCAGCGTCGATGGCGAGCAAGCCTGGCTGCTCAACAATGACGCGAGTGAAGCCATGCAACTCAACCTGCTCACAGGTGAAGTTCACTCAGGTGTGAAACTGCCTGGCACAAACAACCCACAGGGCTTGCTGGTTCGCGATGGTCAACTGCTTACTGTCAGCCTGGTGAATGGCCGTAACCAACTGCAAACCTTTGTAATGTAACGCACCTTAGCCCTGGGGGTGTTTCCCCCGGGGTAACGCCGGGAAACCGGCACTATAAAGGCCCTTGGGCCAACAATCATAACGGACCCAGGGTCCAAATTATGGTGAGTGATGACTATGAAAATCAACAGACGCACATTTCTACAGGGGGCCAGCGCCACAGCCGTGCTTTCCTCCCTGTCAGGGTTGACTCCCGGTGTTGCCAATGCCAAAGAGGCGGGAGCCAATTCAGGGCTGCTGGCCAAGCGTAACGGCAAAGTCGTGTACCACAGCTGCCTGCGTAACTGCGCCGCCCGCTGTCTGCTCAAGTTCCGGGTTCAGGACGGCAGAATGACTTATGTCACCGGCGCCGAGGAACAGGCCAAGACTGGCAAGGCCCCCTGCCTCAAGGGGCAAAGCTACGTGCAATACACCTATGCCGCCGACCGTATCCTGCACCCTATGGAACGGGTGGGCAAGAAGGGTGAAGGCAAGTGGCGCCGGATCACCTGGGATCAGGCCTACAGCAAGATCGCCAGCCGCTTTAAGCAGATCATCAATGAGCACGGTTCGGAAGCAATTCTGCCCTACAGTTATTCGGGTAACTATGGTGCCATCGGCATGTCGGCCTCCGGCGAGCGTTTCTGGAACCGTATCGGTTCCTCCATTCTGGAACGTAAGGTATGTACCTACGCCGCCTACGACGGCCTCAAGTCACTCTACGGCACCTTCCTCGGCCCGGATCCTGAAGATGTGCTGCTCAGTGACGTCTATCTGACCTGGGGACACGATGAAGTCGTTTCCAACACCATAGCCATCAAGCTCATCAACCAGGCCAGGGATCGCGGCACCAAGCTGCTGGCGGTCAACCCACAGCGCACACCTTTGTGCTCTCAGGCCGACATCTACCTGCAACCTCGCCCCAGCACAGACGTACAACTGTGTGCCGGTATCATGAAGTATCTTGTAGAAAAAGATCTGGTTAATCATGAATTTATTGCCGAACAGACCATGGGCTACGACGAGTTGCTCAAGCGCCTCGACGAAATCAGCTACGACGAAATCGAAGCCATTACCGGGGTACCCAGAGCCAAGATGTTTGAGTTTGCCCAGGTACTGGGTGAAAACGAAAAAACCATGCTGCGTATGGGTTATGGCTTCCAGCGCAACTTCAACGGTGCCCGTATGTCTCGTGCCGTCGCCATGCTGCTGGCGGTCACAGGCAATTTCGGTAAGCGCGGTAACGGCCTTATCTATGACAACGTTCATGCCGGTGGTGGCTTGAATCAGTACCAGGCCAGCGGCAAATATATGCGCCCGAATCCGGATGCCCAGCGGATCAATATGACAGAGCTGGCCAAGGCGCTGCATCCAACCAATCCCACCAGCCACGACAAGCCCAGCAAGCCGATCCACGGGATGATCATCTATAACGGTAACCCTGTGGTTGTGGCACCCGATACCAATGCGGTGCTCGAGGGGATGAAGCGCGAAGACCTGTTTGTTGTCGGCCACGACATGGTAATGACAGACTCTCTGCAGTACTGCGACATTATAGTCCCGGCTGCCAGCCAGTTTGAAACCGATGATATTGTCGGCGACTACCACGGCTACTATGTACAGGTGTGCCAGAAGGTGATTGAACCTCTGGGTGAAACCAAGTGTAACTGGACCTTCTTCCGCGAGCTGGGCCAGGCAATGGGCTTTGAAGACCCCGCCTTCCGGGCAAGCAATGACGATGTGATCCGCGAGCTGCTGGATACCGACTCCGAGTACTATAAAGGAGTAACCTATGACCGGCTGATGAAGGAGAAATACATCAAGCTGGACATTCCTCAGCCCGTATTGGCCGACGGTAAATATGAAACCCCAAGCGGCAAGATTGAATTCAGTTCTCAGTTGATGGCCGATGCAGGTTTCCATCCGGTACTGGATTGGGGCCTGCCAGAGGATGAGATGGAACCCAGAGAGCGAGAGTTGCCATTCCGCTTGCTATCTTCCGGGGTACCACAGCGGGTTAACAGCTCCTTCTACAACGTGAAATATATCCGCGCCATTCCAGCCTACTACGTCAAGATCAATCCCAAAGATGCCCAGCAATACGGCATTGCCAACAACGACACAGTCAAACTCAGCAACCACAGAGGTGAAGCCAAATTTGTGGCCATGGTCACCACAGGTGTGCCAGAGGGCTCGCTGATGACTCCCAAGTGTAACTGGCTCAGGCTCAATCCCAACGGCACCGAAGGCTGCACCAACTCGTTGACCACAGACAAATTGACCGATATGGGCGGCTGCTCGGCCTATCACTCAACCCGCGTGGCACTGGCCAAAGCCTGAAGGAGATCCTCATGGAAAACAAACATCAACTCGGATTCGTCTTCAGACAGGAAAACTGTGTCGGCTGCCAGGCCTGCACCATAGCCTGCCAGATCCACAATGAGCTGCCGGAAGACGTGCGCTTTCGCAAGGTAGACCGCTACGAAGTCAAACGTGACGACGGCATGGTGGACGTGTGGCTCAGCCATTCCTGCATGCATTGCGGCAACCCGGCCTGTCTCATGGTGTGCCCGGCTCAGGCCTATACAGTGCGTGACGATGGTTTGGTAGTACTCAACCGCGAGAAATGTAGCGGTTGCGGCCTGTGTGTCAGTGCCTGCCCTTATGATGCGGTAGTCATGCTGAAAACCGATGGCAAAGCCGCCAAGTGCAACATGTGTATTGAGCTTATCGATCAGGGTCTCAAGCCCGCCTGTGTCGACGGTTGTCCGGTCAAGTGTCTGGATACCGACAGAGTACAGCAGGTGTTGGCCCAGAAACCTTCAGCCAGTAAACAAGGCGTAGGTTACGGCGACTGCATCACCAAGCCCAATATGGTCATCATCAAGGAGCGGCCATGACACATCTCGACCTCGGTCCGGTCGCCAGCGGCTATCAGGCCTTGAAGGGAATGCTGTTTGCCCCCTCAAGCCCTGAATCGCTCAAGCGGCTTATCGATTGGCTGGAACAGGAGCAGCGCTATCCAGAGTTGCTCCAACAAGCCAAACATTGGCAATCAGAGCCTCTGGAACTTGAGTGTGACTTCAACCGTATGTGTATCGGCCCCACCAAGTTACTGGTGCCTCCCTATGAGTCTGTCTACCGCGATGTCGGCCGGCAGATCCATACGGATCGCACTCTGGAGGTCGCCGACTTCTACCAGCAGCTGGGACTGGTGACGGATACAGGTTTCAACGAACCGGCGGACTATATAGGCAATGAGCTGGAGTTTCTGTTTTGTGCCGAGGCCCTGCGCCATCAGCAGCAAAACGAAGACCCGGCCGCAGCCGATGAGCTGGAGCAGTTGGCGCAAGTCTTCCTCGAGCAACACCTGGGCACTTGGTATCAGGCGTTTGCCCAGGGGATCAGCCAACATGCACGGCTGGATTTCTGGCGCTGCTATGCCCAGGTGCTGGAAGACCTCCTCACTTCCAGACTGAAGAATTCCGGGGTCGAGACTCCGACTGCAAAGCATCATTAAGATGTTTAAGGATTTGACATGAAAAGTTTGAATGCCTTTATCTCAGGTGCTGTGGCCTTAGTATTCAGCTTACCGCTGCTGGCCGCCGACACTCTGACACCCGAGCCACAACAGTGGCAACCGATACAGGAAGTGGCGATTCAGGGCGATATCCCTGAACTCAGGGGCATGCCGCAACAGGCACAGTTCCCGGACGCGTTGCCCCCCGTCAATCAAGGGTATCTCGATACTCTGGCGCCGGCCTCCTGGTGGGCCGACCTCCTGAGCTACAGCTTCTTTGGCATGATAGTACTGCTGGCATTGTTCGTGGCCATCAATGGTAAAGCCAAGCTGAGCCAGGGCTTTTCCGGCAAAAAGGTTGACCGCTGGAGTGGCATGGATGTGCTGGTGCACTGGGTGGGCGCCATCGCCTGCCTGCTGCTAATCATCACAGGCCTTATCATGGTTGCCGGCCGCTTCTGGCTGGAACCCAACATGGGCGCCTCCCACTGGACCGGCTTTATCGGCACTTCGGTAGCCCTGCATGACCTGATGGCCTTCCCCTTCATCCTGGGATGGGCGGTCATGGTGGTCAAATGGGCCGGTAAGCAACTGCCGGAAGCCTGTGATATCGGCTGGCTCAAAGTGGTTGGCGGCTATCTGAACTTCGGTCCCTTCAAGGGCAAGCATCCGGATGCCGGTTTTGCCAATGCCGGTGAAAAACTCTGGTTCTGGTGCTTCGCCTTGTTCGGCGCCCTGATGGTCGGCTCGGGTCTGGTGCTTATGTTCCCAAGCCTGGTTGCCACCAAAGACGGTGCCAATCTGGCATTGATCCTCCACCTAGTCAGTGCCTTCGTACTCGGCGCCTTTACAATAGTGCACATCTATATGGCCACAGTGATCTCTGAAGGCGGTATGGAATGTATGCTCAGTGGCAAGTGCGACGAAAACTGGGCGAAACAGCACCACAACCTCTGGTACGACAGCCTCTCCAAAGGCAAATAACCCCTGCGCCCTCCTCCTGCTCCCGGGGGAGGGTTTTCCAAACCTATGGCAACCACGGCCCTGATGGGTCGGGGATCCCTATACCCAAATGAGGGACAAACAGATGCGAACATCTTCCCTGTATTTACTCAGTTGTGCCCTGCCGCTGACAGCAATGGCGGCCGATAATAACAGCAACGGTGACTGGCAGCAGATTGACCAGCGCCTGCAACGCCTGGAACAGCAACAAGTCAGCTCCAGTGCCGAGAACACCAGCTTCAGCCTCTATGGTTCACTGCGCCCGACCCTGGTTTACAGCGACAGTGACATCACAGATGAGTGGGATGTGGGCGATGCCCTGTCCCGTATCGGCGTCAAGGGCCGCACCGAATTTGCCCCCGGCTGGGCCTTGCTGGCTCAGGGTGAATGGAAAATCAACCTCAATGGTGATGGCAGCTTCGGCGATGCCAGGCTGGCATTTGCCGGGGTGGATTCACCCTATGGTCAACTCAGCTTTGGCCGCCAGCGGCCGGTGCAGTACACCCTGGTGGCCGAATACACAGACATATTCAACAACGCCAACAGCCCGTTTGCCTACAACCAGGAAAGCCCCTTCTTCGCCGACAACCTGGCGTTGTACCAGTTTAAGTTGCAACACTTTACCCTGATGGCCTCGGCACGTTTCGATGGTGAAGGCGATAACAGCGGCGCCGATGCCATCAATGCGGGTCTGGGCTTTGACTGGCATGGTTTGCATCTGGGGGTGAGCTATCTGGAACAGGACAATTTCGAGGGTGGGCTAAAGACAGGCAAGGATAAGACCAGCGCCGCCGCTGTGGCCTACAGCTTCGACAACGGCATCTATCTGGCGCTCGCCTACCAGTATAAAGACTATCAATTGACAGGCTCCGAAGACAGGGACGGCAGCACCCTGGACGCCGCGCTGGCCATCCCGCTGTGGCAGGACTACAAACTCAAGCTGGGCTACTTCCGCTTCGATGATGGCCTGGAGCCCGATATCAGCCTGGATTATCAGGGCTTCAACACCACGCTGGAATGGAACCCCGCCGGCAATGTACGCCTGCACCTGGAGTACCTGCAGCAAGACAACGAACAAGGTGCCACCGACAAGAGCATTGCCATAGGCATTCGCTACGACTTCGATCTGAACTGGCGCTTCTGAACCTTCTCCATTGGGCCAGGGACGGCCAACCTTGAGTTACTGCTCATCCCCAAACCAGCGCTTCAGCGTCTGATCGGCTTCCTGCTTCACCTCGGCATTCACATAGAGGCTCACCATGGTCAGTGCCGCTGCCAGCGCACCGAGATCATCACTGAAACCCACCAAGGGCGTCAGATCCGGAATGGCATCCAAGGGAGTAATGAAATACGCCAGGGCGCCAAAGATCACCGTCTTGGCCCATTTGGGGGTATCGGGTCTTTGGGCGGCATAGTATAGCCAGAGCGCCTTTTGCACTACCTCCCTGCCGGCCTGCCTGGCATAACCCTTGAGTTTGGCCCAGAAACCACTGTCGCTGTACTGCTCTTGTTCCATCTCACTCTCCACTGCTGATATAGAGGACAGTATTCAACCCTGGCCCCGACAACGTCAAGCACCATACAAATATCTGATACTGGAATAATCCGCCGACTCATTTACCTTTATGCAACAGTCTTAATAAAGTGAATATTTAATCAAATAATCGCAATATAATCTCAAATATATCGATATATCATACATATCCATTTATTTTAAATGTTCCTTATTTTATGTATAACCAAAACAATATATAAATATAAAGTGTAGTTTTTTGGTACAATTCATTAAAAACAATAAAAATTTAAAATAAGCAGATACACTTTTTCACAAGTGATTGGAACTATGACTTAGCTCATACTTTTATTTTTTGGCCGGATATAAACTCGCAATTAAGTTATCACCAGTGCTTTTCTCTAAACGTAATGGAGTTGTATATGAAGAGAAAGTCCAAAATCATGGCGCATATAAGGCGCACCCGACATATCATGATGCCAACCCATCGTGACTATTTTGACTACTCCTACTTTTTCCCCGCCTCAATCATCGCTGACTGAGGAGATAGGCTGCTCCGCGCATCCATCTCCTTAGCATCCCCAATACATACAATTAGTTGCTTTTACTCGGCCGGTAATATCCTGCACGCGTAACGGTAAGGCTTTCTTATACCTTATTCTCTGACGAAGCATTCGTCATGGTATCTCTACGCCTTACATAAATATCGCTGCTTGAATATATCAGCCCAGGGCTGACTTTATCTAAATTTTAATATTGGAATTTATTTTCCGATACGAGCCCTGCTGACTTTTTTAAATAAGGTTATTTTATGAAATCACTAAAAATTGCAGCAAGTTTATCTGTTCGTTCTTGTTTTGATACTGAAAGAGAAGTGGTCAACGTATTAACTACCGACTTTTGCGATATTGGTGCCGTGGTTGTTTCAGTCACAGACGTTAATAACGGTATAGTTGACAAAATCAATAACACAGGCCTGAAACTGCCGATCTTCGTTGCCGTATGTTGTGAAGAAGCCTTTCCCGATGATATCTGCTCTTCCATTACCGGCGTATTTGAGCTGTGCGCCAGCAGCAGTACTGAGTTTTACGGCAAACAGGTAGAAACCGCGCTCAATAAATATGAGCAGGCCCTGCTGCCACCTTTCTTCGGTACACTGAAGAAATATGTGGAAATGGGTAACTCCACCTTTGCCTGCCCAGGACACCAAGGCGGCCAGTTCTTCCGTAAGCACCCTGTTGGCCGTCAGTTTTTTGATTTCTTTGGCGAAACAGTATTCCGCTCCGACATGTGTAACGCCGACGTCAGACTGGGCGACCTGTTGATCCACGAAGGCGCCCCCTGTGATGCCCAGAAGCATGCCGCCAAAGTATTCAATGCCGACAAGACTTACTTTGTCCTCAACGGCACTTCAGCCTCCAACAAGGTGGTGTGTAATGCGCTGCTGACCAAGGGCGATCTGGTACTGTTTGACCGCAATAACCATAAGTCAAACCACCACGGAGCGCTGATCCAGGCCGGTGCTACCCCGGTTTATCTGGAAACTGCCCGTAACCCCTTCGGCTTTATCGGCGGTATCGATGCCCATTGTTTCAGCGAAAACTATCTGCGCGAAGAAGTCCGCAAGGTTGACCCCAGCCGTGCCGATGCCAAGCGCCCCTTCCGTCTGGCGGTGATCCAGCTGGGTACCTACGACGGCACCATATATAACGCCCGTCAGGTCGTGGACAAGATAGGTCACCTGTGTGACTACATACTGTTTGACTCCGCCTGGGTGGGCTATGAGCAGTTTATACCCATGATGAACGACTGCTCACCGCTGTTGCTGGAGCTGACCGCAGAAGATCCGGGGATCCTGGTGACCCAGTCGGTACACAAACAACAGGCCGGTTTCTCACAAACCTCGCAAATCCACAAGAAAGACAGCCATATCAAGGGCCAGGACAGATACTGCAACCATAAACGTTTCAACAACGCCTTTATGTTGCACGCCTCCACCAGCCCCTTCTATCCGCTGTTTGCCGCACTGGATGTCAACGCCAAGATGCACGAAGGCGCCAGTGGCCGCTTCCTGTGGCGTGAGGCGGTGAAAGCCGGTATCGAAGCCCGTAAACTACTGCTGAAAAAGTGCAAATATATCAAGCCATTCATTCCGCCAATGATAGAAGGTACCCCATGGCAGGATCATGAAACCGAACAGATGGCCGATGACCTGCGCTTCTTCGAATTCGAACCCGGTCAGAAATGGCATGCCTTCGAGGGATATGAGAAAGGCCAATACTTCGTCGACCCTTGTAAGTTCCTGCTGACGACTCCGGGTATCGATGCCGAAACCGGCAAGTACACCAACTTCGGTATTCCGGCGACGATTCTGGCCAACTTCCTGCGTGAAAATAACATCATTCCGGAGAAGTGCGACCTCAACTCGATTCTGTTCCTGATCACCCCGGCCGAAAACATGGCCAAGATGCAGCATCTGGTATCTCAGATTGCCCGCTTCGAGAAGCTGGTCGATGAAGATGCGCCGCTGTCTGAAGTGCTGCCCAATGTCTACAACGCCAACAAGGAACGCTATCAGGGTTACACCATACGCCAGCTGTGTCAGGAGATGCATGACCTCTATGTCAGCCATGATGTAAAACAGCTGCAAAAAGAGATGTTCCGCCAGGCCCACTTCCCCAAAGCCGTGATGAACCCACAGGAAGCCAACATAGAGTTTATCCGCGGCAATGTGGAGCTGGTGCCCCTGTCACAGGTGGAAGGACGCATCGCGGCCGAAGGTGCCCTGCCTTACCCACCGGGAGTGCTCTGTGTGGTTCCCGGCGAGATCTGGGGTGGCGCGGTTCAACGTTACTTCCTCGCCCTGGAAGAAGGGATCAATCTGCTGCCGGGTTTCTCACCTGAGCTGCAAGGCGTGTATCTGGAACAAACCCCTGAAGGCCGGCAACAGGCCATGGGCTATGTCCTGAAAGCTTAACCATAAGCGGCGGGGCATGGCGCCCCGCCACCTGGCAACATGACTTAGGTAAATAATTATGAGCAAAGCAAATAATAAAATTGGCGTGGTTCAGCTAACCATACTCACCATAGTGAACATGATGGGCTCAGGTATCATTATGCTGCCAACCCAGCTGGCTCAGGTGGGAACGATTTCAATTCTGTCCTGGTTGGTGACGGCGGCGGGTTCAACGGCATTGGCCTATGCCTTTGCCAAGTGCGGTATGTTCAGCAAAAAATCCGGTGGTATGGGCGGTTATGCCGAGTATGCCTTCGGTCGCAGTGGCAACTTTATGGCCAACTATACCTATGCGGTATCTCTGTTGATCGCCAACGTGGCCATCGCGATTTCCGCCGTGGGCTATGGTGCCGTGCTGTTCGGTGTCGAACTCAGCCCCATCGCTATCTGTCTGGCCACAATAGGTGTGCTCTGGCTGGCCACTGTGGCCAACTTCGGTGGTGCCCGCATCACAGGTCAGGTATCCAGTGTTACCGTGTGGGGGATTATCATTCCGGTTATCGGGGTGTCCCTCATAGGTTGGTTCTGGTTCGACTTTGACCTGTACAAAGCGGCCTGGAACCCCCACGACATGCCATTCTTCAAGGCTCTGGGTGGCTCAATCGCCATGACACTGTGGGCCTTCCTGGGATTGGAATCTGCCTGTGCCAACTCTGAAGCAGTAGAGAACCCAGAGAAAAACGTGCCTATCGCGGTAATGGGCGGCACCATAGGTGCAGCGGTTATCTACATCATCTCTACCAACGTGATCGCCGGTATTGTGCCCAACGGTGAGCTGGCGCTGTCCAACGCACCTTTCGGTCTGGCCTTTGCGCAAATGTTCAACCCCACTATCGGTTCCATCGTCATGGCCTGTGCCATCATCTCTTGTACCGGTTCCCTGCTGGGTTGGCAGTTCACCATCGCCCAGGTGTTCAAGTCATCTGCCGATGAAGGTTTCTTCCCTAAAGCCTTCTCCAAGGTGACCAAGAAAGACGCCCCGGTTGTCGGCATGCTGATCATCGTTTCGGTACAAACGGTACTGTCACTGATGACCATCAGCCCATCGCTGAGCAAACAGTTTGAGGCGCTGGTTAACCTGGCCGTGGTCACCAACATCATCCCTTACATCCTTTCCATGGCTGCTCTGGGTGTGATGCAAAAGCAATTGAATATCCCTGTAAAACAGGCCCGAATTGCCAACTTTATGGCGGTAATTGGTGCCCTGTATAGCTTCTATGCCCTCTATAGCTCAGGTGAAACCGCCGTGATGCTGGGTTCTATCGCAACCTTCTTCGGTTGGACCCTGTTCGGCATTATTTCCAACAAAAACGACAAGCAAAAATTGAAACACGCTTAAGGCTTACGGGTGTGCACTCCCCTGCGTGCGCGCCCACCCAAAAGTTAAATCAATAACAATATTGGATGAGGTGGACTATGAACAAGACAATACTGGCGCTGGCAATCCCTGCGCTGCTGCTCTGCGGCTCAGCCCAGGCAATCGATCTGTACAACGATGATACCAATAGCTTTGGCATCAGCGGATGGCTGGGTTTCGCCGCCTACAATGATGGCCACGAGACCTCGGTAATTGACGACACGTCAAGGATACGTTTGAGCTTCGAGCGTAAAGAGCGCAACGGCTGGACCGCCTATGCGGTCACCGAATGGGGCATCAACATGGTCACCAGTGATGACAATCTGGTGCTACAGGGCGGCAGACTCGCCGCAGAGAAAACCGATGACTTCCTTAACAACCGCCTGGGTTATGTCGGTCTGTCCCACGATACCTGGGGTAGCCTGACCTTCGGGAAGCAGTGGGGCGCCTATTATGATGTGGCCGGTACCACTGACTTACCCAATGTCGTGGCCGGTTATGCCGTCGGCGCTTACACCTTCGGCGATGGTGGCCTGACGGGTACCGGGCGCGCCGATGCCGCATTCCAATACCGCAATGACTTTGGCCCGCTGCATCTGGCACTGCAATACGCCGCCAAGCAAGATGGTGAGGTCTCGGTACAAGACAGCAACGGCGAACCACTGGCCAACTCTGAACTGGACTTTGATTCCAGCTACGGTGCCAGCCTGACCTACAGCGTCACCGACAAGTTCAAACTACTGGCCGGCTTCAACCGTGGTGATATCGATGGCCACCTGGAAGGCAGCGAACTCAAGGTGACCAACCAGATAGTAGGCATAGGTGCCATGTATGGCGACTATTATCACTATGCACCCAACCGTGAAGCCAGCGGTTTGTATGTGGGTTTCAACGCCCACAAGAGTGACAACAACGAACTGGTTGGCGGTGAACTGTACGACGCCACCGGCGCCGAACTGATGGTGGCCTACCAATACGACAACGGCTTTGTGCCCATTGCCATGCTGAGCTACCTGGATCTGGATACAGATCAGCACAGCGCCATTCAAGGGAACTGGCGTCGCCAGTTTGCCATGGTGGGTCTGCACTATAGATACAGCAGAGACACTGTGATGTTCTTTGAGGCCAAACTGGACTTCAGCGACATGGATGACCCGGCCGAAGATGCCGCCCAGGACAATAACTTCGCAGTGGGGATCAACTACTTCTTTTAACTGAACTTCTATAGCGGCACACTCCCGCTCCATTGCTGGCAGTACCCTTTTTGCCAGGCACGCTCGGCCACCCTGACCCCACTTCCTTCCAGGGTGGTTTTTTTTACTTGAAACCGAAAAGATTGGCGGGAGATATGCCCCCCAAGGCTCCACTCAAAACAACCGGCATCATGGCGCACTTCTGGAAAGCTTACGCCTAAACCGTTAGGATACTTGCCATCCCGCGGCTTCAGAGGATGCAGTCGCGCCAACGCAAAAAAGTAGCCAAGGTCATGCCCGCCAAACCATTACTCGCTTACTACCAGGATTGCTATAAGGAAGATTGTGTCGACCTTAATCTGTGGCACCTTGGCAAACTAAACCAGGAAGACAGGTTGTTTATTGAGGGCGAGGATTCGCTGCTTTCAGGCTTCCTGCCAAGACAGCCAATCGCCCATGAAGCCGGGGCGCAGCTCCTACCCAGAATAGCCATGTACCAGCGCGAGCGCCAACTGCTCTATGTTTCCCATTTCGTGGTCGGCCAGCTAAAGGAAGAGGGGCAGACCCGCACTGTACTCAGCCCTCTGGTTTTTAAAGAAGCCCAGTTGGAAGAGGATGACGGCAGCTTCTATGTTTCCCTCAAAGAGGGGGCCCTGCAGATTAACGAGCCCTTGCTGCGGCTGTTGTTGCCGGAAGACACTATGGAAGCCGGCTTTGATGCCATCTTCGCTCCCGAGCGCCCCGACAGCTGGACCTCGCTGTTGAGCCAGAGCCACCAGAACATAGATACCCTGGGGCTGCTGGGATTCCCCAAACTGACAGGCTATGACAGCCTCGCCCGCCTGACCCGCAAGCGTAAGTTAACTCTGGTGCCGGCATCGGCACTGGTGTTTCTGAAACGCCCCAGCGCCAGTCGCGGCATTCTGCATGAGATCTCTGCCATGATGAATGCGGCCGAACTCTCGGCGCCGCTGCAGAATCTGATGGGAACACAACTGCCACCCAAGACCGAAGCCAAGCGCCGCCTCAAAAGCCAGTACCTGCCCTGCCTCTTGTCCCGGGCACAGCAGCAAGTGCTGGAGATAGGCGCCAGCCACAGTCTTGGCTGCGTTGTCGGGCCGCCAGGAACCGGCAAGAGCTATACCATAGCCGCCGTCGCGACCGAACATATGGCCCGGGGCGAGTCTGTGCTGATCGTTGCCAACAACGAACATGCGCTCGATGTCATTAACGACAAGCTTGAGAGTCAGTTCGGGCTCAAGGACATCAGCCTGCGAGCGGGACAAAAGGCCTTCCTGAAACAGCTGAAGGATTATCTCAGCAATCTGCTGGACGGCTATCATTCACTTGAGCACACACCCCCGCAGCAGTTGGAAAGCCAGCTCAATTTATTGAACCGGCAACTGGACAACTCAGAACGCCGGCTGCTGCGATTTTTACGCCGCGCCATTCGCCGCGGTCAAAGGCTGCACAAACTGGAACGCTCACAGCGGCGCTGGTTGTTGCAACTCTATCTTGCTCTGTTTGGCCACAGCATGGAAAACCTGAACCAACATTGGGACACCCTGGATGAGTTGAACGATAGCCTGACAACCAAAGAGGCGCTGGCAGCCAAGTTGTTGCAAAATGTCAAAGCCAGCCGGGTCGACGGCTTGCTGAACAACCACAGGCAACAGCTGCAAACTTTCAATCAAGCGATTCGTTCCCGCACCTCACAGCGGCAGTTTGCACTGTTCGATACCTTGGATTACCAGATGTTGCAGCAGGCGTTTCCCATCTGGCTGGTGAGCCTCAACACCCTTCACAAGGTATTGCCGCTGCAGCGGGAGCTATTCGATCTGGTTATCTTCGATGAAGCCAGCCAGAGCAATATCACCAGCGCCTTACCGGCGCTGTTTCGGGCCAAACGGGCCCTGGTGGTCGGCGATGGCAAGCAACTCAGGCATATCTCTTTCCTGTCCCGCAGCAAAGAGCAGGCGTTGCAACAACTGCATGGCGTGTCCACAGCGCAATCCGGCATCTGCAGCTATCGCGATAAATCGATTTTGGATCTGGTGGCCGAGCAGATAGCCTCCCAGCAGCAGATCGCCTTTCTCGATGAGCACTTTCGCAGCGCTCCCGAGCTTATCAGCTTCAGCAACTCGCAGTTTTATCAGCAGCGGCTACGGATAATGCAGCACAGACCCTGTACCAGCAGCGGCCATCTGCATCTGCACTCAGTGATGGGCGAGCGCAGTGAACAGGGAGTCAACCAGGCTGAAGTCAGTGCACTGTGCAACCTGATAAGGCAGCAGATAGACAGTTGCGAACAAGCGGGAATGCCCAAGTCGCTGGGAGTGTTATCGCCTTTTAGGGCTCAGGCCGATGCGCTGGCCGATGCTTTGTTCAAACAGTTTTCCGCCACCGAGCTGGAAAAATATCGCCTGCGGGCCGACACCCCCTTTGGTTTTCAGGGAGAGGAACGCGACATTATGTATCTCTCCTTCGCCGTTGACCCACAGAGCAAGAGAGCCGCGGTATATCTCAACCGCGAAGATGTGTTCAATGTAGCCATTACCCGCGCCAGGGAACAACAGCACCTGTTTGTTTCGGTAGCGGCCCAAGAGCTGCCGAGCAACTCACTGCTGCGCCTCTATCTGGAATCCAGCCGTCAATTCAATGCTCGGCACAGGCAAAATGACCAGTTGGATCAGTTTCAGCGCCAGCTTTGTGACGCCTTGGCCGGGCACAATATCGAAACCTGGCCGGGCTATGAGATAGCCGGCACAGAGGTGGATATCCTCTGCCGCTGGCAGGGCGAGTATCTGGCGCTGGATCTCATCGGCTTTCCCGGCCCCTGGATGGACTTCTTTGAACTGGACACATACAAGATACTGCAGCGGGCCAAGGTGCCCATGTTGCCCATCAGCTATGGACTCTGGTTGAAGAATCCCGGTGCCTGTATCGAGCGCATTCGCAGTAAGCTGACTCGGGAACCCCAGAGTTAACAATCATCAGAAGCGGTTTTGGCGGCCGCAAGCGAACCCAAACGGGGATGACGCAGCAGCAGTAACCATAAGGTCATCCCCAAACAAAGCACGCCGGCCCAAAACATAGCGACCCCAAAGCCGGCGGCAACCGCCTGATGATTTATCGCCGCTATCCCACTCGGTTCAAACTGTCCCCCACTTTCAGTCTCTTTGGCCGTGTAGATGACCCGACTCATTAGAGTACCCAAGAGGGCGATCCCCAAGGTCATACCCGTCTGCCTCACGGCATTCATGGTGGCCGAAGCCATGCCCGAGCGCTGAGCTCCGACACTGGCCATCACCAGCTCACTGGTTGCCGGTACCGCCAGCCCCATTCCCAAACCAAGCAGGGCAAGATAGCCCGCCGTCAGAAAATAAGCCGTTTCCCCTTGCAGGTTTGACAGCAACATGAGCGCCAAAGCCATCAATCCATACCCCAGATTCATCAGTCGCCTGACTCCAAAGTTCGCCGCCAGGCGGCCAAACCCCATGGCCGCCACAGCCATGGCGATAAACTCGGGCGCCATCCGCCAACCGGCCTCGGCAGCATCCCAACGCTGCGCTTCCTGAAAAAACAGCGACATAAAAAACACGCTGCTGTAGGCAGAAAAGCCCAACACAAAGGAAGCCGAGTTATAGCAACTAAAGTCCCGCTGCCGAAACAGCTTCAGCGGCAGCAGTGGCCGCGGCGCCTTAAGTTCAACCCGGATAAAGACCGCAAACAAAATGGCGGCCAACAGCAGCGGCACCAAGGTGTGATAACTCAACCAATCATGCTCACCCAAGCCGATAAGGCCATAGGTCAGTCCCCCAAGGAAGAGTATGCTGAGCAACTGCCCGGCAAAATCCAGTGCCGCCTGTTCCGGGTCGGCACTCTCGTCCAGCCCCCAAGCCCCCAGCAGTAATGCGATGAAGCCTATGGGGACATTGATCCAGAAAATGCTCTGCCAACCCACATGCTGCACCAGCAAACCGCCGACTATCGGCCCCAGTATCAGAGACAGGGCGCTGACCGATGACCAGATGCCTATCGCCCGGGTGCGGGCGCCAACGTCAGAAAAGGCGTGGGTCAACAGAGACAGGGCTCCTGGGATAACGGCGGCACCGGCAATCCCTTGAATCACCCTTCCCAGGAGTAACAGCCACAGAGAGTCTGCCATGGCGCAGGCGATTGAACCCAGAGTGAACAGCACGACCCCGCAGAGCCACAACAACTTGCGGCCAAAACGGTCCCCCAGCGGCCCGGAAGAAAGAATTAAAGCCGATAAACACAGGGCATAGGCGTTCACCACCCATTGGGAATCCGCCATGCTGATTGCCAACTCCTGTTTCATGGTCGGCAAGGCGACATTGACTATGCTGATATCCAGAGTCGCCATAAAAGTGCCCAGACAGATGGCCGCAAGCAGAGCGACCTGACGCAGAGAAGACATGCTGTTCCTCCTTGAAGCTCAGTTATTATTGAGAATAATTCTCAATATAGATTTCGACCGACCGTCGGTCAATTACATTTACAATCACTGGATAGCCGGCATCTGGCCTTGGTTCAGCACTTTAGGTAGGATGAGTGCCGATTCTGACCTGAGGAAGGTGCGAACAAATCCCATGTGTGCTCTGCGTCGGCTTACTGGCTTGGATGCAAGGCGTGGTTCGCAGCAAATGGCCCTAGTCCTCTGCAAGAAGCACAACACCGCAGGCAGGCCTGTAAGCCACGCCCTTCGGGGCTTTCACAGCAACCGGCTCTCTGCGTTATCCGACTTCGACAGGCCCCGGCATGCCTTCAGTCAGATGCCTTGAACGCCAATTGCTGTGCAAGCCACTCTCTACAAAAGAGAAGGCCACGAGGACTTATTCGCACCTTCCTTATGCACAGGGGCTTGATTCACTCGGCGAGTATGAAAGAATTTGGCGGCCAATCGGCCAAGAAAAACATTATCCTGGCCGACGCTGTTTCCTGACAGATCAAACTTCTTATATTGAGTGGTATGGCTAATGACAAATAACAGCACCCCGGGAGCTCCACGCACTAAACCGGCAGAGGTTCGTCTCGATGAACTCATGGATGCGGCACAGAAGTTATTTATTGAGAAGGGGTTTGAAGCCACTACAGTCAGCGACATAGTGCGCGAGGCCAAGGTCGCCAAGGGGACTTTTTACCACTACTTCAATGCCAAGCCGGAGATACTCTCGGCTCTGCGGCAACGCTTTAGCCGGCATTTTGTCGAGCAGGTGCAACTGGCAATGGATGCCTGCGATAGCGATGACTGGCCGACACGACTGGATGTTTGGTGCCGGGCCAGTGTCAACGCCTATCTGGCCGGTATAGAGCTGCACGACCTGCTCTTCCATGACAACTATTACCACGGTCACGGCAACAGCGAGCGGGATCGGGTGTTGGCGCAGATTATTGAGCTTTTGCTAAGCGGCAAGCGCCATGGCGCCTGGCAGTTGGAAAGGCCAGATCTGAGCGCCATCATCCTCTATCACGGCATGCATGGCGCGGTAGACAACGCCATGCATAACGGCATCAAGGACCGCCAAGCGACGGCGCAACAACTCGGCGAAGATCTGTCACTGGAATTCCGGCGTCTGCTGGGCTGTTAGCCTACGCAGCCCTTGTTTAGAACAAAGGCTTGCTAGCGCCCTCTATCGTCTTGGGTTTTTACTTTGATTTCTTACTCTGGCCCTGGCTTTTACCCTGACTTTTACCCTGACTGTGGCTCTGAGCATGGCCAAAGACAGGTCTGGCTCCGGGTCTGGCTTTGCCACTGCCGGGCTTGGAGCCTTTAGCTGTTGCCACTTTGCCTGTTGTTGTGTGGTCGCCGCTCTTGCCTTTTCCGGCCTTGTTACCGCCTTTGGCCCCTTCGGTGGACTTACCCTTGGCGGCTTTGCCGCTGCGCTCTGCAAACTGATTGTCGCTGAAACGGGTGAGTCCCTGGCGACCCTTGTCGGCCCCCTTGCGGTTATGCTTACCGGCCCAGGCTTCGGCGCGGCCTTCCGGGGGCACCAGATGCTGTGGCCCAGTGCCGATAAGATGCTGTTTCCCCATGGCGATAAGCGCCTCGCGGATCAGCGGCCAACCTGCGCTGTCGTGATAGCGCAGCAGGGCCTTGTGCAGTCGCCGCTGACGCCCCTTCTTGGCCACCGGCACCTCTTCGCTGCTGTGTTTGACGTTTTTCAACGAGTTCAGCTCTGTGTGGTAGATGGTCGTGGCATTGGCCATAGGCGATGGGTAGAAGTTCTGCACCTGATCCAGCTTGAACTTACGCTCCTTGAGCCACAGCGCCAGGTTGAGCATATCCTCGTCCGTGGTGCCCGGGTGAGCCGAAATAAAATAGGGGATCAGATACTGCTGCTTACCCGCTTCGGCCGAGTATTGGTCGAACAGCTCCTTGAACTTGTCGTAGGTGCCCATACCTGGCTTCATCATCTTGGACAAAGGCCCCTCTTCGGTATGTTCCGGCGCTATCTTGAGATAGCCGCCCACATGGTGCTTGGCCAGCTCTTTAACGTAACGCGGATCTTCAATCGCCAGGTCATACCGCACGCCGGAGGCGATCAGTACCTTCTTGATCCCGGGAACATCCCGGGCGGCGCGGTAAAGATCTATGGTGTGCTGATGATCTGTGTCCAAATGGCCACAAATACTGGGAAAGACACAGGATAAGCGCCGACAGGTCTTTTCGGCCTTTTCGCTCTTGCAGCCGAGACGATACATGTTGGCCGTTGGGCCGCCGAGATCGGAAATCACCCCGGTAAAGCCGGGCACTTTTTGCTGTATATCTTTAATTTCTTTGATAATTGATTCTTTCGAGCGGCTCTGGATAATTCGCCCTTCATGCTCGGTTATCGAGCAAAATGAGCAGCCACCGAAACAGCCTCGCATGATATTGATCGAGGTCTTGATCATGTCGTAGGCCGGGATCTTGGCCTTGCCGTAAACCGGGTGTGGCACCCTGGCGTAAGGCAAGTCGAATACCGCATCCATCTCATCTGTGTTGAGCGGCCAGGCCGGAGGGTTGACCCAAACACCACGATCGCCGTGGGGCTGGAACAGGGCTCTGGCACAACCTGGGTTTTGCTCCTGATGCAAAATCCTCGATGCATGGGCGTACAGGTATCTGTCTTCACTCACCCGCTCGAAGGCCGGCAGCAACACATAGGTCTGCTCCCAGGGCCTTGGCTTGGGTGGCTGCACGCTGATGGGCTTGGGAGCGTCGTTGTCGAAGATCTTCTTGTCGGATGGACCGGACAAGTTCTGGCAGCCGACATCATCGGCGCCATAGGGATTGGGGATAGGGTCAATTTTGTGCAACTGATCTATCTTGCGCGAGTCCATGCCGCGCCATTCTGGCAGTGGCTCTTTTCGGATAACCGCTGTGCCGCGGATATTCTGCATCTGCGCCATGGTTTCACCCTTGGCGAGACGGTGCGCCACTTCCACCAGCGGCCGCTCGGCATTACCGTAGATCAGGATGTCGGCCTTGGCATCAAAAATCACACTGCGGCGCACTTTGTCGGACCAATAGTCATAGTGGGCAATCCGCCGCAGGCTGGCCTCGATACCGCCTATGACCACG
The DNA here is from genome assembly GCF_047314585.1 of Shewanella sp. BJSY2023SW005. NCBI lineage: Bacteria > Pseudomonadati > Pseudomonadota > Gammaproteobacteria > Alteromonadales > Shewanellaceae > Shewanella > Shewanella sp. BJSY2023SW005. The sequence goes on from NZ_JBKORJ010000037.1 coordinate 134,374, forward strand.
GGCACCTCTTTAAAGGCTTCCTTACAGCGCTGGGTATAAACAGTCACGGCGCGATCCGGGCGCTTGCCGCCTTCATTGCCCGGGGTATAGGCATCGTCGTGGCGCAGTTTACGATCGGCCGTATAACGGTTGATCATCGAATCCATATTGCCTGCAGTGACCCCGAAAAACAGATTCGGTTTACCCAGGCTCATAAAGGCCTCTTTGCTGGACCAATCCGGCTGCGAGATGATCCCCACTCTGAATCCCTGCGCTTCCAGCAAACGGCCAATCACCGCCATGCCGAAACTTGGGTGATCCACATAGGCATCACCTGTCACCAGGATCACATCACAGCTGTCCCATCCCAGTTGTTCCATCTCCTTGCGGGACATGGGCAAAAAGGGAGCCGTGCCGTAACACTCGGCCCAATACTTGGGATACTGAAATAAGCTGGATTCGACTTGCATTTGAGACTGACCATCAGAGGATTCGACACACGGCAGCCACGCTGCCTCAGGGCCGCGGAGTATAACAGGCTAGCCGGGTTAAGTGTGACTGATTTTTCACCAATTGCCGACTATTTGTGCCCCTTGTTTGTGCCTGCAAGCCAAGGCCCTACTAGGATTGTGGCTTATCTCGGGCTCAGAGCAATAAGCGCCCCACATACTGCCAGAGGTTAAACAGCGCCAGCACGAGTATGCTTATCCAGGTGAACAAGGTGCCTAGGAAGCGGCCCGGGTGGTAACCGCCCTTGCCTTGGGTCAGACCTATGGCATGCAGCAATCTGGCCACCAGCCAAATCGTCCCCAGTAGATGTAACCAAACGCCGGCCATGCCGTTGGCCTCGGCCAGCACCAAAAGCAGCAAGGCTATCGGGGCATTTTCCAGCAGGTTGCCGTGTACCCGGTTGGCCAAATGCAGTGCATCGTTACCGCCATCGCCCAGACCTATCTTGTAAGCACGGCGCAGCCCTACCACCCGGTAGGCCAAAACCAAGACCAAAAGCCCCGTCAAGGCGGCATAAAAACCCGATATAAACAATGACATAAGTTCTTTTATCTCCTTTTAAAATTCTCTGTTCAGCCTTGGCTGATGCGACGCTGTCCAAGCGCAGCCAATCAACCTTAACGCAACAAGCTTGCACTTAAGCTCACATAAAGGAAATAATTTTTAAAATGTCATTAACCGGATTCTGCCCCCTTACTGTAGAATCCGCGCGGGCAAAAAACCGTCCATCCAACCAAGGGCACAGTGGGAAACCGAGTGGATAATCAAGAATTCATTGAAAAGCGCCGTTTTATCATCAAGTTGGGTAAGGCCCTGCATAAGTTCGGCACTCCGGCTTATCGGCTCGAAACCCACTTGCAGACAGTGGCCAAGACGCTCGGCATCGAAGGCTATTTTCTGATCTCGCCCACTTCGATGACCTTTGTGCTGCAACACGACACAGATCAGGAATACAACCATGTTGCCAGGGTCAAACCCGGCGAGCTGGATCTGGGGTCGCTGGCCCGCACCGACGCCTTAGTGCAGGAGCTGAGCCTGGGGCAACGCAGCCTGAGTGAAGCGCTGGAACGGCTGGATGAGATAGCCAACAAGCCCAATCCCTATGGCCCCATGTTAACCCTGGGTGCCTTTGGCACCTCGGCCGCCGCCTTTGCCATGCTGATGGGCAGCAGTTGGAATGATGTGTTCTGGTCGGCCTTGATAGGCATGCTGGTCTATGGCTTGGTATTCAGCGCCGAACGCTCGCGGCGGATAGCCGAACTGCTGGAGCCTCTGGCCGCCATGCTGGCCGGTTTCGCCGCCTGTGGCCTGGCGCAACTGGATGCCGGGCTGAATATCCCCGTGGTGGTACTGTCGGGGATCATCGTCTTTATTCCCGGCCTGGCGCTGACCCTGGGCTTGGCCGAACTGGCGGCAAGGGATCTTATGTCAGGCACCATGAGGATCATGGATGCGGTAATGCTGCTATTCAAACTCTACTTCGGCGCAGTACTCGGCGTGGCAATAGGCAATGCCCTGTTCGGCGAATCCCTCTATATTGAGCCCATGCCGTTGCCTCGCTGGGCCATCTGGTCGGCGGTGCCCATACTTTCCATGGCGCTGGTATTTATCTTCAAGGCCAGGCTCAAAGATGCCCCTTGGGGCGTACTGGCGGGTATTGTGGCCTTCTTCTCTGCCATGTTCGGCGGCCTCTATCTGGGGGATTCTCTGGGGATCTTCTTCGGCGCCCTGGCCGTGGGTATTTACGCCAACCTGTTTGCCCGCTGGATGAAGGCACCGGCCTCCATCGCCCTGCTGCAAGGGATAGTCATCCTGGTGCCTGGCTCCAAGACCTATATCGGCCTCAATGTGCTTATCTCGGGTGAAACCATGTTGAACCAGTCGCATCTGGGGTCGCAGATTTTTCTGATATTTATGTCACTGATCGCCGGGCTTATCTTCTCCAACGTGGTGGTGCCGCCGAGAAATACTCTCTAAACACAGCTGCCGTGGGCATTCGCGCCGGAGGGTGGTAATTTATTACAAGCTAAATCATTACTTTATTTCGAAGGTCGCCTTGACTAACCGCCCATTCGGTTGTGTTATTGAAGTGTGAATATCAGCCCGATATTCACTACCGAGAGGAGGCAGTCTATGGCAACAAGCCGCAGTGTCTTGCTTCTGGCAACCCTGTTTGCCAGCCTCTCCGTTTTGGCCGACACAGGCACCAAAGGCGATAGCACAACCTCGTCTTCCCAAGGCCAAAATCCACTCCCTGAGCGGTTCAGGGTTGGCAAAATTGTGGTGGTCAGCAACCCAATTTTCGACGAGTCTGCCGACAACGCCATCTTCCTGCATAATTGGGCCAACGCCCTGCATATCAATACCCGGGAGTCGGTGATCCTCAATCGCCTCAGTATCCAGGAGGGGCAGGAAGTGACCCCAAGGCAATTGGAAGAAGCGCAGCGAATTCTTAGGCGTGAAGCCTATCTCAGAGACGCCAGGATCTCTGTGGTCAAGGCCGACCCGAGTGCCGATCAACAGCCTGATGGTGAAACCTTGCTGGTGGAAACCTGGGATCAATGGTCGCTGCTGCCCACTATCAGCCTGGGACGCAGCGGCGGCAACAACAGCTTCTCCGTCGGGTTGAAAGACGACAATATTCTGGGTCTGGGGATCCGCACCCGTTTGAAGTATCAATCCGACGAGGACAGAACCGGCTACAAAGTCGCGTTCGAAATGCCGCTGAACATCATCAAAAATTCCACTGTGGCGGCCAACTTCTATGACAACAGCGATGGTCAGGCCAAACAGCTGTATTTCGACAAGCCTTTCTATACCCTGGACGACCCCCGGGCCTACGGCGCCGAGTATCTGGATGAAGACAGAATCGACACCATTCGCCAAAACGGCCTCGACATCAACGAGTTCGATGAAGAGATCCGCTATCGCAACCTCTACTGGGGCTTTATGTTCGCCAAAGAGAACCAGAGCCGACAAAGATTACGCCTTGGGATCACTCAGGATAAGCACAGCTTTCACGCCCTGCCTCAATACCCGCAGCAGCCCTTGCCTCAGGACAGAGACTTTCTCTACCCTTGGGTAGAATGGGAGTACTTGCAAGATGACTTTCGGGTACTGACCAATATTCACCTGGTCAACTATAACGAAGACTTCAACCTCGGCTGGCATCACAGCGTTAAATTGGGGCTGGAAACCAAAGACAGTGACAACCTTGGCTATCACCTCAACTGGCGCAGCAGTCGTGGCTATTTTGAGGGTAAGGAACTACTGTTGCTGGCATTTGGCGGTGAAGCCACTCTGGCCACCCGGCAACGGGACTTTTATCAAGTGAATGTTGCCGCCGAGTATTTTTATAAGTTCACCCCCAAGTGGACCGCCTATTCCAAGGTGCGGCTGTCCAACTCCAACAACAACTATATCGACCGTCCCTTTGCACTGGGGGATGAAACCGGCATTCGCGGTTATCCCAACGACTACCAGCACGGTGACAATCAATGGCTGCTGACCGGCGAAATCCGCTATTACCCCAATATCAACCTCTACCAGCTGGCAGAGTTGGGCTGGGCCGCCTTTATCGATGTCGGTCAGGCCTTTGGGGGTGCCATGGCCAAAGACAACGAAGTCTCAGGCCCCATAGGCTCTATCGGCATAGGTGCCAGAATCTACTCTTCCCGCTCCAGCTATGGTCATGTCGCCCATATCGATTTCAGCGTGCCCTTTACCCGGGGCGATGAAGTGGACGGCTGGGAATGGCGCTTTCAAGTGAAGCAGAGTTTCTAGGCTGACTTTGCCACCCCAGCGGCAAACTCTACACTAAACTTGAAGGGTCACAGCAACCTGGAGCTGACATGAAAAAACTCCTTTCCTCTGTGCTGCTCGGCCTGTCGTGCCTGATATCGGCACAGGCAAGCACGTTGAAAATCGCCTTTTTTGATTTTGCACCATACAGCTTTCAGGAAGAAGGAGAACTCAAGGGCGTCATGGTAGAGATGACTCGCCTGGCCTGCCAGCGCTGGGAGGAAGGCTGCCAACTCAAGCTGTGGCCCAACCGCCGCGCCAGGCAACAGATGAACTCGGGAGAAACCGGTGCCATGGGGCTGGCCTGGGCAGATTATCGCACCTCACAATACTATTTCTCGGTCCCCCTGTTGCAGTCTGAATATGGTTTCTTCAGCCTCAAGGCACTGAGTTTGAAGCAGATGCAGCAGTTATCGGATCAGCGTGTGGCAGTGTTCTCACCATCCAATACCCACAATGCCCTGCAAAAATTGAATCAGGAACTGCTCCGGCAACAAGTTCCCCCCATGCAGGTGGTTACCTTTCCACAAAGCGATGAATTGCCACTGAAAATGCTCGCCAGAAAGCGTTTTGATGCCTATTTTGTCAACCGGGATGTCGGTCGCTGGTACGCAGGGAAACAGGGGATTGAAGGCTTGGACTATCTACCCAGCCAACCCAAGACTTACTACTGTCTGGCATTCGATATCCGTCATAATGACCGACAGACCATAGCCCGCTTCAATCGGCTGTTGTTGGAGTTGCAGCAGGGAGAAGCCTGGCACCAGTTACTGCAGCGCTGGCAGGTTGAACCGGCCCAATGGCAGCCTGAGCAAGCCCAAGCCATGAACATTCCACTCGAGTAGAAAAGCAAAAGGCCGCCCGTGATAACACGGGCGGCCTAGTTTTATTTGGTGAGTTGGCCTATAAGCCGGGTCCTGTTCTCCCGAAGGAGCGGCAGTCATTCCTCTAGGCCTGCAATCGCTCACAGGCTCAAGCAATCTACCCGGTTCCAACGCGAGCCACGCATTAATTCCGAAGAATAGTGGAACCCTATTTGATCTTGCTCCGGGTGGAGTTTACCGTGCCGCGAACTGTTACCAGCCGCGCGGTGCGCTCTTACCGCACCCTTTCACCCTTACCGGCCCGAAGGCAGGCGGTCTACTCTCTGTTGCACTGGTCGTCGGCTCACGCCGCCCAGACGTTATCTGGCACCCTGCTCTATGGAGCCCGGACTTTCCTCCCCGTTCTTGCGAACGCAGCGACTGCCCGGCCAACTCGGCGCGATTATAGCCCATAGCGGGCTTCACACCAAGGCATTTCCTTACCAGCCCAGCTCAAGCCCTTTTTTATAAAGAGCATTTTTCTTCAACCCATGGATCTGTGCCGCAATGGCGGCCGCCTTCTTCAGCGGTAATTCATCACAGAGTAGTTTGAGGGTATCCAACGCCGCCGCGGACGTTTCGTCTGCTTCCTCACTGACAAAACCGTGCAGCATAAGCACGATTTCACCGCGCTGCTGGTTGGCATCGGCTTCTACCTGCGCCAGCACTTCGGCCGTGGTGCCGCAGAGGAAGGTTTCAAAGGTCTTGGTCAGTTCCCGCGCCATCACCATCTGCCTATCCGGCCCCAGGACCTCCACCAGCGACTTGAGGCTGGGCAGAATTCTGTGGGGAGACTCATAGAAAATCAGGGTGCGCGGGTCTTCCCTAAGCGCCAGCAGTTTATCCTGGCGCCCTTTGTCTTTGGCCGGCAAAAAGCCTTCAAACGAAAAGCGATCCGAGGGCAAGCCAGATGCCGACAGCGCGGCAATGGCGGCGCAAGGGCCGGGCAGCGGGATCACCGGATAACCGGCGGCGCGCACATGGGATACCAGGTGATAGCCGGGATCGGAAATCAGCGGCGTACCGGCATCGCTGATCAGCGCTATGGCTTCACCTTCGCCGAGGCGTTCGACAATCCACTGCGCACGGGCACGTTCATTGTGGTCATGCAGCGCTGTGGTGCGGGTATCTATGCCGAAGTGACTCAGCAATTTACCGCTGTGGCGTGTGTCCTCACAGGCGATCAAAGCCACCCGATTCAGTACTTCCAGAGCCCTGGGGCTCAAGTCCCCCAGGTTGCCTATGGGAGTGGGAACTATATACAGCGCGACCGACAGGTCCATAACTACCTCGGAGATGAAAGTGCCGAGACTTTCGTCAGGCACAATAGAAGGTTAAACTAGAGCCAGCATCTTACCAGAGTGAAGCCCTGTGTTAAAAAGCCTGAATAGAGTTAAATACATTTCTGCTGCGATTTTGCTTGCCAGCCTGTGGGGCTGTGGCAGCACGCCATCGGCAGACAAAAATCAGCTGGCCGTCGTTTCTCTGGTCAGTGCCCCGCAAGCCCCGGCCGAGTATTTGGCATTTGCCGCCAAGGCGCCCAGCAAGGAAAACCGCGAGCGTTACCTGCTGTTGGCCGCCAATGCTTACCTCAAGCAAGGTGATACAGATGCCGCTGCAGATATTCTGCGTTCAATGCAGGCCGGGCTGAGCCCGGTGGATGAAATCCAGGCCGAGCACCGTTTTCTCAGCGCCCGCCTGCAAGAACTGACTGGCAAAAACGCCGAGGCCCTGAGTACCCTGAATTACCCCGGCAATTGGCAACTGGCCGATTGGCAATGGGCCAGTTATCACCAGGCCCGTGCCCGACTGTTTGCTGCCAACCAGCAACCCGTGGAGCAAGTGCGTGAGCTGAGTAAGCTCAGTCAGTATCTGCCGGTGAAGGCGACCGGCGAGGTTAACGATGAAATTTGGCAATTGCTCAAGCCACTGCAGGAAGAAACCCTGCAGAGCTTTGCCGCTCAAGAGAGCGATGCCGTATTTACCGGCTGGCTGCAGCTGGCTTATCTGGCCAAACACTACGCGGTGGATCCCTCAAGCCTGATTCGGCAGTTGAGTGATTGGCAGAAACGTAATCCTTATCATCCTGCGGCGGTGCAGTTGCCTTCGGATCTGCAGCTGGCGCTCAGTGCCAAGCCATACAGACCCAGCAATATTGCCGTGCTGCTACCACTTTCTGGCCCAAGAGCCGGAGTCGCCAACACTGTGCGTCAGGGCATACTGGCCAGTTATCTGAGCGACCCGGACAGCAATGTCAGCCTCAACTTCTTCGACACGGCCCAAGGTGCCGACAAGGCCTACCAGCAAGCGCTGCAGAGCGGCGCGGAATTTGTGATAGGCCCGCTGCTGCAAAACGAAGTGGAACAGGTGATGGCGGCCCAGCAAGCTGCAAAGACAGATACCCCGCCGCAACTGTTTCTCAATCAAATAGATAAGCTGCAACCGCAACAGAATAAGTACTACTTCGCCCTGTCTCCCACTCAGGAAGCCAGCGATGCCGCCAGACGCATGTATCAGGATGGCATACAGGTGCCACTGCTGCTGGCCAGCAATGATGCCGTAGGCCAACGTATGGCCCAGAGCTTCAAGCAGACCTGGATGGAGCTGACCGACAGTGATGCCGAGGTTCACTTCTATGATAACGGTGACAAGATGCGCGAAACCGTGGAAAGCGCCCTCGGCGTAACGGACAGCAAGGCGAGGATCCAAGCCATTAAGGCACTGCTGGGCAGTAAGGTGAAGGCCGACTTCCGCTCCCGTACCGATATCGATGCCATCTATATGATCTCGGGGATTCAGGACTTGCCACTGCTGAAACCCTTTATCGATGTCAACTTCAGTGTCTTTGCCGAGCAAGTGCCACTGTATACCAGTAGCCGCGCCCGTCAGGAAGACAACGCCAAGCAAACCGCGATTGAACTGAACAATATCACCATCAGTGATATCCCCTGGTTGCTGCAGGCCAGTGAAGAAACCGAAGTGGTCAACAAGTTGTGGCCCACTTGGGGCAATGCCCAAAAACGCCTGTATGTGATGGGCTATGATGCCCTGCAGCTGGTCAATCGTCTGGCCCAGATGCATGCCTTCCCCGGATACCAGTACAGTGGCCGCAGCGGCCAACTGACGGTGAGCCCGGATGGCGTGATCGATCGTCAGCTCAGCTGGGCCAAATACCAGCGCGGCGTTTTGCGGCCACTGTAAGTCGGCTTATGGATCTGGGACAGGAAGGCGAGCGTCTGGCTCGCCGCTATCTGGAACAACAGGGCCTGACCTTTGTCGAACAGAATGTGCGCTACAGTTTCGGCGAACTGGACTTGGTGATGAAACAGGGCAGCCAATGGGTGTTTGTTGAGGTAAAATACCGCTCACCCAGCCGATTCGGCGGTGCTTTGCAGTCATTGAGCCAGGCCCAGATAACCCGGCTTCGCAAGGCCGCCAGCCAGTATCTGCAGCAACACAGGATCAATGCCCCCTGTCGCTTCGATCTACTGGCCATTGATGCCGGCAAGGTGCAATGGCTACAGGACGCTTTTTAGTAAGCGCTTAACCCGAAACAAATTTACACTTTAATGCCTGAACAAAGCCCCCGGCCTATGGCATGATAGCAACACTTGATAGTGAAGGACTTATCCATGTTAGAACGTATCAAAGACAGCTTCACCGAGTCGATTCAGACCAAGATTGACGCCGCAGAGGCGCTGCCTGAGTCTATCGCCAAGGCCGCAGAAATGATGGTGCAATGTCTGTTGGGTGGCAATAAGATCCTTGCCTGTGGTAACGGCGGCAGCGCCGGTGATGCCCAGCATTTTTCAGCCGAGCTGTTGAACCGCTATGAAGTGGAACGCCCACCTCTGCCGGCCATAGCTCTGACCACAGACACTTCTACCCTGACGGCCATCGCCAACGACTACAGCTACGACGAAGTGTTCTCCAAGCAGATACTGGCACTGGGTCAACCCGGTGACATACTGCTGGCCATTTCCACCAGCGGTAACTCAGGCAACGTCATTAAAGCGATGGAAGCCGCGCTGAGCCGGGATATGACCATAGTGGCACTCACGGGTAAGGACGGCGGCGCCATGGCCGGATTGCTGAGCACCAATGATGTGGAGATCCGCGTCCCCTCCAATGTCACGGCCCGCATTCAGGAAGTGCACCTGCTGGTTATCCATTGCCTGTGCGACAACATTGACCGCACCCTGTTCCCGCAGGACGAACATCAATGAGACGTCTGCTGCCCCTGTGTCTACTGCTTACCAGTTTGACCGGCTGTGCCGGAGCCGTAATGGTGGGTGCAGTTGGCGGCGCCATGGTGGTTAACGATGAGCGTTCGCTCAAGACCCAGTTGGATGACACCAATGCCGATTTTCGTATCTCCAGTGTACTGGGAGCGGAAGATGATCTGAAGAATCAGACCAATATCACCGGTGTCAGCATGAACGGCAATGTGTTGATGATAGGTCAGGCGCCCAACTCCATGCTCAGGGACAAGGCGATTCGGCTGGTCAAAGAGCTGCAACTGGGTGGCAAGATCCACAATCAGATCCGTATCGGCAACCCAACGTCCTTCACTACCCGCAGCAACGACACCTGGATCACCACCAAGGTCAAGGGTCGGATGCTCAACGATAAGAATCTGGATGTCACCAAGATCAAAGTGATCACAGAGAATGGCGAAGTCTTTCTGCTGGGCCTGGTCGAGCGTGAACAAGCCGACCTGGCAGTGGAAATCGCCCGCAATACCGCTGGAGTACGTAAGGTTATCAAGGTGTTCGACTACGTCACCCCTTAACGCCCTTTATATCGAGTCGAACGAGAGCCGGTCACACCGGCTCTTGTGCTTTCAGCTCGCGGGCTTTCATCAACTTGGCGATGGCGGGCAGGCACAAAGTCGGCAGCACCACCAGGGCAGCCCCTACCCAGCTCAAAGTATCCAGCCACTCATCGAACAGCAGCCAACCGAGGAAGACAATAAAGATAAGCCCGCTGTATTCGGCTACGGCAATTTCACTGGCCTTGGCCCTGCGATAGGCCAGGACACAGAACCAGTTATATGCCAGCAGGAAGGCATTGGATAACAGCGCCACTCCAAGCAGTGGCCAGCTCAGCCCGGCCAGTTGTTGCGACAGCGCCACCAGCAAGATCAGCGGCAAACTCAGCAGGTTGTAACAGAGCAAAGTCAGACTGGCAGCCTCGGTACTGGGCAGCTTTCGCAGGCTCATCTGGTTCAAGGAGAAGGTAAAGGCCGAAACCAGCACGGCAATGCCGGCCAACTCCAACTCGCTGGGCCTGAGGATCAACAAGATACCGGCAAATCCCAGCGCCGCAATCCCCCACTGCAACGGCGTGATATGTTCTTTCAGGAATACGGCACCCAGCACCATGATCATCAAAGGCGCCGAATAGAACAGTGAACTGACAGTCGCCAAGGGCAGCGCCATCAAACCAATAATCAAAAAGAGCGCGCCAACAGCTCCTGTGTTGGCACGCCAAAGGTGGATCTTAAAGTGAGAAGTCCCCGGGCGACCGGCCTTGAGCCACAGGGGAAGCAACATAAGTACCGCTGTCACCTGGCGCACCAGCAGGAAAGTCGCCGCATTGGCATCATCCGGTAACCACTTGACCGACACGTCATAAAAAGCGCTGAAGAGATTTCCTACGGTCAATAAAATCAAACCGATAGCAACGGTTCTCTGCATCTTGGTTATCCTGAACGACTCTCAATCGGCGGCATCATATCCGGGTTAAAAACCAAACTGAAATGATGTTTTTTGCGTATAAATGAATTAAATTCATACTAAATTTCCGGAAAGAATAGCCGATGCGAAAACTTCCCCCCTTGAGAGCGCTGCAGGTATTCGAGGCAGCTGCGCGCCAGAGTCACTTTTCCCGCGCCGCCGAAGAGCTGTGCATCACCCAGAGTGCCGTGTCCCACCAGGTCAGATTACTGGAGGAACACTTTGGCGAGTCCCTGTTCCAACGTCAGGGGCGCAGCCTCAAACTGTCACCCAAGGGGGAGATCCTCTACGGGGAACTGGAGCGAATATTCAACGAGCTGGCTGACCTTGGCCGTTTGTTCGGTGAACCCAATCGCGAGCTGAAACTGGCGGTTTACAGCTCTTTTGCAGTTAAATGGTTGATCCCCAGACTCAGCGACTTTCGCCGCCGTCACCCCGAGGTGCAGATCAGGCTGGAGATGGTGACTCAAGATCCCGAGCTCAGCGACAGCGTGGCCGATCTCTTTATCAGTGGTGGCCTCAAACGACGGGGTTACTGGCAGACGGTGCTGCACAAGGAGCGGCTTATTCCGGTTTGCAGCCCGCAATTACCCCCCAGAGCCGGGCAGATAACTATCCAGAGTCTGCAGCAGTATCCGCTGTTGACCGTGGATGAAGGCCCGTTGGGGCTGGACTGGAACCGTTGGGCCGAGGCCAACGGTGTGACTCTGACAGCCAATCACAGGCAGCATATTTTCAGCCATGTGTTGATGGCCATTGAGGCCGCGATTGCCGGTCAAGGCATAGCACTGGCGTCTGACTTTATGGTAGAGGACGATATTGCCAGTGGCCGTTTGATTGAGGCCGAACTGCCGGACGTGCATACAGGGTTTGAGTTCACTTTTTGCTGTAAGGAGCGGCGCCTCAAAGAACCGGCGATAGCGGCCTTTGCCGATTGGCTGATGTTGATGGCAAGCCAGCCACAACCGCAGTAACTCGAACGCAGCCACAAAAAAGCCGACCTTGTAGGTCGGCTCTCAAGATTGGCTGATTTACACCAGCAAGCCTATCTTCTCATAAACTTTCTTCACTGTGACTTCGGCGCGGGCCTGGGCCTTCTCGGCGCCCTGCTTCATTACCGACTCCAGGAAGGCTCTGTCTTCGCGGAATTCACGGAAGCGTTGTTGCAGTGGCTCCAACATTCCGACCACGGCTTCACCGGCGGCCACTTTCAAATGGCCATACATCTTGCCTTCAAACTCGGCTTCCAGTTCGACTATGCTCTGGCCTGTCACCCCGGACATCAGGCTCAGCAGATTGGATACCCCAGGCTTGTTGTCTATGTCGAAACGCACGACAGGCGGCTCATCGCTGTCGGTCATCGCCTTTTTCAGCTTCTTCATCACCGCCTTGGGATCTTCCAGCAGGCCGATGACATTGTTGCGGTTGTCATCGGACTTGGACATCTTCTTGGTGGGATCCTGCAGCGACATCACCTTGGCACCCAGCTCAGGGATAAAAGGCTCCGGCACTGTGAAGGTGTCACCATAAGCGTTGTTGAAGCGGGTGGCGATATCCCGGGTCAATTCCAGATGCTGTTTCTGATCCTGACCGACAGGGATCTCATTGGCCTGGTACAGCAGGATATCGGCCGCCATCAATACAGGATAACCGAACAGGCCAACATTGATATTGTTGGCGTGTTTTTGCGACTTGTCCTTGAACTGAGTCATGCGGCTCAGCTCGCCCATCTGGGTATAACAGTTCAAAACCCACCCCAGTTGAGTGTGCTGCGGCACCTGGGACTGAATGAACACTGTGCTCTTCTTGGGATCGACACCACAGGCAAGGTACAGCGCCAGAGTATCCAGGCAAGCTTCACGCAAGGCATTGGGATCCTGGCGCACTGTGATGGCATGCAGGTCCACCACGCAATAGAGGCAATCATGGCTGTCCTGCATGGCTACCCACTGACGCAGGGCACCCATGTAGTTACCTATGGTCAACTCGCCTGAGGGCTGGGCACCGCTCAATACTATGGGTTTGGGACTGCTCATGAATTTCATTACTCCGATTGCTGTGGCGGCAAATGCGCCAAAATTTGCTCAAAATGATCGCATACGGCATCTGGGCCGCAAAGCCCAATATCTTCACCGTAGTTGTAGCCATAGGTCAAGCCGATTGAGGCAATACCTGCGGCTTTCGCCGCCAGAACGTCGTTGCGGGAATCGCCCACCATCAACATCTGCTGAGGTTGCAACTGCCATTTATCCAGCAGGTGGGTCAGCGGCAAGGGATCCGGCTTCATCTTGGTGAGTGAATCGCCGCCGAGAATTTCACTGAAAAACGACTCAATACCAAAGGCCTGCAATAGGGGCACAGTAAAGCGATAAGGCTTGTTGGTGACTACCGCCAGCTTGAAACCTCGTCGCTGCAGGGTGCCAAGCACGGACTCAACCCCGGGATAGAGCTTACTGTAACGCTCGAGGCAGGCCTCATAGTGCCTCATAAATACCGGCATGGCATCGGCCATGACAGAGGCATCCGGCTCATCGCCCAGGCTCGAGGTCAGCGCGCGGCGCATCAACATCTCTGTGCCATTGCCAACCCAGCTGCGAACCTGGTCTTCAGTGCAACCACGCAGTCCCATATCGGCCAAGGTTGCCTGGGTTGCAGCGGCCAAGTCCGGCACACTGTCCACCAGAGTGCCATCCAAATCAAAGGCGATCGCACTGATACTGCTTGCGATCATAACTTACACTCCTGCCAGTTCACTGCGCATCTGGTCGATAACAGCTTTATAGTCCGGTTGGCTAAAGATGGCAGAACCGGCTACAAACATATCGGCACCGGCGGCGGCGATTTCGGCAATATTGTCCACCTTAACCCCACCGTCGACTTCCAAGCGGATATCGCGGCCACTCTCATCGATGCGGCGACGCACTTCGGCCAGTTTGTCCAGTGTCGATGGAATAAATGACTGACCACCAAACCCTGGGTTGACCGACATCAGCAAAATCACATCCAGCTTATCCATCACATAGTCCAGGTAGTGCAGTGGCGTGGCAGGGTTGAAAACCAAACCCGCCTTACAGCCATTGTCGCGGATGAGTTGCACTGTACGATCCACATGCTCGCTGGCCTCTGGATGGAAAGTGATGATAGAAGCCCCCGCCTTGGCAAAGTCAGGCACTATGCGATCGACCGGCTTCACCATCAGGTGCACATCGATATCGGCGGTAATACCATAGTCACGCAACGCCTTGCAGACCATGGGGCCTATGGTCAGGTTAGGTACATAATGGTTGTCCATCACATCGAAGTGAACCACGTCGGCCCCCGCATCCAATACGGCTTTAACATCATCACCCAGGCGGGCAAAATCGGCAGACAGAATGGAAGGAGCAATAAGATATGGGCGCATAGCATTCTCACAGGATGTTTAAGAAGTCGCCTATTTTACCCGCCAAGGCGCTCGGGCTCTATAGCCTGGCGCCCATTTCTGCCGTTGAAAAGCGCCATAAGTTGGAATAAAGTTGTTACTTGGTAAAAAGCTGTTCAATTTATCAACGGCTTTGTTATAATTGACCGATGTCACATTTGGGATTGGAACAGGATGAACCAGAAACCGCAGGTTTTCACACACAGCATCAAGTCAGCAGTCATACTCGCTGTCGCCGCTGGCGTGGTGGGAGCAACTGCCGTTGGTTTCCAAAGCCTGGGTTCTTCCAGCAATAATCTGGCCTGTAGCTGCAGCCAGGAAAATGATTACAATCCCAACCTGCCTTCCAGCCATCCCAATAATCGCTGTGCGACTCAGGAAGATGATCTGAGCTGGAAGAGTTGGCTCAGCGGCAAGAGTCGTTCGGGTCAGTTCCATTTTGTTGACTTGTTGGAGTTGCTGCACGGCCATCAACGTAAACCGGTTGATGATATGGCTCCGGCGAATTCCAATAACGGTTTCTAGATGCTTGGCCGCTACTGGCGTTACCTTTACAGTACGCTGGCAGCCTTCTTCGGCGTGCAGAGTGAGTCCAATCGCGTCAGGGACTTCAGCGCCAATTCCTCACCTCTCCCTTATATCATCACGGGCGTGTTGCTAGCCGCACTACTGGTACTAGGTCTGTTGCTGCTGGTAAATCGAGTACTCGCCTGATTACTTTGGCAAAGATGACTTTCAGTCGTTCTCGTTGTGATAGGTTTCGTCGTAAAGAGCCATC
Source organism: Shewanella sp. BJSY2023SW005 (assembly GCF_047314585.1). Taxonomy (NCBI): domain Bacteria; kingdom Pseudomonadati; phylum Pseudomonadota; class Gammaproteobacteria; order Alteromonadales; family Shewanellaceae; genus Shewanella; species Shewanella sp. BJSY2023SW005. The sequence continues at coordinate 149,464 of NZ_JBKORJ010000037.1, forward strand.
AACTCATTCACCTTGGTTCTGGTGCTGCCTTTCTGGCTGATGTTACGTTGAACCTGTATCGCTTCCATTCTCGAGCCGTGATAGAGCTCGCGGGTCAACGGAATATCATGGTTGCTGATAAGCACAGGAATGCCACGCTCAATGGCGGTATGACGGGAATGCCTGGCCAGCAGTGCCTGGTCATCCAAAGAGAAACCGGCACCGACATAAGTGGTAAAACTGGCGGTGGTCGATAAAGGTGCGTATGGCGGATCGCAATAAATCACGTCACCGCTTTTAGCCAGGGCAAACGCCTGCTCGTAGCCAATGCAGCGAAACTCGGCATTTTGTGCCTTGGCAGCAAAACCGCGGATCTCTTTCTCAGGGAAATACGGCTTCTTGTAGGAACCAAAGGGCACATTGAATGAGCCTTTACGGTTATAACGACACAGACCATTAAAGCCGTGGCGGTTGAGATAGAGAAAATAGACTGCCCGCTCGAAGGGGTCACGACTGCGATTGAATTTTTCTCTGACCAGATAGTATTGCTCTTTATCGTTCATCCGCGGTACAAACAGTTCCGCCGCCGCCCCTATGTATGCTTCCGGACGAGTCTGAATGATAGAGTAAAGATCGATCAGATCGCGATTGATATCGCACAACAGATAGCTCGGATAGTCTGTGTTGAGAAATACAGAACCGGCACCGACAAAGGGCTCAACCAAGCGCTCGCCCTTGGGCAAGTGCTGAGTCAGGGCATCAACCAGTTTAAATTTACCACCGGCCCACTTAAGAAAGGCTCTTTGTTTTTTCTTCATTAAAATTGATTGGTGCCCGGAAAAACGAAAGTGAGGATTGTACTCCGTTTAAGATGAAATTTCACTGTTACTTAGGCCAGCTTGTAAGCGATAGTGCTGCAGTGATTGCCATGACTTGACCAAGGGTTGAGACAGGCCCAAAGTCTGCTGCAACATTTTACCGGCTTCGATGGCCTCTTGCTTACTGGCATATTCCCCTACCAATACCACCCACCAATCCTTGTGCTTGGCTACCCTGACATTTTCCACTTTTTTCAGCTTGGCCATAAACGCCGTCAGTGACGATTCACGTTTCAGACTCACCAACTGCAAAGTATAACCCTGTGTCGGTAGCACTCCGGCACTGGACTCTTGTTCTAGCTCAGATTTATTCTGAACTTCTTGCGGCTTGGTATCTTGAGAAGCCTTAGCAGCCTCTTTGACCTGCGGCTTTTGGGTAACCGGCGTAGTAACAGGAGCGGTTTGCACATCCAATATTGCCTTGGCGTCACTCAATAGCTCAGATTCAGACTCTGGGGCTCTCGCTGTAACCACTTGAGTCTCTACATGCTGAGCGCTTTTTTGCTCCAAGACCGCCTGCGGCTCTGTTACCTGGCTTTGTGCTTGTTCCAGGCGAACGTAAACGGGCGTAGTTGAGAGCGCCTCCTGATCCCGGTCAATATCGAGCCAACGCTCGGCAAATTGGCTTAAGGGACTTGTACTATGCTCCAGCACCAAGGCTGACTTGGGCAATTCAGGCAGAGGCTCGGTCGAGCGCAGCAGATACCAGGAGAGCAGCGCCAGAGAGATAAGCACGGCAAGGCTCGATATCAGTATGGTCTTCCAAGGGAATACCCTTGGCCTCGGCGGCTCACCATTCAATGCCAGCTCCAGCAATGCCAATACCTCGGCCGGTGTGCCTTGTTGCCTCTCCAACTGCTTGACCACTATGGCCCGTGGCGTGAAAGTGTGCACTGCGCTGCGGGTCAACAGTGTCTGATACAGGCCCTCACGCTCGACGAGAGAAAGCGGCTCAAGCTTAACCGGCAACACCTGCTGTTTCTGTGCTTTGGGCAGTTGAAGCTGTAGCTGCTCGGCAAACTCCGGAGAGACAGAACAGGTCAACGTGATAGGCTCACCTCTGGCCTGCAGCTGAGTCAGCAATAAACACTCGGCCCAAAGCGCCAAGGGCATATTATCGGCATCGCCGATCAGAATGTGGATAGGCTTGCGCATCTCACCCAGATAGCGCAGCAGGGTATCGGCCAGAGGCTGCTCGTCGTCAAACAGGGGATCGGGCAGCAACTGGATCAGCAACTTGCGCCTTATTTCAGCAGCATCGGCATGTTGAGGGCAACTGACCAACGCCAGATTATGCTCATCGAGCACATTGGCCAAGGCGGTCAACAGTCGTGTCTTACCTGCTCCAGCCTGCCCCTGCAACAAAACCAGCTGCTGACCATAACAGGCCAGATGCTGCAGTCTTTGTAACAGTGCCTCTTGCGAGGGCAGGAGAAGTTCTTCGGTTGCCACCATTGTTACCCATCAAGGATCAAGTGCGGCAGATCACCTGTTCGAGTAGGGATTCCGGCACTTGAGCAAAAATACCGGCCTGACCCATGTCTGTGGGCAAAACCAAGCGAATTTGCCCAGCCAAAACTTTTTTGTCACGCCGCATGTGTTTGATAAAGCTTTCAAAATCCATGGACTCTGGTGCGGTTACCGGTAAATCGAATGCCTGTAGCAGCACAGTGATGCGACGGAGAATTGACTCGTCAATCAGTTCCATGGCTTTTGCAGTTTGTGCAGCAAGGACCGTGCCAGCGGCAACCGCTTCACCGTGAAGCCAATTGCCATAGCCCATTTCGGCTTCGATAGCATGTCCGAAGGTATGCCCCAGATTCAACAGAGCGCGAACCCCCTGCTCTGTCTCGTCTTCGGCAACCACTTCGGCTTTTATCTCACAGCAGCGACGTATGGCATAAGCCAGAGCCTCTGGCTGCTGCGATTTGAGTGACTCAACATTGTTTTCGAGCCACAGGAAAAAGTCAGCATCCCAAATGATGCCGTATTTGATCACCTCAGCCATGCCGGCGGCAAATTCACGCACCGGCAGAGTCTTCAGGCACAGGGTATCTATCAGCACAAGTTGTGGCTGATAAAAAGCGCCTATCATGTTCTTGCCCAGCGGGTGATTGACCGCCGTTTTGCCGCCCACAGAGGAATCGACCTGAGACAGGAGCGTAGTGGGGATCTGGATAAAGTCCACGCCCCGCTGATAACAGGCCGCAGCGAAGCCGACCATGTCTCCAATGACACCGCCACCGAGAGCCACCAGCACCACATCACGACCGCAGTTGTGCTCAAGCAGAGCCGTAAATACGCTTTCGAGTTGTGCCAGTGTCTTGTACTGCTCACCATCGGGCAGAATATGAGCAAAAACCTGAGCCGCAGGCAGCAGAAGGCGCTGCAAAGACTGCAGATACAGGGGAGCTACTGTGTCATTGGAGACAATGAGGACTTTTTTACCCGAGACACTCGCCGTCAGGCAATCGCTCTGGGCCGACAGACCCTGGCCAATGAAGATAGGATAACTGCGTTCACCTAAATCAACCCGGATCTGTTGCATCTTGCGTCCTAGAAGCCTAATTGTTCAATGATTTGATTGGCCACAACTTTGGCGCTTTGCTCGTCTGTCTTGACGATAACATCGGCGATCTCCTCATAGAGAGGATTACGCACGTCTGCCAGTGCTTCCAACACTTCACGAGGATTATCTACCTGCAGCAAGGGGCGACGCTTGTCGCGCTGGGTACGGGCCACTTGCTTGTCGATAGTGGTTTCCAGATACACCACGATACCGCGGGCAGAGAGGAAGTTGCGGATATCTTTGCTTTGAACTGAGCCACCACCTGTGGCCAGAACTATGCCTTGTTTCTCGGTCAGATCGGAAATCACCTGAGCCTCGCGGCGACGGAAACCTTCTTCGCCTTCAACGTCAAATACCCAGGCAATGTCAGCGCCAGTGCGATTTTCAATCTCTTGATCTGAATCGTGGAATTCCAAATGCAGCATTTGTGCCAGATGACGACCTATGGTGCTTTTGCCTGCGCCCATAGGGCCTACCAGAAAAATATTACGTTTTTCAGCCATTTCTTGTACGTCTGAATCTTATGAAAAGTTTGCCGAATGTCGACTTACTATCAAATCGACGGGATTTGTTACCTTGCTCTAATGAGACTTGACCGGGGATTATCTCAGCTTAAGGACATTCAAGGCAAGTAATGCCGACTATTAAAGCCAAATTTCCCGGTGCCCAAACATCAAAGCCAGCGACTGGCACTGGCTTTGATTGAGGTTTTACAGGTTTGGAAAAAACTTAGGTTGACCCCGGCATGCCTTCAATCAGATGCTTTGAATGCCAATTGCTGTGCAAGCCACGCTCTACAAAAGAGAACGCCACGATGACCCATTCACACCTTCCCTAGATTTCTTCGGTCACTATCTTGGGCGTTACGAAGATCAGTAACTCCTGGCGCTCATTCTTGTCCGAAGTATTGCGGAACAGGAAGCCGACCAAGGGGATATCCCCCAATACAGGAACCTTGCTGACCCGGCTGATCAGGTTCTGTTGATAGATACCACCCAAAACTATGGTTTCACCATTATCCACCAGCACTTGAGTACCTATGCGCTGGGTATCGATGGAGACAGCCTCTCCCAACGGAGTTTGTACTACCTTACCCTGCGAGTCCTGAGTAATTTCCAGATCCAGTATCACGCGGTTGTCCGGGGTGATCTGAGGTGTTACCCGCAGCGACAGTACCGCTTTCTTGAACTGTACAGTTGCCGCCCCACTGGAAGCCGATTCCACGTAAGGGATCTCGACACCCTGCTCAATATAAGCGGCTTTCTGATTCGAAGTGGTAATCCTCGGACTGGCAATAATTTCACCCTTGTTTTCCTGCTCCAGCGCACTCAATTCCAGGTCCAAGACGGTACCGTCAGCCAATTTGGCCACATGGAAAGCTATGCTGGTAGCATTGCTTGGTGCTGCCGGCAGATTCACATTGAGACGATCGCCAATTGATGGAATGGTGCCGTTGGCTATGTCCTGAGCACCTTCCAGGCTACCCGATGTGCCCTTATTGCCCTGCTGATCTGTAATTCCCCAACGGATACCCAGGTCTTCCGAAACATCATCTTTGACCGTGACCATTCGGCTTTCAATCAGCACCTGACGAATAGGCACGTCCAATACTTCAATCAACTTATGCACATTTTCCAGAATATCGGCCGTGTCTTTAACCAACAGAGTATTGGTTCTTTCATCCACGGCAACAGTGCCACGCTTGGACAACAGGCTGGAGCCTTCTCCCTTCAGCAGGTTGGCAATATCATTGGCCTTGGCGTAATTCACCTGCAGATACTCTGAGTAAAGCGGTGCCAACTCTTCTGAAACCTTTTTCTTGTTCTTGAGCTGATTTTCCTCACGTATGGCCAGCTCTTCCGCCGGCGCCACCATCAGGATATTACCCTCGATTCGCTTATCCAGCCCCTTGGTTTGCAGGATAAGATCCAACGCCTGATCCCAAGGGACATCGTCCAGTCTCAGGGTGATGCTGCCGTCGACTGTATCACTGGTCACCAGATTGAAATCATTGTAATCGGCGATAATCTGCAGCACGGTCCTGACGGAAATATTCTGGAAGTTAAGTGACAGAGTCTTACCTGAGTATTTCTTCTCTTCTTCCAGTTGAACTTCACGCTCGACCTTGTTCATCGCCAAGGTGAACATATTGCCATCTTGCTTGTAGTTATATTCGTAGTCACCTTTGATATCGATTAGCACCCGGGTAGTCAGATCTTCTTTGAAGGTCTCAAAGCTCTTCACCGGAGTGGCAAAGTCCTGCACATCCATGACATATAACATGTCAGATGGAATATCTGTGTTATACAACTTCAGCTCCAGCCTGGAGCCAACTTGCTCCACATTGGCGGCAACCGATGAATTACGCAGCTCAACCAGCAATTCTCCGCCATTGTCACCCAAGCGGCGGAAATCAATATTCTTTATGCTATTGACGAAAGGACTGCTGGCCTTGCTCTGGGGATCCATGACCTCATCATTGACAGTCAAACGATAAACGTTGTCTACCGCCTTACCCTGATAAGGTTTCACTTTTTTCAGTGCCAGAACCAGTCGTAAATTATCGCCGTCCTGCATGCTGGACAGCTGCTCGACACCGGCAGTATTAATAGGGATCTGTGCTTTCTCCAGCGCCGAAATACTGTCGCTGAAGTCCAATTGGATACTGGCTGGATCGGCACTCAAATTGATTTCCGGCTCAGATATCGGCTTGTCAAACACCAACTCCAGCTCCAGTTGATGATCCACAATGGCGTGGTACTTTACATCCACCAGCTTGTTGGCAGCACAAGCGTAGGGACTGAGCCCCAGGACGAGCAGGCTGCCCAGGATAAACTGCATCCATTTGGCTGCATTCTTCGGGGTGATATTCGCGGCAGAAGATTCCATTATTCCCTCATCCTTCGCTTGTTATTCTCCGGTCAATTCCAGGCTGCTGTTGCGCTCTGTCCAACAGCCGGAACCGTCCGGTACTAATTCAATGATGTCGATATTCTGTGCTGATACTTTGGCGATGCGGCCGTGATAGAGTCCCAAATACTCGCCCACTCCCATCCGATAGACATTGCCATCGGTTGTTTCCACCAAGGCCCAAACCACGTTGTCTTCGCTCAGGGTGCCGCGCATCTTGAGGTTGTCCAGCGCATAGGTTTCGAGACGGCTCTTACGACGCTTGAGATCCGGTTGCAGGCAATCCTTGGTGGTATCTATCACCTCTTCCGTCAGTTCCCGGGAGGGCGGCACAAAGGGACTACGCAACATATCTGCCTGATAATCAAAATGCTCAAACTGAGGCGGCTCTTTCAACGGCTGGATCCTGGCAACATGCTGAGCCTTGGTGCTGGTGACAAAGGCTTCAAGATCTGTTCTGTCACCGATACAGCCGCCAAGCATTAACGCCGCCGCGATCAGGGGGATGAGTTGTTTCATTTACCTTTCCCCTTAGCCTTCTCCGGCGGTAATTCCGTTCCCTCTTTAAATCTGTAGGTCTTGGCCAGAATTTCCATTGCCAAGGTGCCGGATGGATCGCGCTTAACCACAAAGTCATGCAGGCTGACGATCCGTGGCAGCTTGGCAACTCCGCCGACCATGTGCCCCAATTGGTGATAGTCACCGGTCACTGCCATGCGTATCGGAAACTCAATATAGAAATCCCGTTGGATCTCTGCATCCCAATCCAAACTCTGGATCTTCAGACCCGCATCTGTGGCGACATAGGTCAAGTCATCGAGCAAACCCGGCATTTCATTCTCTGATGGCAGCATCTTCAACAATTCGGCAAATTGTGCCTCCATCTGTACCAATTGCTCCCGATATAATTTCAGGTTAGCGGCCAACAGATACTTTTGCTTGAAATCATCACGCAGTTGTTGCTCTTTCGCCTGTTCAGACTGGTAAATATCTATGGCGTCTGAAACAAACAGATAATAGCCACCGACGAACACCAGAATCGCCAGCAAGCCTGCAAATACGGCCTTGACCTGAGTCGGCCAGCCGCCGATATTCTCCATGTCCAGATCATTGAACTGGCTCAAATCGAAACTCATTTGCCCGCTCCTTTCGCCATCTGTGCCGTCCCTTCAAGCCGGTTTGCTCCCTTGATACTGACTTTGAGACTGAAGCGTTGCAGCTCTCTGAGTTCTTCCTGTTGAGAGACTATCGACTGCATACTCGGATCCTGAAGCCATTCTGATGCTTTAATTTTTCGCATCATGTTGGCGACATTGTTATTGGACTCACTGCGTCCTTCGATCCAGATAAGGCTGCCTTTCTTTTCTATGCTGGAAAGATAGATACCTGGCGGAATAACCCGTACCAGCTCATCCAATACATGGGTGGGTAAATTACGCGACTGCTGTAAGTTAAGAATAATCTCGGTGCGACGCTCAATATCCTTTTTGCGCTGTTTTATCTTGGTGATTTCAGCTATCTGCTTGTCAAGCAGGCTAATTTCTGACTGGAGATAAGCATTTCGCTGACGCTGATCCTCTGTCATCAAGTCGATAAAGTTCAGTGCCAAATAAACCAATAACGCGGCGCCAATAAAAACAGCAGCCAGAATACCTATATAATCGCGCTTCTGTTTTTCCCTGGCTTCTTCACGCCATGGCAATAAGTTTATGTTCGCCATTGAGCATAACTCCTCAGTGCCAGGCCGCAGGCCACCATGTATTTACTGATATGGGGTTGCAGGGCATTTTTTACTGAATCGTCCGCATGCAAACTTCCCTGAAAGGGGTCGGCAATTATAGTGTGAACACCTAATTCATTGGTTAGAAGATTAGCCATACCTTCTAATTTGGAAGTGCCGCCACAAAGCACCAAATGATCGACTTTATCCTTACCACTGGAAGTGCAATATATTTGCAGCGTACGTTTTATCTGTTGCAATAATTGCGTTTGAAATGGCGATAACACCTCAAACATATAATTGCGAGGTAGATCACCTTCTATCTTGGCCTTTTCCGCCTGCTCATAGGACATACCGTAAAAAGACAATATAGATTGAGTGAAGAGTTCACCACCAAATGCTTGCTCACGGATAAAGGCTGTTTCCCCTTTTTCCACCACGGCGAAGGTGGTCATGTTGGCACCGATATCAACCAAAGCGACAACCTGATCTGCTGCGCCATCCGGAAGCTGCCCCAGGATCAATTCATGGGCACGTCCCAGAGCATAGCCTTCTACATCAACAACTTTAGGTTCAAGGTCGACACTGTCCAGCGCATCGATTCTGGCATCAATATTTTCAGTACGGCAAGCACTAAGCAAGACATCAACCTTGCTGGGGTCTGTCTTGTTGACGCTCAGCGTTTCAAAATCAATGCTGACTTCATCAAGTGAATAGGGAATGAGGTTATCCGCTTCAATCTCAATCTGTGCCTCCATTTCAACCTCACTCAAGGAGGCGTCCATGTAGATGACTTTAGTCATTACGGCTGATCCGGATACAGCGACAGAAGCAAATTTAGTTGATTTGGGCAATTGCCTCTTCAGCTGTCTCATTGCTTCAATAACGGCTTCAGGATCGCGAATATCATGATCATTGATGGCTCCTTTTTTTACAGGAGCAGCGGCATAAGCCTGGATTTTATAACCATCGCCTGTCTTGCCCAGCAGGATCGCTTTGACCTCGTGAGAACCGATGTCAATACCCACCATTTGCGGAGCCTGACGCTTCCATAGATTCGAAAGCATAGTCCTTTGTCACTTTGTTATTGTTAGGTTTTAGATTAGCACATTTTCAAATTGTTACGCCCCTTTGTATAAAATGTTTGAGCACATTACAACGGCTAATTTTTTGACGCTGCCTTTTTGCTTCACCCTGCACAAAACGCCTTATATACTATTGTGCCCGCAGCAAGTTTTGGAATAATCTCGTGAAGTGGTTAAAACGTATACTCATAGCTCTATTCAGTCTGGCCCTTCTTGGGGTTGCAGCTATCGTTGGAGCCTACTTCTACGTCCTGCCCGAACTCCCGGATGTCGCTACACTCAAGACAGTTCAACTGCAAACGCCACTGAGGGTGTACTCCAGTGACGGCAAACTGATCTCGCAATTCGGTGAAAAACGCAGGATCCCGCTGGAGTTGGCCGATGTGCCCAAACCACTATTGCAGGCCTTCCTGGCAACCGAAGATTCACGCTTTTATGAGCATAAAGGTATCGACCCCATAGGTGTGGTGCGCGCCGCATTGGTTATGCTGGCCACCGGCGAGAAAAAGCAGGGTGCCAGTACCATTACCATGCAGGTGGCCAGGAACTTCTTCCTGACTCGAGATAAGACAATTATTCGTAAAGTCAAAGAGATATTTATCTCTATCCACATAGAGCAGCTGCTAACCAAAGATGAAATTCTGGAGCTCTATGTCAACCGTATCTATCTTGGACAGCGTGCTTACGGGGTTGGCGCCGCGGCTCAAGTTTATTATGGCAAGGAAGTCAAAGACTTGACGCTTGCTGAAATGGCAGTTATCGCAGGTTTGCCAAAAGCCCCTTCAACACTCAACCCTATCACCTCCCCCAGCCGAGCTTTGACCCGTCGTAACCTGGTGCTCAACCGTATGCTGGAGGTCGGCTATATCACCCAGAGTGAATATAACGAAGCCAGTGCTCAACCTATTACCGCCAAATACCATGGCGCCGAAATCGATCTCTACGCCCCCTACATTTCAGAGATGGCCAGAGATTATATGGTGCAGAAATATGGTGAAGAGGAAGCCTATACCGGTGGGTACGATGTTTACACCAGCATAGACTCATCACTGCAGTTAAAAGCCCAGAAGGCACTGCGCAACAATGTCTACGCCTATGATGAACGCCATGGCTATCGAGGCCCTGAAGCGGTTCTATGGACAGACAAGCAGCCTGATGAGAACGAGTTGATTGCCACCCTGAAGAAAACTATGCCTATTCAGGAGCTCAGGCCAGCCGCCGTATTGCAAGTAGAGGAACAGCAAGCACAGGTGCTGCTCGCCTCGGGAGAAAAACTCACTCTGCCTTGGGATGGCCTCAAATGGGCCCGCAAGTTTATCAATGACAAACGCCAGAGTGCACCACCGAAGAAAGCCGAACAATTCCTGAAAGTGGGCGAGCAGATTTGGGTGCGTAACAACGGCGATATCTGGCAATTGGCTCAGGTGCCTCAGGTTGCCAGCGCCATAGTCTCGATAGATCCCAAAGATGGTGCAATTCAGGCTCTGGTCGGTGGTTACAGCTTCAGTCAGAGCCAGTACAACCGGGTAACTCAGGCCAAACGTCAGCTGGGCTCCAACATAAAGCCTTTCCTATATGCTACGGCGCTGGAGAAAGGCTATACCCTGGCGACACTGATCAACAATGCGCCGATCAACAAGCCCGACCTCAGCCAAGGTACGGCATGGCGCCCCAAAAACTCACCCGACGTATACGGCGGCCCCACCAGGCTACGTCTGGGACTGGCCCAGTCTATCAACGTAATGTCGGTGAGAACCCTACGCTATGTTGGACTGGATGCCGCCATCGACAAACTGGTGCAATTTGGTTTCGATGCCAAAGAGCTCAACCGCAACGAGTCTCTGGCGCTGGGTTCGCCATCGGCAACACCTTTGCAGGTGGTCACAGCCTTCTCGACCTTCGCCAACGGGGGTTATCTGGTTGAGCCTTACTTCATCAAACGGATCCAGAATGCTCAGGGCGAAATCCTTGAGCTGGCTCATCCTGCCCTGGCCTGCGACGCGCCACTTAAGCCTGAAGAAGATATGGCGGATAACGCGATAACCGATTTGACTATGCAACAGCCGCTGCAGCCCCTGGTTCAGGAAGATCCTTTCAGCTGTGATAGCCCAAGTGCCCGTCACGCCAAGCAAGTGATCAGCGAGCAGACCGCATTCCTGATCACCGATGCCCTCAAGAGTGTTATCTGGGGTGGCGGTAACTGGAGCAAGGGCACTGGCTGGAACGGTACCGCCTGGCGCGCCGCCAGAGTGGTCAAACGCCATGACATAGCCGGTAAAACGGGAACAACCAACGAATCGCGGGACACCTGGTTCAGTGGCTACAATCCCAAGCTTGCCACCACCGTCTGGGTCGGCTTCGATGACCATGGCCGTGAGCTGGGACGTACCGCCTGGAATGCCAGCGGCGCCAAAGATCAGATTTCAGGGGCCGAATCCGGTGCCAAGACCGCGGGCCCAGGCTGGAACGAGTTTATGCGCGATGCCCTGGAAGGAACGCCGGAAGAACCCAGCATTCCACCGGCTGGAATCGTTTCGGTGCGTATTGATTTGGATAGCGGCAAGCTGTCGCGTAAGACAGACTACACCAGCGACTTCGAGTACTTTATTCAGGGTACCGAACCCAAGGAGTACGCCACCGGCGCCGAAGATGACAGCGACATCTTTATCGAAACACCGCCGGAAGAGCTGTTCCAGTAACTGTCTGTTTAACACCGTCTGCTAAACATTAAAAAACGCGCCAATTGGCGCGTTTTTGTTTGGCTCGAATCCGAGGGATAGCTTCTATTTGGCCTGCTTGGCTGTCAGTGCGGCCTTGACCTGTTCCACCGCGGTACCACCGAGAATATTGCGCTTCGCCAAGCAGGAGTCTATACCCAGATGCGGATAAACATCCTCCGTTATGATGTCGGCATAGCTTTGCAAGACTTCAAGTGGCAAGGCTTCCAGCGGCTTACCCTCGGCAATGGCATGCAGCACCACTTCACCCACAACGTGATGCGCCTGCCTGAAGGGCATGCCTTTACCCACCAGATAGTCCGCTAACTCAGTGGCATTGGCGTATCCCTGTTGAGCTGCGGCCAACGCATTGGTTCGGTTAACCTTGACACCTTCAAGCACCAGAGCCGCCATTTTCAAGCACAGGCTCCAGCTGTCCATCACATCGAACAAGCCTTCCTTGTCTTCCTGCATATCCTTGTTGTAGGCGAGTGGCAGCGCCTTCATGGTGGTGAGGATCCCCATCAAGCTGCCGTATACCCTGCCAGCTTTACCGCGGATAAGCTCAAGCGCATCGGGGTTCTTCTTCTGCGGCATCAAGGAAGAGCCTGAGGTGACATTGTCGGCCAGCTCGATAAAGTTGGCTTCGCCGGAATTGAAGAAGATCATATCTTCGGCCATACGACTTAAGTGCATCATGCTGATAGAGGCATCGCTGCAGAGCTCTATGACATGGTCACGATCAGACACGCTGTCCAGGCTGTTGAGGGTAGCAGAGGCAAAGCCCAGGCTGGCCGCCAGCGCCTGACGGTCGATGGCATAAGCTGTACCCGCCAAGGCGCCACAACCCAGAGGGCAGGTGTTGAGGCGATTCAGTGCATCCTGCAAGCGGCTAATATCCCGCTCAAACATTTCCACATAAGCCAAAGCCCAATGGCCAAAGGTCACGGGTTGCGCCCGCTGCAGATGGGTATATCCCGGCATCACGGCATCCAACTCACGCTCGGCCAAGGCCAGCAGCCCCTGTTTGACTTCAATCAACAGACTCTGCAGGTGTGCGCCTTCCTGTTTGCACCACAGCTTGAGATCGGTCGCCACCTGGTCATTGCGCGAACGGCCGGTGTGCAGCTTCTTACCCAAGTCACCCACCTTGGCGATCAGCTGTGATTCCACAAAACTGTGAATATCTTCGGCGCCGGAAGCGATGATCTGCTCCGGCGTATCTTTAACTTCTGCAAGCAACTCAGCCAGCGCCTGAGTCAGGGTCTGGCATTCCTCCTGGGTTAACACGCCGGCCTGGGTTATCGCCTCAGCCCAGGCGACTGAGCCCTGGATATCCTGCTCCAGTAAACGGAAATCCACCGGCAGGGAATCGTTGAAGAGCTTGAAAAGTTCGCTGCTTTGGCCGCTGAATCTGCCACCCCATAAAGCCATGATAAGGTCCTCTTTCTCGGGCATAAAAACTAAGGGGCGCCAATGCGCCCCTAATATACTGACGCTTACTTGCTGTTGAGCGCGCGGATACGGCTCGCCAATGAGTAAAGACGGATAAAGCCTTCGGCGTGTTTCTGATCGTAAACCGTGTCTTCACCGAAGGTGGCAAACGCCTCGGAATACAGGCTGTTGGGAGAACGTTTCTTCACGGCAACCGCCTGGCCCTTGAAGAGTTTGATCACCACTTCGCCGTTAATGTCCTGGGCCAGTGCCTCGGATGCCGCTAACAGCGAGTTGCACAGAGGTGTAAACCAACGGCCATCATAGACCAGATGTGCCATCTGAGCGGCGACCTGTTCCCGCCAGTTACGGCTGGTCTTGTCGAGCACCAACTCCTCAACCGCTCTCAGAGCAGCAAACATGACAGTGCCGCCCGGTGTTTCATAACAGCCACGGGACTTCATCCCCACCAGCCGGTTTTCAGTGATATCGATACGGCCAACACCGTGCGCGGCAGCAATCTGGTTCAGCTTCATCAGCGCCGCATAGGGGCTCAGGGCTTCACCGTTGACTTCAGTCACCCGGCAGTTTTCCACTTTCAGGCTGACATACTCAGGCTCATCTGGCGCATCCAGCGGATCGACTGTCATGGTCCACACCTCTTTGCTGGGCTCATTCCAGGGATCTTCCAGTTCCCCACCTTCGTGGGAGATATGCCAGGCGTTGGCGTCGCGGCTATAGATCTTGGTGGCCGAAGCCGAGGTCTTGATGTTGCGCTCGGCCAGGTAAGCCAGCAGATCTTCACGGCTCTCCATGGTCCACTCACGCCAAGGGGCAATCACTTTCAGATCCGGCGCCAGTGCGGCAAAACAGCCTTCGAAACGCACCTGATCATTACCCTTGCCGGTACAACCATGACACAGGGCGTCGGCGCCGACCTTACGGGCCACTTCCACCTGAGCCTTGGCGATGATGGGTCTGGCCATGGAGGTGCCCAACAGATAGGTTCCCTCGTAGATGGCACCGGTTGCTATGGTGGGATAGATGTAGTCTTTAACAAACTCTTCTTTCAAATCAACAATATGACATTCACTGGCGCCGGAAGCCAACGCCTTTTCTGTCAAACCTTCGAGTTCGGCTTCCCCTTGTCCAACATCGGCACAAAAGGCAACGATCTCACAGTTGTTATAGTTCTCTTTCAGCCAGGGAATAATGGCCGAGGTATCCAGGCCGCCGGAGTAGGCCAGAACAACTTTTTTCACATCTGTGTTTTTCTGTGCAATAGACATCTTAATTTTCCTAGATTCAACTGGCCCTTGGCCATCAGCTCAAAAGTGTTACCAGAACGGCATTCTGCGCGTGCATGCGGTTTTCTGCCTGTTGCAGGATCAGAGAACCTTTGCCATCCATCACCTCATCTGTCACTTCTACCCCTCTGTGAGCGGGTAAACAATGCATAAAATACTTCACCTTATGCTGATCCATCAGCGGCTGATTGATCTGATAAGGATTAAATTTTGTTTCAATATCAGAAAGTTCTGTTTGATCGCCCATGGAAATCCAAGTATCAGTGTAGACGGCATCCTGACCTTCCAGGGCGGCGATGTCCGAAGTCAATACCAGGCTGCCTCCATTCTCTGCCGCCAGTTGCTGTACTTCATTGACAATCAGACCATCGGGGAAATGCCCTTCGGGGCAGATAACCGTCATGCTGGCACCCAGAATAGCAGCGCCTATCATCAATGAATGGGTCACGTTGTTGCCATCACCCACATAGGCCAATTTCACCTTGCTCAAGTCACCGAGCTGCTCTGACAGGGTCAGAAAATCCGCCAGGGCCTGACAAGGGTGGTACAAGTCCGACAGCGCATTGATCACAGGTACAGTGCCGAACTCGGCCAGGCCTTCTATGGTCTTGTGGCTGAAAGTCCGTGCCACTATGGCGTCGGCCCAGCAGGAAAGGTTACCGGCGAAATCGGCAACAGATTCGCGCTTGCCCAAAGCACCATTTTGTTGATCCAAATAAAGACAGTGACCACCCAGCTTATGGATACCGATATCGAAACTGACCCTGGTACGCAGGGAAGGTTTTTCAAACAGCATCACTACGCTCTTGCCCGCAAGCGCGTGTCGGTAGTCTGCCGGATTGGCCTTGATCTTCTTGGCCAAGTCCAACAACGCCAGCAACTGGGATTGGGTGAGTTCTTTAATGGTCAACAGGTGCTTCATACTGCCTTCTCCTATGGTTTTATTTGCGTACCCACGGCTTCGCCCTGAGCCAATGCAGCCAGTTGCGCCGCATCTCTCCAGGAAGCAACCTGTACCGGCTGCCCCATGAGTTCTGCGACTTCCAACGCCGCCTCTACTTTGACTTTCATACCTTTCTCTATCACGCCCAATTTCACCAGGTCGTCGATTTCGCTACGATTAAGACTGGCGATCAACTGCCCCTTACCGTCCAATACTCCGGAAACATCGGAGAGCAGCACCAGCTTGCCCTGCACCAGCTTGGCCAGCACTGTGGCAGCCTGATCGGCATTGACGTTAAGCAGTTGCCCTTCGCTGGATACTGCAATGGAGCTGACAATGGGCATCCAACCCTGAGACAGGACGAAATTGATATAGCTGCCGTCTTTGGGGGAAACTTCACCCACCAGCCCCAAACGTTCATCTTTAATTACCGCATCGACCAAGTTGGCATCCGCCAGACTCATGCCAACGCTGGCGACACCAGCCTTGATGGCCGCCGCCTGCAGTATCTTGTTGGACATACCGGCCAGGGCGCCGGCGATGATCGGCATCTGCTCCGGCGGGGTGACCCGCAAGCCATCGAGCTTCACCGTATCCATGCCATTGGCCTTGAGCTGTTCATCCACCAGATAACCGCCACCATGAACCAGAACCACCTTCTGTCCCTGGGCCAGCATTTTCGCCGCCGTATCCATCAGCCTGGCCATTCCCATCTCACACTGCATCAGTGCGCCGCCAACTTTCAGAACCAACACCTTGTCTTTCGTGCTCATAGTGACAACTCTCTCTAACCGTTCCGGGAATCATTAGTATTTAAAGTGAATCTTTATGCATTGCAGCGCCTGACTGGCAGCGCCCTTCATCAGGTTGTCTATGGCACTGGCCACCACCAGATAATGGTTCTGTTCATCAAACTTCCACCCCAGATGACAATTGCCTGTGTGTACCACGTCATCCACCTTGGGAAATTGGTTCTGTTTTACGCTGACAATGCTCGAGCCATGGTAGATGCTGTAAGCCTCGGCAACGTCCTCAGTCCTGGTACCCGGCTTGAGCTGCAGCGTAATGGTGGCGAGAATGCCGCGTTTGAAGTTGCCAAGGTGCGGAGTAAAAATCACTTCCTGCCCCAGTTGGCTGGCGATTTCGGGCTGATGCCTGTGACCAAGCACACCGTAGGGCGTTAAACTCACTTCACAGAAACTGGTGTGCAGCTGCGCCTTGCGCCCGGCTCCGGTCACACCGCTAACGGCATTAATAACGGGGAAGGCATCTGTCATCAGTGACTTGAGCGGCTTAAGCGCCAACAGAGATGCCGTGGGATAACAACCGGGAACCGCAATCATCTTGCTGTTGGCAATGGCCTCAGCATTCCACTCGGCCAGGCCATAAACCGCCTGTGCCAATACTTCGGCTTGGTCATGCTCAAAGCCATACCACTTGGGGTAGTTTGCAGCATCGCTGAAACGATAAGCACCGCTCAAATCAAATACCGCCAGCCCCTGGGCATAAAACCAAGCTGCCAATTCCAGGCTTACCGAATGTTCGGTCGCCAGCGCCACGGCGTCGGCCTGTGCCACTATCTGCTGTTTGGCCTCTGGCGTTAACGGCTGCAACACTGCAGAGATATGTTGATATACAGGATAAAGCTCGGCCAGGCTTTTGCCCTTATCCAGACTATTTTCAGAGACATACAACCCTTGAATGCTTAACTCTGGCTCAGTTTGGATCAGGGCGGTTAACTGGGCACCTGTATATCCACTGGCCCCTATGATGGCGATATTTTTCATGGTTTCTAATTCTTCAAGCTAATCAAAAAAGGAAGGGCACAACGAAAGCCCGTGGCTCAGCGCCTAATGACAAGTTTATCGTCGCAGGGAGTTATTGCAGTTTTTGGTCTGAATCAAGCTCAAGGTCGAACTCAACATACTTAGTCTCACTGGATTTAGTCACCATGAAAGATGACACTGGCTTTAGCTGTTTGCTAGACTAACACAGCAATTTATTTATGCAATATATATGAATAGTTATTTTTAATGTTTTGCGGAATAGTCATGAAAAAACTGCCGGAACTCACAGAAAGCTTCAGTGCGCTTATCGCCTCGCCCTCCATCAGTGCCTTGGAGCCCGAGCAAGATCAATCCAATGCTGCCGTTATCGACTTGCTGGCCAACTGGTTTGCCGATTTGGGGTTGGAGTGCCGCCGCCAGCCGGTGTCCGGCAGTCGCAACAAACATAACCTGCTGGCCAACCTGGGCACTGGCCAAGGTGGCCTACTGCTGGCCGGGCACACAGACACAGTACCGTTCGATGAAGGCCGTTGGCAGCATGATCCCTTTCGGCTAACCGAAAAAGATAACCTTTGGTATGGCTTGGGAACTTGTGACATGAAGGGTTTCTTTGCCTTGATATTGGAGGCCTTGAAACAACTGCCGCTGACACAAATGAAGCGACCTCTCTATATTCTCGCCAGTGCCGATGAAGAAACCACAATGAATGGGGCCAAGGCCTTTGCCGCCAACGCTGCAATCAAGCCTGAATTTGCCATCATAGGCGAACCCACCAGCCTACGGCCGGTTTATATGCATAAAGGGCACATGGCTCAAGGCATTCGGGTAACGGGCCGCAGCGGCCACTCGTCAGATCCGGCCAAGGGACTCAATGCCATAGAAGTGATGCATCTGATCATAGGCCGACTACTTAAACTCAAGCAGCATTTGAGCGAACACTATCGCGAAGATGCCTTCAGTGTGCCTTACCCAACCATGAACTTTGGCCATGTCCACGGCGGCGATGCAGCCAACCGTATCTGTGGTTGCTGTGATCTGCATCTGGATATTCGCCCGCTTCCCGGTTTGGCTTTGACCGATCTGCAACTCATGCTGCAGCAGTATTTACAGCCGGTCTGCGAACAATTCCCAGGGTCAGTTTCCATCAGCGAACTCTATCCCGGCTCGGAGCCGTTTGCCGATGATAGAGACTCTCCCTGGAGCCAACTGGTCGCCAGCCTGGCGGGACAGGCACCTCAAGTGGTGAACTATGCCACCGAGGCGCCTTATATTCGGCAACTGGGGTGCCACACTCTGGTATTGGGACCCGGCAGCATAGAGCAGGCTCATCAACCGGATGAATATTTGGATACGGCGCAGATCAAACCTACGATAAACTTGCTGAAACAGCTTATTTATCATGCCTGTATAAAATAATGATCCAGCCCACAGCCACTGGAAACAACGTGAGGCAAATACCTCAGCGTATTGACCACAGGGCACAGTGCTGGTTATTGTGCTCTACTCAAGTCCGCCCGAAACGACGACTCTTTCTCACTATTCTTTGGAGCAATCAACACGATGGCAGATATGTATGCATCCTTAAGATCCAACGTCAGTATGCTTGGGCAGATCCTCGGCGACACCATGCGATCCGATCTGGGGGAGCCATTTCTCGATAAGGTGGAGCAGATCCGTCAACTGGCCAAGAGTTCCCGTCAGGGTGATGAAAGCGCCCGTCAGCAGATGTTGGAACTGCTGACGGCCTTGCCCGATGACGAACTGGTGCCGGTCACCAAAGCCTTTAACCAATTTCTCAACCTGGCGAATATCGCCGAGCAGTTTCATACCATCAGCCGCAACTGTGATGAACTGGTGTGTGTACCGGATCCCGTGGAGCAACTGCTCGGACGTATGCTGAACGGCCCGATAGATCAGAAGCAGATGCTGTCCTGTCTGAGGGAGATGAACATAGATCTGGTACTGACGGCACACCCGACCGAGATATCCCGCCGCACCCTGATCCAGAAGTACTCATCTGTGGTCGATTGTCTGACGGCTCTGGAAAACGATCAGCTCAGCGAGCGCGAGTTTAAGCAGATCAATTTGCGACTGCGGCAGCTGATCGCCCAGATTTGGCATACCAATGAGATCCGCCGCGAACGCCCGACGCCGGTAGATGAAGCCCGCTGGGGTTTGGCGACTATCGAAACCTCACTGTGGCAGGCGATTCCCGACTTTTTACGCCAGCTCAACGACCAGGTAGAAGAGCGCACCGGCAGCCAGCTACCGATTGATATCGCTCCGGTGCGATTCTCCAGCTGGATGGGTGGCGACCGTGACGGCAACCCCTTTGTTACCGCCAAGGTCACTCAGGAAGTATTGGATCGTAACCGCCATGCCGCCGCCAGACTCTATCTCAAAGATATCGTCTCTCTGGTTGGCGAATTGTCCATGGAAGAAGCCAACGAGGAGTTGAGCCAGTATACCAACGGCAGCTGTGAACCTTATCGTGACGTGCTCAGAGATCTGCGCCAAAAGCTGCGCAACACCATAGACTATCTCAATGCCCGCCTCGAAGGTCATCAGCCCGAAATCGATAGCCATAGCATCATCTGGCACCAGGACGACCTGAAAAAGCCGCTGCTGATGCTGTATCAAAGCCTGTGCGATTGCGGCATGAGCCTGATAGCCAATGGCTTGCTGCTGGATATGTTGCGTCGCTTGGCTTGCTTCGGCATTCATATGCTGAGGTTGGATATCCGCCAGGATGCAGAGCGCCATGCCAATGCCATTGCCGAGCTTACCCGCTACCTAGGAATGGGTGACTTCAACCATTGGGATGAGACAGAAAAGCAGGCATTCCTGCTCAGGGAACTGGCTAATCGCAGACCATTGATCCCGGTAAACTGGCAGCCATCAGACGAGGTGGCCGAGGTACTGGCAACCTGCCGCTTGATAGCCACTCAGCCTCAACAAGCGCTGGGCTCCTATGTGATATCCATGGCCAGCCAACCATCCGACGTGCTGGCGGTACTCTTGCTGCTCAAGGAAACCGGCTGTCACTATCCCATGCGGGTAGTGCCGCTGTTTGAGACCCTGGATGACCTCAACAATGCCGCCGATTGTATCTCTGCCCTGCTCGATATCGATTGGTATCTGGGTTACACCAAAGGCATGCAGGAAGTGATGATTGGCTATTCGGATTCGGCCAAGGATGCCGGAGTCATGGCCGCAGCCTGGGCACAATACCGGGCTCAGGAGCAACTGGTTGCGGTATGTAAGAAGGCCGGCGTCAAACTGACCCTA
Source organism: Shewanella sp. BJSY2023SW005 (assembly GCF_047314585.1). NCBI lineage: Bacteria > Pseudomonadati > Pseudomonadota > Gammaproteobacteria > Alteromonadales > Shewanellaceae > Shewanella > Shewanella sp. BJSY2023SW005. The sequence goes on from NZ_JBKORJ010000037.1 coordinate 170,081, forward strand.
TTCCACGGCCGTGGCGGTACTATCGGCCGTGGCGGCGGCCCGGCTCACCAGGCGATTCTGTCACAGCCTCCGGGCTCAGTTGACGGACGGATCCGGGTGACAGAGCAGGGAGAGATGATCCGCTTCAAGTTCGGTCTCCCCAAGTTGGCGGTGCAGTCACTGGCGCTTTACACATCGGCGGTGATGGAAGCCACTTTACTTCCACCTCCTGAGCCCAAACAGGAGTGGCGGCAATGCATGCAGCGACTGGCCGATGAGTCTGTACTGGCCTACCGCAGCATAGTCAGGGAAGAAGCTGACTTTGTTGCCTATTTCAGAGCAGCAACGCCTGAAGTAGAGCTGGGTAAACTGCCACTCGGCAGCCGACCGGCCAAACGCCGGGTGGATGGCGGTATCGAAAGCCTGCGCGCCATTCCCTGGATATTCGCCTGGTCACAGAACCGTTTGATGCTGCCGGCCTGGCTCGGTGCCGGTGAGGCTCTTGAAGCCGCGACCAAGCGAGGAGAGCTTTCTCTGCTACAGGAAATGGAACGCCAGTGGCCCTTCTTCAACACCCGTATCTCCATGCTGGAAATGGTGTATGCCAAGGCAGAACCCAACCTCGCCCGCTATTACGACACCTGCCTGGTGCCTGAAGATCTGCGTCATTTGGGGGAGGCCCTCAGGGAGAGGCTGCAACAGGGGATCCAGGCGGTACTCGAACTGACCCGCTCTGACAGCCTGATGTCGCATACTCCTTGGAACAGGGAATCGGTGCGGCTTCGCAACCCCTATATCGACCCGCTCAACTTCCTGCAGGCCGAGCTGTTGGCCCGAAGTCGCAAGGAACAGGAAACTTCGGAACAATTGCAACTGGCGCTGATGCTGACCATAGCCGGTGTCGCGGCGGGCATGAGGAATACAGGATGAGGCTGCCCCTACTGCTGTCTCTGTGGTTGATGCTGATGTTGGGCGGCTGTGTCAGCCAATACAGCATCAGCGAAGGACAGCTGGAATCCTATCTGAATAAAGAGCTGCAACTGGATATGCAAGACACCCAGGGGCCACTGGCAACAGAGATCCAGTTGAATCGGGTAACAGTCAAATTGGGGCACAAGCCGGATACCATGGCGGTGAAAGCCACCTCGGAACTGATACTCAGAACGCCGCTGTTTCCCCTGCGTGCCAGCCTGACAACAGAGTTTGAGGCCAAGCCTTGGTATGACAACCAAACCCATGGCGTCTATCTCCGTGGTTTGGAGTTGACCTCTGTCGAGTCCAATCCCAAGGATATTCAGCGGGCTTTGCAAGGTATTGCCCCACAGTTGATGGGCTTTATCCGCAACTTCCTCGAAAGTCAGCCGGTTTATGTTCTGGACCCCCAGGACAGCAACCAAGCGAGACTGGCCGATATGACCAAGAGCCTTCAGGTTAAACCAGGCAAGCTGGTGCTGGAGTTTAAATAATCGATATTCAGAGCACAAAAAAGACGCAGCCTTGGCTGCGTCTTTTTATTTAACCTATTACTGGTTTAACCTATTGCTGCCTTTGACTATTTGGCAAATCGACCAATAGAGGAGTAGTCAACAATAACCGCCTCGCCCAGCAACTCGCGACGCAGCATGTCATAGGCTACTGCGCTGCTGAGGCTGCGAACCAGCTCTCGAGAACGTCTTGGCAGCTGAATCATCTGGCTGTAACAACCTCCTTTGGTTGCCAAGGCTATGGCGACAGTACCGACAGGCTTCTCCTCTGTGCCACCATCAGGACCGGCAATACCACTGGTGGCCAGAGCATAGTCACTATCCAGTATCTCCCTGGCCCCCATCGCCATCTCCTCAACGGTGGCAATCGACACAGCGCCATGGTCATCCAGTGTTGAAGGTTGTACCCCAAGAATACGCACCTTACTCTCATTGCTGTAGGTCACCAACCCCTGATGTAAATAGGAAGAACTGCCAGGGAAAGCCACCAATTGGCTGGTCAACATACCTCCGGTACAGGACTCGGCCAGGCTAAGACTAAGGCCGGAATTCAACAACCTATGATGGATCTCTTCCGCCAGTGTCGCGCGATTTTCGGCAACAACCGCAGTGCCCAAAACCTGTCGCACATGATTGGTTACTCGGGGCAACAGTGCAATGGCCTTATCACCGCGGGCAAACAACTTGATCTCTATATGTGGCATAGAGGAGCGATAACCTACGGTGATCCCTGCTGGCAACTCCAATGCTTCCAGCTTATCGGCCAGCGTCGATTCGCCATGGCCCAGGGTCAACAGCTTATTCAATGCGACTTTTGCATCCAGGCCGAACTCCTGTTTGATAAAGGGCAGAAACTGCTCCTGAACCATATGTTTCAGCTCAAATGGCACCCCTGGAGTGAAATAGAGCCAGGCACGATTGAGTTTGACTCTAAAGCCACAGGCCGTGCCAACCGGATTATCGACCATGACGGCAGACTCAGGCAGTAAAGCCTGTTTCAGATTACTGGCCGGCATCTCTCTGTTGTTACGGCTGAACCAGGCCTCCATCTTGGCACGCCATTCGGCGTTCTCAACCAGAGGCTCACCCTTAGCCTTGGCCATAGCTTCGGCCGAGAGATCGTCGCTGGTTGGCCCCAAACCACCATTAACCAGAATGATATCGGCATGGAGACTACGCTCCTGAAATACGGCTATCAGATCTTCGAGTCTATCCCCCACTGTGACCCTGCGCTGCACCTCAATCCCATGCTCCATCATCACATTGGCAAACCAGGCGGCATTGGTATCTACTATCTGACCGGACAACACTTCCTCTCCGGTACAAATCATCTCTAACTTCATTCAAAGATCCCTTTGGCAAAAACTGCATATACGTTAAGTAACAGCTGGATGAATAGCAAGCACGGCTTGGAAGACACAAGAAAGGGAGAAACAGGGAGAGTGGAAAACCAGCATGACACGCAGTTTAGAGAGTTGTACGCACGTTAGTTTGCAGGGGCAGAAGTCGATTTGTCGCGGGGTAAAGTTCAACGCAGTTCTGGATAAAAAAGTCTGTGGATAAAAACGAAAAAAGCCTCATCTTTCGATGAGGCTTTCTCTTTAAGTTGGCGGAGCGGACGGGACTCGAACCCGCGACCCCCGGCGTGACAGGCCGGTATTCTAACCAACTGAACTACCGCTCCTTTAGTATCACGCCTTGGCGCACTACTAAAATTGGGCGTCTGGCGATGACCTACTCTCACATGGGGAGACCCCACACTACCATCGGCGCGATTGCGTTTCACTTCTGAGTTCGGGATGGGATCAGGTGGGACCACAATGCTATTGTCACCAGACATAAAATTGTATGGAACAAATTTTAAACGCGCTTTAGCGCGGCCCGCTAGGGTCAAATACAAGGATGTATTTGATAAATTCATTCCTAAATTCAGAAAGCTGTTGCTTTGAAATATGGTGGTCGCTACTGGGATCGAACCAGTGACCCCCTCCTTGTAAGGGAGGTGCTCTCCCGGCTGAGCTAAGCGACCGGTATTCTTGGCTGTGCTCTTTTCAGAGCCTGAGTTCAAACTTCAATCAAGTATCCGACTTCTTCAAGTCCGTAAAACCCATCTGGGTTGTATGGTTAAGCCTCTCGAGTCATTAGTACAGGTTAGCTCAACGCCTCGCAACGCTTACACACCCTGCCTATCAACGTCCTGGTCTCGAACGGCTCTTCAGAGGGCTCTAGGCCCTAGGGATGACTCATCTTGGGGCTCGCTTCCCGCTTAGATGCTTTCAGCGGTTATCGATTCCGAACGTAGCTACCGGGCAATGCCATTGGCATGACAACCCGAACACCAGCGGTTCGTCCACTCCGGTCCTCTCGTACTAGGAGCAGCTCCCCTCAATCATCCAACGCCCACGGCAGATAGGGACCGAACTGTCTCACGACGTTCTGAACCCAGCTCGCGTACCACTTTAAATGGCGAACAGCCATACCCTTGGGACCGACTTCAGCCCCAGGATGTGATGAGCCGACATCGAGGTGCCAAACACCGCCGTCGATATGAACTCTTGGGCGGTATCAGCCTGTTATCCCCGGAGTACCTTTTATCCGTTGAGCGATGGCCCTTCCATTCAGAACCACCGGATCACTATGACCTGCTTTCGCACCTGCTCGACGTGTCTGTCTCGCAGTTAAGCTGGCTTATGCCATTACACTAACCGTACGATGTCCGACCGTACTTAGCCAACCTTCGTGCTCCTCCGTTACTCTTTGGGAGGAGACCGCCCCAGTCAAACTACCCACCAGGCACTGTCCCTAACCCCGATTAGGGGCCCAGGTTAGAACATCAACACTACAAGGGTGGTATTTCAAGGTTGACTCCAACAAGACTGGCGTCTCATCTTCATAGTCTCCCACCTATCCTACACATGTAGGGTCAATGTTCAGTGCCAAGCTATAGTAAAGGTTCACGGGGTCTTTCCGTCTAGCCGCGGGTATACGGCATCTTCACCGCAATTTCAACTTCACTGAGTCTCGGCTGGAGACAGCGTGGCCATCATTACGCCATTCGTGCAGGTCGGAACTTACCCGACAAGGAATTTCGCTACCTTAGGACCGTTATAGTTACGGCCGCCGTTTACCGGGGCTTCGATCATGAGCTTCTCCGAAGATAACCCAATCAATTAACCTTCCGGCACCGGGCAGGCGTCACACCGTATACGTCATCTTGCGATTTTGCACAGTGCTGTGTTTTTGATAAACAGTTGCAGCCACCTGGTATCTGCGACTCCCGTCAGCTCTGAGAGCAAGTCTCGTCACCAACAGGAGCGTACCTTCTCCCGAAGTTACGGTACCATTTTGCCTAGTTCCTTCAGCCGAGTTCTCTCAAGCGCCTTGGTATTCTCTACCCGACCACCTGTGTCGGTTTGGGGTACGATTCCTGCTAACCTGAAGCTTAGAAGATTTTCCTGGAAGCATGGCATCAACCACTTCATCCCCTT
>NZ_JBKORJ010000038.1:0-100407 GCF_047314585.1 Shewanella sp. BJSY2023SW005
CTCTTCATCGAGTTAAATCGTTTTGTCGATTTCTCAATGCCTGTGAGTGTCCACACAGATTGCTTGATAGATTGTTAAAGAGCAGGACCGCGATGGAGCCCATCGGGTCAGGGCTGCGTATTCTACGCTTTCCCTTAAGTTCGTCAAGAAGTTTTTTATCACCATTTTGACGCCAACCTTGGATTATCTGGGAGTTAACTTCCATCGTCCCGGTCAGTGGATGCGCATTATAGGGAGGCCAGCCGATAGCGCAAGTGCTTTTTGACAGCTTCGGCGCCAAGCGTCCACCTTTTAACCGTAGCGGCTATTTACTGGTCTTTTCCCATTAAAAACTTGCTTTAAAGGCCCTGCTTATGTTGAAAAATGAGAGCAAAGGTCATTTTTTCGGCATCAGTCTGGTTTAAAGGTAAATAATTCATTACCATAGTTGCCGCTGTTAACAGTAATTTATCAATTCTTCTTCACAGAGAACATTTTTATGCAAAAGTCATTTTTGATTGTGCTGGGTATCGCCATTCTGGGCGCGCTTGCGATATATCAGCTCATGCCTCAACTGCCTGCATTTTTGGCCTTCCCTGTTGGCGCACTCCTTGCCGCTGCAGTTTATGCCTTCACATCCAGCCCAAGTCAGGTTCAAGCTAAAACACAAGAAGCTTACAATGGCCCAACCATTACTCTCTATGTAGGTAATCTGCCTTATAGAGCTCACGATACTGAAGTTAAGTCATTGTTTGAGGAATATGGCCCGGTGAATTCGGTTCGCTTGGTCAGAGATCGCAAGACCGGCAGACGTAAAGGATTTGGTTTTGTGGAAATGTCAGAGTCCGGCGCTCAAAAAGCGATGACCAAATTGAATGACTTCATCTTTCAGGAGCGCACCCTGAAAGTTCGTGAAGCTAAATCACAAGATTCAGATAAGCAGGAATAATAGTTCTATGTCATCACGCTGGTCGAGGCCTTGGCCGTTTGAGTAAAACCATACTCGGCCAGCGTTGATTTCAATCCTTCGGTAATTTTCTCACTGGTGTAAAAGGCCCACTCACTATCTGCTTGTTGTGAGGCAGTCGGCTCCTGCTGATATTGCAGCAGACTCTTTACCCGTTTCGCTATCGCCTCGCCGGAGTCCAATAGTTCAACATCATCACCCAGTATTTGTTGTAGCTCAGGCTTCAGCATAGGGAAGTGCGTACAACCAAGCACAAGCACATCCAGTTCACTGTAGATAACAGGTTGCAGTAACTTCTTTATTGCTGCGACATCTATAGCCAGCCCAGCCGCCTTAGCCTCCGCAAGCAGCACCAGTTCAGAACAGCCAAAGAGCTCTACCTGGCAATCACAGGCAAAGTGGTTGATCAACTCTTTGGTGTAAGCCCTTTTGACCGTGCCAGGTGTGGCCAACAAACCTATATGCTTGCGTTTGGAGATGGCTGCCGCCGGTTTAATAGCCGGGACAACACCTACAACCGGGATTGTCAGCTGAGCTCTCAACTCGGGAAGTACCAAGGTACTGGCTGTATTACAGGCAATGACCACTATCGCGGCATCTATCTGCTTGGCCATGGTCACAACTAAATCCACGCATCCGCTTATCAACTCGGCTTCCGCCAACTCACCATAAGGCAAGCGCGCGTTATCAAACAGATAGCAATACTTTCTCTGTGGTAATAGCTTGCGGATCTCCCCAAGCACAGACAAGCCACCTATGCCTGAGTCAAAAACCAATATGGGTCGCGACAAATTGTGCCTCTAAGCGATATACAAAGGGTGTCGTGGCTTGAAGCCACAACGGCGGATGAAACGCTATTTTTTCATAGCTTGGACAAAAGCACAAAGGTGCGAAACTGGACATCAGCGCCACGTAGTATAATATTTGCGCCCCGTTTGAAGCCAAGAGTGAATATTATGAATTTAGAAGCAATGGACCCAAGTCAATATGATGCGCAGCTGGAACAAAAGCGCCTCAAACTGGAACAGGCCTTTGCCCGCTTCACTCCACCGGCACTCGAAGTGTTTCCCTCAGCGCAGCAACACTACCGCATGAGAGCAGAATTTCGGGTTTGGCATGACGGGGATGATCTCTACTACTATATGTTTGACCAACAGCAAAAAGCCAAGGTTCGTTGCGATCAGTTTCTGCCCGCCAGCGCTTTAATCAATCAGATGATGCCGGCACTGATGGCCGAGCTGCGCCCCAACAGCATACTGAGACACAAGCTGTTTCAAGTAGACTTCCTCTCTACTCTGTCTGGCGAGATTTTGGTGTCACTGCTGTATCACAAGCAGTTGGATGATAACTGGCTCAATGAAGCCAAGGCGTTGAAACAGAGACTCGAGAAAGAGTTCAAGGTCGACATCATAGGTCGAGCCCGCAAGCAAAAGTTTGTGTTGGACAGAGATTTCGTCATCGAACGTCTGCAAGTCAACCAGCAGGAATACATCTATAAACAAGTGGAAAACAGCTTCACCCAGCCCAATGCCCAAGTGGCAACCAAGATGTTGGAGTGGGCGATAGACTGTACCCGTCACAGTAGTGGCGATCTGCTTGAGCTTTATTGTGGCAACGGTAACTTCTCTATCGCCCTAGCACAAAACTTCAACAAGGTGCTGGCAACCGAGTTAGCTAAACCCTCGGTCGATTCCGCTCAATACAATATTGAGCAAAATGGCACTGAGAACCTGCAGATCATTCGTATGTCGGCGGAGGAGTTTACCCAGGCCATGACGGGGGAGCGTAGCTTCAGGCGTCTGGAAGGAATTGACCTCAAGAGTTACGACTGCAACACCATCTTCGTTGATCCACCGCGAGCCGGCTTGGATCCCGATACAGTCAATCTGGTGCAGGGCTATGAGTCCATTCTCTATATTTCCTGCAACCCGCAAACCCTGGCCGACAATCTCGAACAGTTGAGTCAAACTCACGAGATCAAACGCTTTGCCCTGTTTGATCAGTTCCCTTATACCGACCACATGGAAGCGGGCGTATTGCTTTCCAGGAAAAGCCTATAGATTAGGATGAGACTGGTGTAGCAAGCCCAATAAGACACTAACCGATAGGAAAAAAGACTCCAGAACCTGCAAAGCTACTAGCAAAACGGCTTTGCTGGCTCTACATAAGCGTCACCTTCCAGTTCTCCTCTCCTTTTTAACTGCAGTTAAATAGGGGAGGACTACCAAAGCAACTCAAAGAGATGTGGGACAGCACAGATGAAGCTGACGCCTAGCTCAATGGAACCTCTGGAGGCAACAAGTCAGAAAGAGCGGTATCAGGCCGTTACTCCAATTTGGCCAGTGTCTTAAAAACCATCTTCATGGCATAGTTGCTTCTGCGGTTCATCCGTTACACACCTGCCAACTGGAAGGTATGAACAACAAATCAAACTACGGAAGCGAATGGGCTATGGCTACCGGGATACCGAATACTCCTTTCTGGAAGTCAGAGTGGCATTCCCCAGAGATCCGCGATGAACCAAACAAAAGGGCCCCGAAAGGCCCTTTTGTTTTGGCAAATGTTTATCAGCGGCTATCACGCTTTTGCTGCAACGCTTCTGCGCCCGTTGCCACCATTCGCAGCTGAGTCACCAGTCGGTCGGCCAGAATCTTGCGATCGGCACGTTTCATATCCAGGGCGGCGGCGCCGGCATTGAACACCAGAGTCACCAATGCCTCGGCCTGTGCCCTGGCCAACTCAGGGCTGCGGCCGGCTGTGTCCTCGGTGTAGTGCGCCAGTTCCGAGATAAAGTGTTCAATCTCCCGCGCCACGGCGGCACGAAAGGCGGCCGAGGTGCCTGAGCGCTCATGCAGCAGGATCCTGAATACGTTGGGATTGGATTCCAGTACTTCCATAAAGGTGTCGACCGAGATACGGATAACACTGCCGCCGGCTTCGGCGCGCTGACGTCCCTTACGCATCATCTGTCTCAGCGTCAGGCCACCTTCATCGACCATGGTCAGCCCCAGTTCATTCATATCCTTGAAATGACGGTAGAAAGAAGTTGGCGCTATATTGGCTTCCCTGGCCACTTCCCTAAGACTCAGGCTGGAAAAACTGCGCTCGGCACTCAGTTGATTGAATGCTGCATCCACCAAGGCGCGGCGGGTTTTCTCTTTCTGCTGTGCTCTGATACCCATCTTTATTCCATTCACTGGATCTGTTGCGCAAATAATACAGGCTTTACTCAATAATCACATCCTCGGCTGGTGTCACTGTGATTGTGCTCCAATAGCAACTTAGCGTACACTTGTTAGCTTAAAGCGTTTTGGAAGTCATCATAATGAAAAAACCTCCCCTCATCTGGACCAACCTGATCCTCTTCCTGCTGACGTTTGCCGGTGCCTGTATTCTGGTGCCTTGGCGAGGCATCAGCCATGGCTTTGAGCTCAGCGAGTGGTTCACCTTCGTACTGTTGGCCTTCGCCAGTGGTTTGTCTATCACCGCCGGTTACCATAGGTTGTGGTCACATAAGGCTTATAAGGCTCACCCGGCCGTGCGTTTCCTGTTTGCCTTGGGCGGTGCGCTGGCGTTGCAGAACAGTGCCTTGCATTGGGCTTCGGATCACCGTATCCATCACAAGCATGTGGATGACAATGACAAGGATCCCTACTCAGCGAACATGGGTTTCTGGTACAGCCATATTGGTTGGATGCTCAGGGAATATCAGGCACAACGTTATCACGACTATAACAACGTCAGAGACCTGCAAAACGATGCCATAGTCATGTGGCAGCATAAGCATTATCTGCTGCTGGCGCTATTGATGAATGTGGGCCTCCCCGCTCTGCTTGGTTGGTTGAACGGCGATATCCTGTCGATGTTGCTGCTGGCTGGGCTGCTCCGCTTGGTGGTAGTGCATCACTGCACCTTTTTTATCAACTCGTTGGCGCATATCTGGGGTAAGCAACCCTATACAGACCGTAACACCGCCCGAGACAACGGTGTGCTGGCACTGTTTACTTATGGTGAGGGTTACCATAACTTCCACCATATCTTTGAAAACGATTACCGCAATGGTATCCACTGGTGGCATTACGACCCCACCAAGTGGTTGATCCGTTTCCTGTCCTGGTTTGGCCTGACCAAAGACCTGCGCAAGAGCCCTCAGGAGCGCATCGAAGCCGCCAAACTGCAGATGCAACTCAAGCGCGCCCAGAATAAGGTGGCCCATCTGCCCAATTGCGAGGAAATCCTGGAAAAGCTGCAGGCAGAATACGAGGAATTGAAGAGCCACTTGCTGGCCTACTTTGAAGCCAAGAAGGCGCTGCTTGAGGCCCGCAAGCAGCAGTTGGCGGATAAGCATCTGCTGTCTCAGGTGGCGGAAATGCGTTTACGTTTTCGCGCCCAACGAAAACAATGGCGCCAACTGCGAGCCAGCATAGCCTAAAACCTTGTCGTAGCCTCCCAAGGCCTGGCGATCGGCTTAACAGAATTTACCTGAGTTGTGAAACGGTCGGCTTGTACTGCGGCCGTTTCTGTTTATGATCAGGGGTTATTTCAATCACTCAGGGACCCGGCTATGTCAGATCAGTCAGTAAAACTCACGGAATACAGCCACGGCGCAGGTTGCGGTTGCAAGATTTCTCCCAAAGTCCTCAGCACCATTTTGGCGTCTCAACTGCCGGACTTTAAAGATCCCCGCCTGTTGGTCGGCAACCAGAGCCGGGATGATGCGGCCGTGTATCAGTTGGATGATCACACGGGCATTATCAGCACCACAGACTTCTTTATGCCGATAGTCGATGACCCTTTCACTTTCGGCCGTATCGCTGCCACCAATGCCATCAGCGATATCTATGCCATGGGCGGCAAGCCTATTATGGCAATTGCCATTCTCGGCTGGCCGGTGAACAAGCTGTCACCCGAGATTGCCCAGCAGGTAGTGGATGGCGGACGCCAAGCCTGCATGGATGCCGGGATCATGCTGGCCGGAGGCCATAGCATAGACGCGCCTGAGCCTATTTTCGGCCTGGCAGTCACCGGCACAGTGGCGCTGGAGCACCTCAAGCAGAACGATACCGCCAAGGCGGGTGACAAGCTCTATCTCACCAAACCTCTGGGAATTGGCATACTGACCACGGCACAAAAGCAGAAGAAGCTGGCGCCACAGGACGTCAATATCGCCCCCGAAGCTATGTGCCAACTCAATAAGATAGGTGCCGAAGTCGCCAAGATAAGCGCGGTTCACGCCATGACAGATGTGACGGGCTTTGGTCTGGCAGGCCACCTGCTGGAAATGTGTCAGGGTTCCAACCTCAAGGCCAGCATAGATACTGCCAAACTGCCGTTGCTGGAAAAAGCCTCCGAGTATCTGGCTATGGGCTGTATCCCGGGCGGCACCCACAGAAACTTTGACAGCTACGGTGAGCACCTCCCCGAGGTTTCCGAGCAACAAAAAGCCTTACTGTGCGATCCGCAAACCAGCGGCGGCTTACTTATCGCCGTCGGCGCCGAGGGTGAGGCAGAACTGCAGCAACTGCTGACCGGTCAAGGGCTGGAGCTACACTGCATAGGTGCGCTCGACTGCCGCGACGATAGTCAGCAGTGGGTGGAGCTTATATGAGTCGACAGATAATCGCGCCTGCAGAGTACCGGGAGATCTTCCTATCCGATCGTCCCCTGGTCGATCTGCGGGCGCCGGTTGAGTTTGCCAAGGGTGCCTTTCCTGCCAGCACCAACCTGCCATTGATGAACGACAGCGAAAGGCAGAAGGTGGGCACCTGTTATAAAGAGCATGGACAGGCTGCCGCCATAGAGCTCGGCCATTCGCTGGTCAAAGGCAAGATCAAGGCCGCACGTATTCAAGCCTGGCTGGATTTCTTCAGCGCCCACCCTGATGCCAACCTCTACTGTTTTCGGGGTGGTCTGAGATCTCAGCTGACCCAGCAATGGATCCGCGAGGCCGGTCTTGAAGTGCCCTATATTCAGGGCGGCTACAAGGCGATGCGCCAATACCTTATCGATACCATAGATAACACCCCGCAGCAGCAACAGCTGTTGATCCTCAGCGGTATTACCGGCTCAGGCAAGACAGAGTTTATTCTCAGTCGCAGCGAGTCAGTGGATCTGGAGGGCACTGCCAATCACAGAGGGTCGAGCTTTGGCAAGAATGTCACGCCGCAGCCCAGTCAGATCAATTTTGAAAACAGCTTGGCTCGGGAACTGTTGAGGCATCAAGAGAGGCAAGAGTCCTGCCTGCTGCTGGAAGATGAAAGCTTCCTGATTGGCCGCCGCGCCATACCCAAAGTCTTCTTCAGTGCCATGCAACAGGCCCAGGTATTGGTGCTGGAAGAGCCATTGGAGGCCAGACTCCCTCGCCTTCTGGATGAGTATGTGCACAAGATGCAGCGAGGTTTTGAACAGCATTATGGCACCGAAGAAGGCATGGCGGTGTTCGGCGCCTATCTGCGTCAGAGTGTCGAGGGCATACGTAAGCGCCTTGGGCACCAGCAAACTGATCAACTGTTGCAGTTGGTCGACTCAAGCTTGCAGACCCAGCTGCAGCGCAACACTACAGAGCAACATCTGGAGTGGATCTCACTGCTGCTGGAGAAGTATTACGACCCCATGTATCAGTACCAGCTGGAGAAAAAGGCCGAGCGGATCATCTTCCGCGGTGACCGCCAGGCCATTCATCAGTGGCTGGATGAGAGGCGGTCAAACCGCTCCGAATGAATTCAAAAGCAAGAGAGATTCAATCCGAAGAGCCCGGCAACTGCCGGGCTCTGTCCGTTATCTCCTACCTTCCTCAACAGCAATACCGCTCAGCTGTCGGGTTTGGCCAGCAGATCGGCTACCCGCTGCTGCAGTGAGTGACGGCTCTCCTCCGTGCCGGGTACCTGAGATGCGATATTGACCTTAAGCCTTGACCAGAAACGTCTTGGTCGGGTCGTCAGGGCATGTCCATCTTTGTGGCTAAAGAAAGATCCCCACAAACCTTTGAGCGCCATAGGCACCACAGGCACAGGATCCTTTGCCAGTATCTGTTCGATACCGGGCCGAAACTCATGCAACTCACCATCGGGAGACAACCTGCCCTCAGGGAAAATACACACCAACTCTTCATTGGCCAGCGCCTGGTGGATACGCTCAAAGGCCCGGGTATAGGTATCAATGCACTTTTTCGGTGAGCAGATAGGGATCACCCCGGCGTGGCGGAACAGATACTTGAGCAAGGGCATTTCACTTATGCTCTTGTCCATCACAAAGCGCACCGGGCGAGTGGATGCGCCCAGCAGCACCAAGGCATCGACGTAACTGACATGGTTACACACCAGCACGGCGGCCCCTTGCTTGGGAATGTTTTCCCGGCCTTCCACCTTGAGACGATACAACAAATGGCTCAGCAAGTAACTGATAAACCTCAGAGTAAACTCAGGCACCTGGCTATAGACATACAACGCCACCACGGCGTTGAATACCGCCAGCAGAGTAAATAACTGAGGAATCGACAGGCCGACCAGCTCCAGCAATATTATCGACAATATCGCCGAGCACACCATAAACAGGGCATTGACTATATTATTGGCGGCTATGGCCTGGGCACATTCACCGGGGGCCGAGCGCGACTGAATAAAGGCATACAGAGGCACAATAAACAGGCCGCCACTGACCCCTACCATAAACAGTGCGAACATCAGCCTGAAGTGTTCACTGCGGCCGACAAACTCGGCTATGTCGTAGAGATATCCCGCCGGCAGTTGGCTGTAGTCAGGAATGGCCCACAGCAGATCCAAGCCAAAGAAGGTTAACCCTGCTACCCCGAAAGGCAGCAACCCCAGCTCTACATGGCCAAAGGAGAAGCGTTCGCAGACAAAGGAGCCGACCGCAATACCTATGGAAAACAGCGCCAATAGCAGCGACACCACAGTGGCGTCCGAGTGCAGCGAGCCTCTGGCAAAATTGGGGAACTGGGTCAGGTAGGTGGCACCCAAAAACCAGAACCAGCTGATCGCCAGAATCGCCATCCAGATTGACGGCGTTTGCCGTACCCGCTTGATACTGGCCAAAGTACCGGACAGGGGGGCAAAGCGTACCTTGTCTATCGGCAACGGCGCCGGCAGTGATGGAATCGCCCGGCTGGAGAGGAAACCGGCCAAGGCCAGCATACATACAGTTATCGCCGCCCACATCAGGCCGTTGTCACTGGTTACCAGCAGCCCGGCACTCAGGGTGCCTATCAAAATAGACAGGAAGGTGCCCATTTCCACCCATGCATTACCGGTTACCAACTCATCCTCTCTAAGCGCCTGCGGCAGCAGCGAGTATTTTACCGGACCAAAGTAGGCCGATTGGGTGCCGGTAAGAAACAGCAGCAGCAACATCAACAGATAGCTTTGCGCCATAATCGCCGCGGCGGCGCAGGACATGATGATAAGCTCCAGCAGCTTTAACCTGCGGATCATCAGCGCCTTGTCCATATTGTCGGCCACCATGCCCGCATGGGCGGAAAACAGAAAGAAAGGCAGGATGAAGATCCCTGCCGCCAGATTAACAAACAGATCGACACTCATCGGCAGGTTATCGACCTGGCTGTAGGTCACCAGCAACAGCAACACATTCTTGTAGATGTTGTCGTTGAGCGCCCCCAAACATTGAGTGGCAAAATAGGGTAAAAATCGTTTGCTCAGGAACATGCTCCCTCCTCCTGTCGCATTGCCGTCCACCACAAGTGCACCTGAAATGTCAGTAACTGCAACCAAGAAGCCTGACTGAAAAGCTTATCGTCCAGCGCCAGGCCAGTCAGCCCATGGATACTGCTCCAGAAGCTGCGACTGGCGAGTGCCAGTTTGGATGAGGACAAGTTTGGCAACAAGTCACCGAGTTGCTGCTCGAGTAAGCCTATCAGCTCGGCAATCAACTGTTGTTGCGATTCGGGCAGAGGTTCTTCCGGCCCCAGATGTAAGGCAAACACCAAGCGAAATGCCTGTGGTTGGATATGGGCAAACTCAGCATAGGCCTTACCTAACGCCAACAGCTTCTGCTCACCGGAGGTGAATGTTTGTCCGCACACCAACTGCATTTGTTCAAGCAGACGCCCCAAGACCCTGGCGGATACACTCAAGAGCAGATAGTTATAGCTACCAAAGAGGTTGATTAGGGTACTGGGGGCATAGCCCACTTGGGAGGCGATCCGCCTAAGACTCAGGCTGGTATATTCCTCCTGCGTCAACAACTGTTCAACGGCATCCAGTGCCATGAGGCGGATCTCTTGATGACTGTGTTCCTTGCGTCTTGCCATAGTGTCCATTCCTGAGAAGAGATGGCAGCAGACTAACAGCCTTCAAAATAAAAAACAATGTTCACAATATGATATTTTTTAGACACCCGTGCTGAATACCATTAATTAACCTTGGAAAATATCTTCAAAAAAGCTAACGAAAATCGGGCGATCAGCCTCTGGAGCATAAGAGCCCCAAGCGTATCAGGGCTCCGGCACAAAGGCACACTGTGCAAAACAGATTCAAAGGTTCGGGAATATGGCTCTATATTGAATCGAAGGGCGTTTTCAACCACGGCCCAGGCGTGTTCACTCAAACCACAAATGCCAGCGCCTATTGACCTTGCCAGCGCAGCAGCAACCTGTGCTCACCGACGCCAAAATAGTCGGCTTCCAGCCCCAGGTTTTCAAACCCCATGCGGCTGTAGAGATGGCGGGCGGGATTATCCGGCGCTACCGTCAGTAGCAGTTCATCGACACCATGGCGGCAGTCTTCCAGGCACGTACTGAGCAAGCTTTTGCCTATCCCTCGGCCCTGCTGCGTAGGAGACACGGCCAGTGACAGCAACCAGTGTCGCCCCGGCTGTTCAGCGCTCACCCGCAGCAGATAACCGGCCAGTTTCCCGTCGAAAAAGGCCCCCAGAAAACCTGTGGGCCAGGCATCCAGTGCTTGACGGAAGAAGAAGTCCGGGTAGCAGTGCTCACCGAAGGTTGCCAACTCCAAGGCCAATACGGCATCCAGATCGGCTCTGGATATTGGTCTTATCTGCATCCGATTAATCTCCGGCCAGTATCTTGTCCCACTCGAGGTTAGGGGAGCCGACCACGATAAAGTTGGGGTTTTCCAGCGATTCGCGCTCGTTGTAGGTCAAGGGCTGCAGCTCGGTATCCATCAACTGGCCACCGGATTCTTCTATGATAATCTGCGCCGCCCCTGTGTCCCATTCACCCGTGGGGCCCACCCGCACATAGCAATCTGCCCTGCCCTCTGCGACCAGGCAGCTCTTGAGTGCCGCACCGCCGAGCACCACGAGTTCACAATGCTTGGGTTGGTTGAACAGCTTGAGCACAGACTGAGGGTCCTGACGCCGACTGACCGCCAGGCGCAACGAATTGTCCTGCTCTTTCGGCAACTGCTTACTGTGAATTCTCAGCTCTGCCTGGAGGGTACGTTTGTAAGCGCCAAGACCTGCTATGGCGTAGTAACATACTTCAGTCATGGGCACATAAACCACACCCATAATGGGGCGGTTATGCTCAACCAGGGCAATGATGACCGAGAAGTCGCCGCTGCCGGCGATGAACTCTCCGGTACCATCCAAGGGATCTACCAGCCAGTAGCGGCGCCACTGGCTACGCTCAGAGAGGGGAATATCGGCGGCTTCCTCGGACAAAACCGGGATCTCCGGGGTCAGCGCCTTTAAGCTGCTGCAGATAATCTCATGGGCCGCGATGTCGGCCGAAGTGACAGGGGTGTTGTCTTCCTTGGTTTCCTTGCTGAAACTGCCTTGTTGGTAGATCTGGCGAATTTTCTGTCCCGCTTCCGTTGCAATGACAATAACGTGATCTATCAACTCTTCTGGCTTCATAACTACTCCAAACGCCTTCCATCGGATAAGCAAAAGTCAGTGGCCGGGTGTGGCCAATTTTTTAGGGTGACTCAGTCAGTTTCAGCCGTTTCATCGCCAAAAACAAGGCGCTGACGCTGCGTCCTTCTGAAAAATCATTCATCTCCAGCAGCTCTTGCCAACGCTCCAGGGGCCAGGGAACCAGTTCTATCGGTTCAGGTTCATCGCCTTCCAGGCGACTCTCGTAGAGATCTTCGGCCAGGAAAATCTGCATCTTACTGGCGAAATACCCGGGAGCCAGGCTTAACTCTTTCAGTTTAGTCAATTTGCGGGCGCCATAGCCTATCTCTTCCTGCAATTCACGGTTGGCGGCTTCGGCGGCTGTCTCTCCCGGGTCGATCAGTCCCTTGGGGAATCCCAGCTCATAGTTATGGGTACCCGCGGCATACTCGCTGCCCAGCAGTAACCATTCACCATTGAGAACCGGCACCACCATCACGGCGCCGCGGCTGGCACCTTTCATCCGTTCGTAGTGGCGTTCCTCTTGATTGGAGAAACGCAGATGTACCTGTTCTATTTGAAACAGACGACTGCGGGCAACAACTTCGGTGTGCAATATTTCCGGCTTCTTCTGCCGCTCTGTCATAGAGGCCTCTGACGCTGACAAACTGAAAATGTGACTCAGGCTACAATGTTATACCAATTCACACGAAATAACAGAGCCACAGAGTTTGTCTGGGCGGTGGGAATTTTCAGATTAGTCGACTTGGATGCAAGCGCTGGCGGGTTACCGCAGGGGTTTTAAATGGGAAAGCTCAACTGAACAAACGGCAGCCGAGAGAAACCCGGCTGCCAGCCTCTTTAAAGGCCCGGGATCTTGCCGTTGTAATTGATAGGGAAATATCCCTGGGCATCTCGCTTGCCCAGAAATGGCAAAGCTTTTTTTAGATCTTCAGACTGAGCCTGAGTCTCACGAATGCGGGCCTTGACCTCAAGTTGTTCATTAGCCTTGAGCAGCAAGGTGCCAGCCACGCCTATGGCGTTTTTCTCTTCATCAGTCGCCAGTTGCACCTGACCGGCAACACACTGCAGGCCGAGTTCTATGTCTCCCAAAGGATACTGGCCAAACTGATTCCTGATGCCGACTCGGTTGAGAAAGACTTTGCCGCTGAGCGCCTCACACCAAGGCTGCCCCTGCGCCAGAGTGTCGAGCAACACTGAGATATCACCGCTTACCTGAGTGCGAAATGGCAGACGACTGCCGGCCATTAAAAACTCGGCCGGAGCTTCAAAACGCAGCTTCTCGGCGCTGATACCGCCGGCAGCCAAGGTGACTTGGCCCTTGGCATTGACGGCACTGGCGCGGCTGCCCAATTGGAAGTCCAGTTTGGCTCTGCCGGTCAGCAGCGCCCAGGGGCTGAGCTCCCAACTCAGTTGCTCCAACTGACGTTGCTGCAATTTAATCACATCGATACTGCCACTCCAGATGGTGCCGCTGACACCGCCAAGCTGCAAATTGGCCGGCAGCGGGGCCAGCGAAACAGCCAAGCGTGCAGGGAAGAGTGCCAGCATAAACGCCAGGTAGATCAGCACACAGAGTATTATTTTACTAATCAGTTTCAAGACAACACCTTACGACTGAGATAACTGGATTCGTCTGACTTTCACCATGCCAGGGCTATCACCTTCGGCCAGATCCAGGCTATCCAGCGACAAGCCCTGTTTCTGTACCAGATCACCAAGATAGGAGATCAGGCTATCGAAGGGCACTTCATCCATCCAGATCTGGATCTGTTTTCCCTGCGGTGCCATGCGGGTGATCTCCAGGTCATAGCTGGCGGCGCTCTGGGTCACCACAGTACTGAGACTCCCCTTGAGAGCCGGTCTATTACCGCTCTGTTTGATACCGGCAATCTTATTGGCCGTCTGTTTCACAAAGCTGAGCATCTGGGTCTGAGCATTGAGGCTATTCTGCGCCTTCTGCTCGGCATTGCTTATCGGTGTCCAGATCCCCCAGTAAAGGATGCCAACAGCCACTATCACCGCCATGGCAGCGACCAGCTGTTGCTCCCTCTGTGCCAGTGATTCCCACCAGTTACGCAAATTTTCCATTTATTTGCTCCTTAGGGTCAGGGTACTGGTGACCGCATTTTCAGTACTGTTCATCGCCCCGCCCTCGAGACGGAATTTACGCCCGGCCAGCTCTTTAAACTGCTCTATCTGGGCATAGCTCTTGGCCGTCACCTGCATACGAATTTCACTGCGTCCGGCATCAAACCTCAGGCTGTTGGGCTTGAGATCCGGCACTTGTTTGAAAGCACCTTCGAGCCCATCCAGCATGGCAAAGAACTCACCACCCGAACCACTGCCCTGCAGGGTTCTGAGTTGAGATTCCAGCTGCGAGCGCAAGTTAACTATCCGCGAACTACCGGGAACCACCTGACGATAAATACTTTCGCTCTGGGCCCTCAGTTCATCGGCCTCTGTCTGCATCTGATGTATGTTCAGCCCCTTGTTGACCAGACCAAGCAGCAGGGCAATGGCGGCGACGATAGCCACTCGCTTCCATAGCAGCAGGTGCTTGCTGTATTCACGCTTGGGAACATAGGGGCCGGACAGCAGATTGATAGGCGACTTGTGTAGCCCCTTGGCCAACACCAGCATGGGCATCTCCAGTGGCATCTGCCGACACTCAAGCTCTGGCCATTGAAATTCGGTATAGCAGGCCAGACTCGGCGCCGTTTGCTGCTCTTCGAGCAACCCGGGCAGCAAGGGCTGCAGCCAGTCCTTGGGCATACTCATACCCATGCCTTCGCCGGTACGCAGCAACAGCTGATCTTCATAGGCCATCAGGGCCCAGTCACAGTATTCCCGTTCCAGTGCCAGACAATCCGGCACCATTTTACGCACCTTGAGCCCGGCCTCATCCAACCAGGAGAGCCAGTTTTGCATCTGCTCATGAGCAACCACAGCCACACTCAGGCTCTCGCCATCGCGGGGACCAACCACAAAGTGCAGTTCATCAACATTTTGGGCCAGGGTGTCTTCAAGCAGGAAAGGCAATGCCTTTAGAGCCTGGCGTTGCCCCTTCTCCGGCAGATTAACCGAAGTGAGCTGAAGGGCACTGGCCGGCACCAGTACGTCGACCGGGCGATTACCGGCTCGCTGCGCCAGAGTCTCCAGTGACCGCGCATCAGCCAGCTCTCCCGAGGCAATAATCTCCTGTTCCTGCTCAGACCATACGACCCAGGCGCAGGGCGAGCCCAGGTTTTTGCCTAAACGGATAAATAAGCGTTCACTCACTATTGTTCTCCACAATCCCTGGCCTTGGTGGCTTAGGGGCTTGTCCTGTTATTCTTGTCCGCCATATTGCCGGGTCAACACTTCGAGCTGATTACCACCCACTATGTGCAGCATGCTCTCCAATCGGAACAGGGCATCATCCACCCTGGCCTTGGCCTCCAGTTTGAAAAACTTACTGTCGACCACGAAACTGGACTTGAGCTGATCATTCTTACTGGCAATAGTGGTCAGCGATCCCAGCGCCCAGAAATCTTCTATCTTGTCGAAGCCCCCCGCAGGGCGCTGGTTAATAATACTTTCGGCCTCGCCTACCGAGATTTGATTTTCCAGCATTCCCGCCAGCAGTGCTGCCTGCTCGACCTTGATGGTGTTGACGTTCAGCAACTGTCGGTCATTTCCCGGTATGGCGCAAACATAGGGCCTTAAAATGCGATAAGTCTCTTGGTTAAAGCCAAAAACGGCCCGTAACTCACTGCTGTGACTCATTAAGGTATTGGCCGCCCGATAAGGGACCACCCTTGCTTCATACTCGGCATCTTCGGCACCGAAGGGCGAGGCTATCGAGTCCTCGTCCAGATAATCTTTCAAGGTATGGGTCAGACGCTCGGCGCCGAACTCATCCATCCCCAAGGATTCCAACAATCCCTTGAACTGTCTGACGGCCAGCGGCATCTTTTGCGGCTGACCATCTGCCGCCTCTTTGCTGCTGACACTCAAGGCATTGAGGTTAAAGCAGCTGCGAAGGTCGGAAATGGTGCCACCAATCTCGCCGTTCTCCGCCGGAAAAACCACATCCGCCATGGCCCAGTATTGCTGCAGATGCACCCGACCTTCCGAGTCATCCAAATCCTGCTTCAATACCTTACGCGCCAATTCTTCGGCCGAAATAGCGTACCAGTAAGCCTGGTCATACTGCGCCAGATTCAAGGTTCTGCGCACCGACAACTGGTTGCGCCCGGTAATACTGGTAGCCAGCACGGCCACAATCGCCACTATCAGCAATACCACTATCAGGGCGACGCCTCTTTGCTTGCCTCCCATCAGAACTCCTCCTTGCCTTGGCCTGAGTTATTGCCGTCCTGGCCGTCGGAGTCCTGCTTGTCGTCGTTCTGATTGCCGTTGTTGTCACCCTTGTTGGTGTCGCCACCATTGTCGTCCTGTTTGTCGGCCGCAGGTGCCCCGACAGGCAACAGGAATTTGCGGGTGATAATGCCTCTGTCCTCTGTCTCTATCTCTATGGCGATCGCCTTGGGCAACTTGCTGGCCTCAACCTTGCGTTGCCACTTGTCCTCGACAAAAAACGCGTACTTGACCGATAACACCTTGTCCATCAATACGGTTTTAATCGGTTCGGCACCAAACTCCGGCTCGGGGTAAGGGTAGTACCAACGCTCGAGCCGCCCCTCCTGCACTACATAGGCCACAGACTGCAGACTGCCTCTTGGCAGCAAGCCACCCGGATTGAGCCACCCCAGGCGAAAAAACACCAGCGCCTCGGACTCAGAGTCCAGAATATCTGTCCCGGTCTGAAACACTGTGCTGCCGCGGCCGCCTTCCAACAGCCTGGGAGTACGGGCAACCATCTGCCCCAGATCCCGCTCCAACACCCCAAAGCCCTGCTGCAGGTACTTGAGCTGTTTTGAAAAGTCGCGGGTGACCTCGTCATTTTTCAGCACAGTTTGCAATACGGCGTTAGCCGCCAGGCCCAGCATGGCGAAGATCGCTATGGCGATCAGCATCTCCAGCAGGGTAAAACCGCTATTCCTGCTTGAGTACATATGAATTCACCTGAGCGATGATCCGCCCGAATCTGTCATCATCACTGACACTGATACGGATCATCCGAAAATTATCATCTGTGGTCTTGACCACTTCTTTGCGCCAATACCAGGTTTGGCCGGCCAGTTCGCTGCGACCATCTTTACGCCCAAGGGCCGGAAAACCCTTTTCCAACCTGGCATCTACCATCTGGTTATCTGCTACCCACTGCGCCAGGGTGCGTTCTTCCAGTATCGGCATATTGGCAATCTGATCGCCTATGCTTTTGGTAATTGCCACGGCCGCAATGGCAAACACCGCCAAGGCGACTATGACTTCCAGCAGCGTCATCCCCTTTTGCCGGGCAGGTTTATTCAAAATCATCGAACCTCCCCAGTTTGAGGCGACCCAGGCTATCACCGCTGACCAGTACCTCTACGGTTTCGCCTTGGCTATCGCGGGCGATAAAGCTCAGCTCGAAAGCGGTCATTTCGCCACTTGGCAACAGCATGATCTGCGGCTCGGGAAACTTCTTTTTGTCCGCGTCCGATTCCTCAATAAAGGGCTCGTCGAACCAGGAGTCCTGCTCTTCATCTTCCTGCACCAAAGGCAGGCCTTCGAGCTCGACCGACAACGAGATGCCTTCCGGCAACTGCTTTTCGGCCAGCAGTCGGTCCTGTTCCAGCGGTTGCCATTTGTTCTCTTTAAACAGCACGAAGTGGTACTTGTCCTTGTCCACCACTATGCCGATAAACTGACCACTGAGCACAGTTTCATCCAGCACTGTCTCGGTGGCCGCCATAAACCCCTGCGCCTCACGAGTTAACTGCTGCTTGGGGCCACTATTACCCATGGTCATGGTCACAGCCGTAGCTGCCAGCCCCATCAGCAGCACCACCAACATCACTTCCAGCAGGGTAAAACCCCGCGAGTGCCTGATTTGCATCTTATTGGAAGTCTTGCAGATTCCAGTTGCCTATGTCGTCTTCTGTGCCGGGTTGGCCGTCAGGGCCTGAGCTGAAGACGTCGATCTTGCCGTGTTCACCCGGGCTCATCAGCAGGTAAGGGTTGCCCCAGGGATCCATAGGCAAGCGCTTAACGTAACCACCGTCACGATAGTTGCGTGGCTCAGGAGAAATATTGGGCTTCTCGACCAGAGCTTCCAGCCCCTGTTCGGTTGTGGGGTACACGCTGTTGTCCAGCTTGTACATATCCAGCTGGTTTTCCAGCGCGACTATGTCAGACACCGCCTTTTGCTGGTCGGCCTTGTCCTTGTTACCCATCAGATTGGGCACCACCATGGAGGCCAGGATCCCCAGGATCACTATCACCACCATCACTTCCAGCAGGGTAAAACCTTTCTGTCTGTTGTTGCTTTGCATTAACTTACTTCCTCCTAAAAAACCTCAAATGGCTGCGGTGAAATGAGACTCAGCCACTAATCATATTGTTGAGCGCCAATATCGGTTGCAAAATCGCCAGAACAATAAACAACACTATCCCGGCCATACTCACCACCAACAGGGGTTCAAACACCCCCAAGGCGATATTGACGTTGGACTCGAACTCCCTGTCCTGGTTATCTGCGGCGCGCTCGAGCATCTGCTCCAGCTCACCACTCTTCTCGCCCGAGGCTATCATATACAACATCATGGGCGGGAACAGCTTGGTATTAGTCAGTGCCGCCCCCAGACTGGTTCCCTCACGCACTCTGGCCGTGGCCTCTTCCACCGCCTGACGCACCCGTACATTCAGCAAGACCTCACTGGCAATCCGCATGCCATCGAGCAGCGGCACTGAACTGGCACTGAGGATACTCAAGGTTCGGGCAAAGCGTGACGTATTCAGCCCCTTGCTGACCTTGCCGACCACAGGCAAACGCAGCAACAGCTTGTGATACTTGAGTTTGAAGGCGGGCTTGGTGAGCATCTTCTGAAACAGCAGTGCCAGCAATACTATGGCGCCCAGGACGAACAAGCCGTAATGCTGAACAAAGTCAGAGGCGGCGATCAAAAACTGAGTGGTACCGGGTAACTCCTGGCCCATGTGTTCAAATTGGCCAACCACCTTGGGCACCACGGCCGCCAGCAGCACGGCGATAACACCGATAGCCACTGTGGTCAGCACTATGGGATAGATCATCGCCTGGGTCAGCTTGGTCTTGAGTTGTTGGCGCCGCTCCGTGTAGTCCGCCAGGCGATTGAGTACGATTTCCAGATGGCCGGACTTTTCGCCCGAGGCCACCATGGCACGGTAGAGATCATCAAACACATGGGGAAACTCAGCCATGGAGTCGGCCAGCGAGTAGCCTTCCACCACCCGCGAGCGCACCGCCATCACCATGGAGGCGAGACGGTCTTTTTCGCACTGTTGGCCCACGGCCTTGAGGGCCTCTTCCACCGGCAAACCGGCAGCGACCAGGGTCGCTATCTGGCGGGTGATCAGTGCCAATTCGGCCACGGAGATCTTCTTGCGCCGGTTCAACCAACTGCCACTACTGGCCTTGGCTTCCTTTTCGGTAACCGGGGCGATATCCAACGGCATCAGCTTCTGTTCACGCAGCTGACTGCGGGCCTGTCTGGCGGTATCGGCTTCGATAACCCCTTTGACCTGCTTACCGGCTTGATTGAGCGCCTTGTACTCGAATGCCGCCATGAATTACTCCTCGCGGGTCACGCGCAGCACTTCTTCCAGGGTAGTGATCCCCGCCAGCACCTTGACCATGCCGTCATGGCGAATGCTGGGGCTGTGCTGACGAATATATTTTTCAATCGCCAGTTCGCCACGGCCGCCGTGAATGAGTTCGCGGACGTTGTCGTCCACCAGCAGCAGTTCATGGATCCCGGTACGGCCACGATAGCCGTTATGGCCACAGCTCTTGCAGCCCTTGGCGCGATAGATCACTGCTTCTTCATCGCCTATGCCCAGGAGCTCACGTTCGCGGGCATCCGGGGCGTGGGCCTCCTTACACTCGTTGCATAGAGTCCGCACCAGGCGCTGGGCCAGCACCCCCAGCAGACTGGAAGACACCAGGAAAGGCTCAACGCCCATGTCCTGCAAACGGGTAATGGCGCCGGAAGCCGTGTTGGTGTGCAAGGTGGAGATCACCAGGTGGCCTGTGAGTGAGGCCTGCACCGCGATCTGGGCTGTTTCCAGGTCACGGATTTCCCCTATCATCACCACATCAGGATCCTGACGCAGAATGGCCCGCAAACCGCGGGCAAAGGTCATGTCCACCTTGGTGTTGACCTGGGTCTGGCCTATGCCTTCCAGTTCGTATTCAATCGGGTCTTCAACTGTGAGTATGTTGATGTCGTTGTGATTGATTTCGGTCAGACCGGCATAGAGGGTAGTACTCTTGCCCGAACCTGTAGGGCCGGTAACCAGAATAATGCCGTGAGGTTTACGGATCAGCTCATCAAACTGGCGGCGGATGCTGTCTTTCATCCCCAGCTGTGCCAAGTCCAGATTACCGGCGTTCTTGTCCAACAGACGCAGCACGACCCGCTCGCCGTGGCTCGACGGCATGGTCGATACCCGCACATCCACGGCGCGGCCACCAATACGCAGCGAGATCCGGCCGTCCTGCGGCACCCGCTTCTCGGCGATATCCAAACGAGCCATTACCTTGATCCGCGATACCAGGAGTGAGGAAAGCTTACGGTTCGGCTTGAGTACTTCCTTGAGCACACCATCGACCCGGAAACGCACCACCAGCTGCTTCTCGTAGGTTTCAATATGAATATCCGAAGCCTCTTCTTTGATGGCTTCAGACAATAAGGCGTTGATCAGCTTGATGATAGGTGCATCATCTTCCCCTTCCAGCAGATCTTCGGTCTGCGGCATCTCTTCTGCCAGGGTAAAGAGATCCATCTCATTGCCTATGTCTTCCATCAGCTGCTGCGCCTCGGAAGAGTTACTCTGATAGGCCTGGGTCAGGTAGCGCTCAAACTCATTGGCTTCCAGCTTGTGCAGCGGTAGCTCCTGACCGGCATAACGACGCACCTCAAACAGCACAGACAAAGGTGTTGCCTGGGTGTAATACAGAGTCAGCCGTTCCTCCGGGTCTTTGCTGAGCACCAGGTTGTATCTGTGGGCAAAGGCAAACGGCAGCCGCTCACGGCTGTTTGAATGAAACAGCTCGTCACTCTCGGCCTCGGCGACCAGCGCCAGCTCACTGGAAACCTGAGCCAGCTCTTCTGTTGGCGGCTGGACTTCACTCATCGGCTTCGCCCTGTTTGTTCTCATCCAATGTCTTCAGGGTGGAGTCCGTCTTGCGCATCTTGGTATCCAGCCCCTTACCTTGCTTATAGCGCTCGAGGATCTCATTGACCTCGGGTGGCAGATACTCTTCCTGGCTCCATTCTTCCAACATAGGCACATTGGTGTTTGGCATAAGGTTAATGCCGCGCTTCTGTTGCTCCAGCTGCAAGGCACGGAAGTAGTTATACTTACGGCCGGCAATGCCTTCCATGGTGACACCGTCACGGATAATGGTCGGCTTGATAAACACCATCAGGTTCTTTTTCTTCTTGCCGCTGCTGGACGATTTGAACAAATGCCCCAGAATTGGAATATCCCCCAGGAAAGGCACTTTCTGTACGCTCTCCTGCACCTCTTCATTGATCAGTCCACCCAGCACCACGATTTGGCCCGAGTCGGCCATCACAGTAGTGGTCAGACGACGGGTGGCAAAGGTCACGTCCACATTGGTCTTGCCGTTGATACCGGACACTTCCTGCTCAATGGTGAGCTTGACCGCGTTGCCTTCGTTGATCTGTGGCACCACCTTGAGCTTGACCCCGACTTCCTTACGTTCAACGGTTTGGAACGGGTTACTGTTGCCATTGGTAGAGTTTTGCGCACCTGTGAGGATAGGCACTTCGTCACCAACAATGAAGGAGGCTTCCTGGTTATCCAGGGTGGTAATAGAAGGAGTCGCCAACACGTTGGAGTTGGTATCGCTGGACACAGCCTGCACCAGGGCGCCAAAGTCGCCCATGGTCACGCCCCAGGCCATACCGTTCACCTTACCGAGCGCCTGAGCCAACAGGGTGATATCACCCTTGGTGTCAGGGTTTTGGGTACAGGTCAGGTTGTCACCCGAACCGGTACAGGTCTGGGAAGCCTTCTGATCCTGCGCCGCCCAGATACCCGCGCCAATTTCACCTATGGTGGGGCCAAGGTTATTGAACTGAGTACCGCCACCTGCCTCGGTGGCCCACTGAATGCCGAAGCCCACGTCATCCCCTTCAGCTACCTCGACTATGATGGCTTCCACCAGCACCTGGGCTCGGCGGATATCCAACTGGTTGATCACACTCTCCAGGGTGCGCATCTGATCCGGCTCGGCGCTGATCACCAAAGCATTGGTGTCTTCATGGGCCATGATATTGATTTCGTTGCGGCGTTTGCCTCCGGCGCTGCCGGGGGCTGGTGCGGCACCATCTTTACCTTCCAGTTTTTGGGCAAAGCCGGTCAGCACCTCCACCAGGTCTTCGGCCTTGGCATAACGCAAGTAGCGAACCTTGGTGTTACCTGTGCTGGCCTGCTCGGCGTCGAGACGATGAATAAGCTCCACCACCCGCTGACGGCTGCGTTCATCGCCACTGACCACCACGGCGTTGATACGCTCGTCGGCCACCACTTTGGGCGCCTGGCCCGGCAGTTGTGCCTGGTTGGCACTGGCGCGATAGAGGGTATCTATAATACGTACCATTTCACCGGCAGAGGCGTATTCCAAAGGCACCACCTGCACTTCGGTGTCACCCTGTTTGTCCACCCGACGTACAATCTCCACCAGCTTGTTGACCACATTGGCGCGGCCGGTGATCATCAAAACGTTGGAAGGATCATAGTTGACCACGTTGCCGCCACCGGCGTTGTCATTGAGCTGACGCAGCAAAGGCGCCAACTGTTTGGCTTCTGTGTTGTACAGCGCCACAATGCGGGTCACCATCTCATCGCCAAGTCCCGGGGTATTGTCATCGGCAACCCGAATGGAAGAGGTCTTGGCGTCTTTGTCTTTAATTACCTTGATGACATTGTTTTCCAGCTCGACCACGGCATAACCGTAGACCTGCAACACGTTGAGGAAGAACTGGTAATACTGCTCATCGTTGAGCATGTCATAGCTGCGGACATTGATTTTGCCGCGAATAGTAGGATCGACAATGATGGTCTTATTGAGGTTCTTACCAACTATGTTGATAAACTCCTGAATATCAGTGCCTTTAAAGTTCGCCGCATATTGCTCAGACCAAGCGCTTTGTTGGGTCAGCAAGGCCGCTGTGGCTACCAGACCAGCGATAAGCTTGGTTCGAATCCGTTTGTTGTTCATTATTGTACTTTCCCCTAAACCTGCTTTATTGCGGCAAACTGAACATGATTTCAACCAACTGACCTTCGCGCTCTACCATCACAGAGACCTCGGTCAGATCCGGCAGCTGGCCCATCACCTCCAGCGCCTGGCTCATATCAGTTAAATCATAACCATTGATGGATTTTGCCAGGTCATTGGGCTGGAACCCGGCATCCTTGAATAATCCGGCATCTTTACCCGGGTTGAGTCTGTACCCTTGTACTTCACCATCCTTTTGTACCGGAGAGATCGCCAGGTAATCGGTAATCTTGCTGGGATCGGCCAGCAACTCATCGCGGGAGGCCACCAACTCGCGGCCGATGTCGGCATCACGGCGGTCAACCTTGGTCACATCACCACCGCTGCGGGCCTGTTGCAGCTGGGCGTTGGCTTGTGACTGAGTGGTATATTGCAGGCCGTCGAGCATCAGAGTCTCGTAACGGCCGGCATTGGTAATAAT
Source organism: Shewanella sp. BJSY2023SW005 (assembly GCF_047314585.1). Taxonomy (NCBI): domain Bacteria; kingdom Pseudomonadati; phylum Pseudomonadota; class Gammaproteobacteria; order Alteromonadales; family Shewanellaceae; genus Shewanella; species Shewanella sp. BJSY2023SW005. The sequence goes on from NZ_JBKORJ010000038.1 coordinate 23,662, forward strand.
GATGCGGTCGGCATACACCTCTTTCAGCGATGCCGAGGTACCCTTAATCTTGTCGCCCAGGCTGTAGGTTTCCTGACTGCCTTGAGACTCGATGATAGCCAGGCCTTTCTGCTCGGCACTGGATGCCACCACCCCGGTCAACAAAATCGACAGTGAAGTTTTTGGGGCATCTGTGATCATTTCGGCGGCTGGCTCAGACTTGGGCTTGGTGCTGCTGGCATCTTTCTTGCCGAACAGTGCCAAGCCGTTGATAGTGCCGATATCGACATTCTGGGATTGGGTGCCAGAAACCGGGGTTGGTGTCCAGTTGGCTGTCGGTTTGCCTGTTGGGATCAGCTTCCAGCTGATCTGTGCCATCAAATACAGAACCAACAGCATCAGTAGCCAAAACACGGCAGAGCTGGCGGGTTTTTGCGGTATGCTGCCCGTCTTGGCGATAATCTTATCCAATAAATCCATATTTTCCGGACCCTCTAATCAGGTCTCTGTTCTGATTATGATAGTGACTGAACCCTTCGCCATGCTAACCCACACTCTTGTTTGCAACAAGACCATAACAGGGAGTAGATTGGCGAAAATTGTACGATTATGCTACCTTTGCGCGCCTGGAAAGGGTGTGAAGCGCTCCACTGTTTAACCCCGTATCGACGGCTTGGACAAGGAATTTATCCCCGAGTTGTGAGCTCATCCCCTTTTTCATTTATGACAGGAGTATCCATGGCCAATAGCAATGACAACGCCGAGGCGATCCGGCTCGATAAATGGCTCTGGGCAGCGCGTTTTTACAAGACCCGCGCCCTGGCCAAAGAGATGATCAACGGCGGTAAAGTACATTACAACGGCCAAAGGACCAAATCCAGCAAACTGGCAGAAGTCGGTGCGCGCATTAGGTTACGCCAGGGATATGACGAAAAAGAGATCGTCATAAAAAAAGTTTCCGGTGTCCGTCAGGGGGCGGTTATCGCCCAGAGCCTGTACGAAGAAACACCGCAGAGCATACAAAAGCGGGAAAGTAATGCAGAAGCCAGAAGGCTCAACATACTGCATAATCCGGCGCCCGATACCAAGCCGGACAAGAAACAGCGGCGGCAAATCATCCGCTTCCGCGAGACCTGAATTAACAGTGAGAAACCCAATGAACCAAGATACTCTCCATCGCTATCTGTTTGATAACGCCGATGTAAGGGGTGAACTGGCCCAGCTCAGTGATAGCTACCGCCAGATAGTTAACACCCACGATTACCCGGAGCGCCTTAAGGTACTGCTGGGTGAATTGCTGGCCGCCACCTCGTTGCTGACAGCCACCCTGAAATTTGAAGGAGATATCAGTGTGCAACTCCAGGGTCAGGGTGGCCCCGTGTCACTGGCAGTGATCAATGGTAACAACCGCCAGGAATTGAGGGGCGTTGCCCGTTGGCAGGGCGAGATTGCTGCCGATACGCCACTGGAACAGCTCTTTGGTCAAGGCTATATGGTTATCACCCTTACCCCGACAGAAGGCGAGCGTTACCAGGGCGTAGTGGCTCTGGATAAGCCCAGCATCGCCGAATGTCTGGAGAGCTACTTTGCCCAATCTGAGCAATTGCCCACTGGCATCTGGTTATTTGCCGATGGCGAACATGCCGCCGGTATGCTGCTGCAAGTATTGCCGAGTGAGCAGAGTGAAAATACCGAGTTTGAACACCTGACTCAGCTGACTGCGACTATTAAGGCTGAAGAACTGTTCAGCCTGCCGGCCACCGAAGTCTTGCATCGCCTCTACCATCAGGAGCAGGTGCGACTGTTCGATCCGGTGAGCGTCAGCTTCAAGTGTACCTGCTCCCGTGAGCGCAGCGCTGCAGCCATCCGCACCCTGGCAAAAGAAGAGATAGACGCCATCATCCAGGAAAAAGGCCTGGTAGAGATGGGCTGTGAATACTGCAACAGCCACTATCGCTTCGACGCTATCGATATCGAAGCCATCTTTGCCAACGCTCAGGCACCGGATACTCCCCAATAATGGGGCGATAAATCTGTCGTTTTTCAAGAGGGCGAGTGATCGCCCTCTTTTTTTCACCATTTTCCAGATCTTGCTCACACTTCAGCCAGCGCTTAAGTTACAATCGCGCCAACCCGGCAGCAGACCGGGACCATACCAGACCTCACAATAGATGGAGACCTTACCTATGGCGGCAGAAGCAAACCGCATCCAACTCAATCTCAACAGTGCCCAACTGGTCGAGCAGGCTATTCTGCGCGGCGAAGGCACTCTGACAGCCAACGGCGCCCTGGTGGCCCAGACCGGCGAGCGCACCGGCCGTTCACCCGCCGACCGTTTTATTGTCAAGGAGCCGGGTACCGAGGCCGATATCGAGTGGGGCGCGGTCAACCAAGCGTTTGAACCTCAAAAATTTGCTGCCCTATGGGAAAGGGTCGAGGCCTATCTAGCCGACAAGCAAGTATTTGTCTCTGAGCTGGAAGTCGGCGCCGACGCCGATCACTACCTGCCTATCAGAGTCACAACTGAATACGCTTGGCACCAATTGTTTGCCCGTAACCTGTTTATCGTGCCAGAGCACTATAACCAGAGCCAGAAACCCGAGTGGCAGATTATCAATGCCCCAGGATTTGTCTGCTCACCCGAGCGTGATGGCACCAACTCAGACGGCACAGTTATCATCAACTTCGCCGAGCGTAAGGTACTGCTGGCCGGTATGCGCTATGCCGGTGAAATGAAAAAATCCATGTTCTCGGTACAAAACTTCCTGCTGCCGGCTAAAGACGTACTGCCGATGCACTGCTCGGCCAACGTCGGTAAAGATGGTGACACTACCCTCTTCTTCGGCCTCTCAGGCACAGGCAAGACCACACTGTCTGCCGATCCCAAGCGCTTCCTTATCGGTGATGACGAGCACGGCTGGGCCGAAGGCGGCGTCTTCAATATTGAAGGTGGCTGTTATGCCAAGTGTATCGATCTCAGCCAGAAGAATGAGCCGGTGATCTGGGATGCCATTCGCTTCGGTACTGTGCTGGAAAACGTGGTACTGGACGCGCAGCGCGTGCCCGACTACAAGGATGCCAGCCTGACCGAGAACACCCGTGCCGCTTACCCACTGGAGCACATCGCCCAGCGCAAGGAAGACAACCGTGGCAACGAGCCACACGCCGTGGTGTTCCTCACCTGCGACGTTTCCGGTGTCCTGCCCCCGGTAGCCAAACTCAGCAAGGAGCAAGCGGCCTATCACTTCCTCTCAGGTTATACCGCCAAGGTGGGTTCCACCGAAGTGGGCTCAACCGCCGCGATTCAGTCAACTTTCTCAACCTGTTTCGGTGCTCCCTTCTTCCCTCGCCCTGCCGGGGTATACGCCGAACTGCTGATGAAGCGTATCCAAGCCTTCGGCAGCCAGGTTTACCTGGTGAACACAGGCTGGACCGGTGGCCCTTACGGCGTGGGTAAGCGTTTCGACATTCCTGTCACCCGCGCCATTGTTGATGCCATCGTCAGCGGTGAACTCAAAGAAGTGCCGACCGAACATATCGAGCAGTTGAACCTGGATATCCCGGTTGCCGTCCCCGGCGTCGACAGCACGCTGCTGAACCCGGTCAACACTTGGGCCGATAAGGAAGAATATGCCAAGTACGCCAAGCAGCTGGCAGAATCCTTCCAGAGCAACTTCGCCAAGTATCAGGTGTCTGATGCCATCAAGGCCGCTGGCCCTAAAGCCTGATAACGACAGTTGATGATGAAAACGGCTCCATTAAGGAGCCGTTTTCTTTTCCGAGAATTATATGTTCAATACCAAACCTAAGAGCCACAATACATTAATCGTTTCATCATCCATTAGGCATTAACTTAGTATTAGCATAAGTTGAGTTATCAAGTTAATCAGCCTGTCTTATTACTGTCATATATATACTTTAAATTGCTCACTCCTGATTAATCATTAAACAATTCCCATATAAAAATAAGGGTATAACCAGTTACCGTACGACGATACAAATATACACTTTTGGGTAATTGTTATGACTAATATGTAACGGGAAAATTACGCGACAATTTTGTCTCAAGCAAATGCATCAAGGAGTGATAATGTACAAGGGTAAAATTCGCGGTCAAGGTATGACCGAATACATCATTATAGTAGCGCTTATTGCTGTCTCCGCCATTGGCGTATACAGCTTCTTCGGTAAAACCATTCGAAATCAAGTGGCGGGTCTGGCAACAGAGATGTCCGGTGTTGATTCGTCAGCTCAGATTGGTGCTGCCAAAACTGCTGCGGGGACAACCTCTACTGTTGCCAACGGTGATTATAACTTGGGTAACTATAACGCTGCTGCAAATAAGGCTGCGGCTGGTGGTTCTTCTGGTGGTTCAGGCGGTAATTAATACCTCTCTTACCTATAAAATGGGGAATACGTCTGGTGATTCCCCTTCTCATTCGTTAAAGGATTAACTCATGGCATCTAATAAACAGATGGGCCAAGGGATGACGGAATATATCATCATAGTGGCTCTGATCGCGATTACTGCAATTGGCGTATACAGTTTTTTTGGAAAAACAATACGCAACCAAGTGGCCGGACTTTCAAGTGAAGTTTCGGGGCAAGACTCCTCTGGACAAATATCCAATGCCAAGACAGCTGCCGACGATGCCAGCAATACAGCCGATAGCAACTACAACCTGAGCAACTATAACGAAGGGGCCAATAAGGCTGCCGGTGGTTCAGGTCAAGGCGGTGGCGACAGCGGAATCGACTAAACCAATACCAAGACCAGAGAGCAGGCAGGAGCAAAGGAATGATGCCTTCCCGTCAACAGGGGCAAGCCATGATAATGTCATTGATTCTTATGGCATTTGCACTAATGGTAATCCTCTTTAGTTTCAATGTGTCCCAACTGAATATCAAGGGCACTAAATTACAAAATACCGCAGATAATACAGCCTACAGTGTTGCCACTCTTGCTGCCAGGGACATGAATTTCAAGGCGTACACCAATAGAGCTGCGGTTGCCAATCAGGTAGCAGTAGCCCAACTCGTTGGCCTTTCATCTTGGTTCAATATGGCTGAAGTATTTTCACAGAATGCTTGCCGGGTATTGTGTGCAGTTCCCTACGTTGGCCAAGTGGTCAACGGTATCGCGCAAGTGGTAAAGGGGCTGAATCAAGGTGTGCAGCCTGCCATCAAAGTACTGGTCAATGTAGAAAATACCGTACTTAAAGCCATAAGTATCGCTCAGCAATCCATGCACTATGCAGGGGTAACAGCAGCGTTCGATAGCGCTGGCGATATTGTCAAAGCCAATGATCCAAATGCTCGTATGGATTTGATGCAAAACCCGCTATTGATACAAGATCTAAAGAATGTATGGGTAGACTTTCAAACTCTTCAAAAAAGACAAAACAGAAATAAGGGTGGCAGTCAGTATAAGGACTTTATAGGTGTCACTCTTAAATCCCGAGATCCTTTCAGCAACAAACGCACCTATAAACTGCCTTTCCCTTGGTCATTCCACTTTTTTCCGATCAAAGCCAAGACTTATAAAGCCGGCGGCAGCGAGCTTGTCAGCAACGGGAATCGTCCAGAATCATGGACATCCATGGATACCTTGAGTGTGCACTTTTCCAAGTTCAGATGTAAACGTTGGCGCTGCAAATGGCGTACCAGAGAAATTCCTGCCGGTTGGGGTGGAACCGTATCCGACAATAGAGCCATTCTCAGCAGGTTGAACGATAGAACTTACTGGGGAAGCAGCAGAGGACATAATAGAAGCGCATCCAACTTTGCAGCCGCCGATCAAGTGACCCGTGGCAGCTATGATGGCGTACAACCTTTCTATTCCCTGTCGAATTCCGCAAAAGGGAAAAGTGAAACCAGCAATATTCTGGTCGTGGTATCCAAAAAACAAGACAAAGTGAGAACCAGCAACAGCGTACCTCTCGGAGGGGACATGGTTGACCCTGCGACCAATGAAAAAATGCTGGGTGACAGAATGACCGCATTGGCCGCGGCACAAGTCTACTACTCGCGGCCGAGAGATCTGATGAAATCAGGTTCTGCCTGGGCCAGAAAAGATAGTAAGCATGAGTACGGCAACCTCTATAACCCATTCTGGCAAGTGCGCCTGAGCCAATCTACTCAAGGGGAGAGGGCCGCAGTTCAGGCTCTGACAAGGTTACTCTAATGCAGTTCATTCATCGACAACGGGGCCAGGCCCTGGCTGAATCAATCATAGGGATGAGCTTTGTGATAATCCCATTGCTACTGTTGCTACCTTTCGTCTCAAAAATAACCGGGGTCCAACACAGGGCTAATCAGGCGGCTCAATATGCTGCTTGGGAACGCACGGTATGGAAGGAGCAGGCACCTTCACGCATGGTCACTGGCAAGGGAATTTTCCTGGCAAAAAAAACGGAACAACAGTTATCAGCCCAACTCCCATGGCGCTTTTATCAAGGAAAAGGCCAGGTAATAGATAGTCGTCCACCTAAGCAATGGAACTGGGAACAGAATGTTCACCCCTTGCTGAAACACCAGACTCGCCATGATGGTTCTCTATCTGGCTTGATCAAGGATAAGGGGGAAGGAAAGAACCGTCTAAGCTTCGCCGAGCCGAGCTCCAAGATACCGGGTACGGTGAACTCTTTGATAAGCAAAGCACTTGGGGTGCTGGCCTATACCGGCTTCTCCCTTGAGCAAGATCAGTTCTACCGCACTCGCGTGGAAACTGATCTGGTACAGATGCACCTCGAGCCATTCGACAGTATGCAGCTGACTTATAAGGGCAACAGCGCCTTACTCGCCTCAGGATGGAATGCAGCTGGCCCTGAACATCTGCGTCGTAGAGCCGAACGCCTGGTACCAACCAACTACGCAGATGTCAGTTGGGTGAGAACCGCCCAAAAGGTTGCCAGCTTCATTCCCTTTGGTAAAGAACTGCACCCCAACTCCCTGAAGCTGGGCCATGTGGAAACTGAAGTACTGCCTGCAAACCGTCTTTGTAATTATGGTTCTAAAGGATGTGGAGGTTAACTATGAAACAACTCCTTTTGGGCTGTTGGTTTCTCAGCCTTCCTCTGCTGGCCGCTGAATGGCCTGAAATACAGTTTCCCGATTCCGCCACCGTGGAAGTGGTAGCTGAAGAAATGGTTTATCAAGGCACTCCCATGGCAACTTGGGTGATGCGGGATAAAAGCAATCAGATGATGACCGCAGCCTTCTTCAAACGCCAATGGCAGGGCAAAAGTGAACGCTTTGATGAACAGATGTTTGGCCAAGACTACATCATCAATAGCTTGCAACCACCTTTCCTGTTAACCGCCCGAATAAGGAAAGACTTTGATGGTGTTCTAGCTTACATAGGCATAAGTAAAGATCCCGGTAGCCCAGTCCATAGTAAGTTGGCATTTCCAATGCCGAGCGGTAGCACTGTGTTGTCTGATGTCAGTTCAAAGGATCTCTTCAAGAGTGGCCGAACCTTGGTTTTCAACAGCAACCGCACACTGGCAGATACCTTCCATTACTACCAACGTCACTTTCAACGTCAGGGTTGGAGCGAAGTTGGTACCTATCTGGATAGCGAAATCGGCACCCTGATGCTCACCCAGGGAAGCAACACTCTGGACATTAGCATAAACCGAAAAAATGGCTTGGTTTACGTGGTCGCTAACCAAGTTATGGAAGGGATTTAAGGTGTTAAACAAAAACCAAAAAGGACAAGCAAGCTTTGAGTATCTCGTGGTGTGCGGTGCCTTGGTCGCCGCACTCTTGACCCCAATAGAATCTCAAGGCGACCAGAATGTGGTCGAGCTGTGCCTGGAGGCTCTCAGAGCTTGGTATACCGCATTCGCCTATGCCAAATCACTGCCTGCATTACCTCTTTAGTATTGAGACAAAAGATGAAACTGAAATCGATAGACTTTAACTGGATCCTGCTGCTGGTTGCCATCGCCTTGGGTGGTGTCGCAGCCTTTGCAACCAAATCATATTTCGAGCAGCGGGAAGCCGAGCTCAGAGCTGAACTCAGTGACAGTGATGTCGTGATGGCTGACGTGCTTGTAGCCAATCAACCTCTTGAAAAAGGTATGATCATTTCTGAGCAGAATATGACCGTACGGCAAATACGAGCCGATATAGTCCCCTTGGAAGCCTACCATCCCAGTCAATTCGGTGAGGTGGTCGGCAAGATGCTATTACACCCGATGGCTCCCGGCAGACCCCTGCTTACTGCTTATGTACCCGGCCATGGTGTCAGTAAATTTTCCGACATGCTTGATGAAGGCCAACGTGCAGTGACTATCGAGATTGATGTCATTAACTCAACGGCCGGAATGTTGGTTCCATCTGATCATATCGATCTATTGTTGGCGTATGACGAACCGCTGGGTGACAACAACAACAATCGCAAGAAGTTACAGCTACTTCTGGAAGACGTCACTGTATTGGCAACAGGCAGACGCAGCCAGGAAGTACCTGATGAACTGGCAGACACCCTATTTGAAGATCCCGCCTCCTACAATACTGTGACCTTGGCTTTATCCGTGGATGATGCAGCCAGGGTGTCCTTGGCCCGCAACAAAGGTTCATTTGTCACTCTATTGCGTAATCAACAGGAAACTTTGCCACTGGAGTTTGCTTCCCTGTATCAGGATGAAATATTTGAAAAATCAGCTTCTGACAATAGTCGCCTGGTAGAGATTATTGTCGGTGGCGGCGGCGTTCAAACCCAATATCAAGAATACCCAAATCCAGATGCAGCCGAGCCTAAGCTGCAAATCACCCAACAAGAGACAAGAACCGCATTATGAGAAGTTTCATCCTCTTTCTGGCAGCCTTGCTGTTGCCATGGCAGACCTTTGCCCATAACAACCCTCCTCTCTCGCTTTATGTCGGCGCAGTGGAGCTCTATAAGGTCAACAATGTTGAACGCGTTGTGGTCGGAAATGGTGCAATTCTCAGTGCCAAAGTCATTGATGATAAAGGAGTATTGTTAATAGGTGAGTCTGAAGGTGTCTCAGACCTTCAGCTGTGGCAAAAAAATGGGAAACTCATCAAGCGCAGTGTCACTGTTTATGCCAAAAACCAACTGACCAGCATCCAGAATATCCAGCATCTACTGGCTTCTTTCCCCAAGCTAAGCGTGACTCAATCCAATGAGCTACTGGTCGTTCAGGGAGAAGTCGATGAGAAACATAAAGGCGTCGTTGAAAAAATACTGGCCAGTCACCCAAACCTGATTTCACTTGTTGAGTTCAAACAATATGCCCCGGACATGGTTCCCATGGTGAAAATGCAGGTGCAGATAGTCGAGTTCAATAAATCTCGTCTTAACAACATTGGTATTCAATGGGATTCAGTTATGTCAGGCCCAGCCTTTGGTGCAGCTAAAGCCTTTACTGCCAACCCCATTTTCAGTGTGACATCTCCTGGCAATTATGTCGGCACCATCAATGAGGCTATTTCAGACAGCATTGGTGTTCTGGATACCAGAGGATGGAGTTATTTCGGCATAGTTACCGGAATTGGATCCAAGATTCAGTTGATGGCCGAAAAGGGGGATGCCCGCATGCTGGCGCAACCCAACCTCACCACTCGAAGTGGTGAGGCTGCCAGCTTCCTGGCCGGAGGCGAGTTCCCCATCCCTATGACCTCAGCCCTGGGCGTCGTCACCGTAGAATTCAAGGAATATGGGATCAAGTTGGATATCGAACCTGAGGTGGACGAACATCAAAATATCATTAGCCGAGTGCGAGCCGAAGTCAGTGCGATTGACCCTTCAGTTGCTATTGATGATGTTCCCGGCCTACTCACCCGTAAAGCAGAGTCCGTAATCAACGTCAAAAACAAAGAAACCATGGTGATTTCAGGGCTGGTCAACAGCGAAATGTCAAAGTCCGTTTCCCGTTTTCCACTGCTTGGTGATATTCCCATCCTGGGAGAACTATTCAAGTCACGTAATTTTAGGGAAAACAAGACCGAACTGGTTATTTTCGTTACCCCTACAATAGTTTATCCGGGTCATGAAGAGCACGAAGCACAGTTGGCCCGGGGTAAAGAACTGGCGGCAGAAGCTGACCAGCTAGAAGCCTTCTACATCCTGGACTAGGAGCGGTATATGTTCAGTATTATGGTGAGCACCAATAAAGGTACCCGGGTCGGTGAGTTTCAATGTATTCATTCCCAGTGCCAAATAGGCAAAGATCCAGACAACCTTATCGTCTTGAGAGGATTCAAAGTTTCACGCTTGCACGCCACGCTCATACAGGATGAAGAAGGCATCTTCGTGGAAGACAACAAGAGCCGCACCGGTATCAGGGTGAATGACGAAAAGCGGCAGCGTTTCGGTCCACTCAAGACAACAGACAGGATACAGGTAGGGGATTATCAGCTTCGCGTGATTAATCAAGATCCCGAATACCAGTTCGACAATAAAGATTCGTCAGCAGAATGCCCACCGGAGAATCCTGCTGACAAGCAGGTTGCAGACGTTGAAAGCACTAGGAACATGAAACCACTGGCTATGACCAATGCCAAGCTGGATCATATTCAATTCAGAAATGAGTGGCGCCGACGGGTACACAGAGAACTGCTGAAACAGATGGATCTTCGCAGGGTCAACGTCAACGAGATGAGCGACCAGGAGCTACGCCAGCAGAGTGAGTCTCTTATCCAGCAAATCATTAGCCAAATGCAGCTTCCTGCAGAGATTGAAGTCAACTCTCTAATAGAAGAAGTTCTGGATGAAACCATAGGGCTTGGCCCCTTGGAAGGCTTGGTTGCAGACCCTGAAGTGTCTGAAATCATGGTTAATAGTCATGATCAGATCTTTTATGAAAAAGCCGGCCAGCTGTTTCTTTCAGACGTTGCCTTTTCAGATGATCAGGCCGTATTGGGCGCCATAGAGCGAATAGTTACACCAATAGGCAGACGCATAGATGAAAGCTCACCCATGGTGGATGCGCGTCTTAAAGATGGTTCCCGGGTTAATGCAGTAATACCACCTTTGGCTCTTAAAGGCCCATGCATCACCATACGTAAATTTATGCAGCAGCGACTGAACTGTAGTGATCTGGTGCGCTTTGGTTCTATGAGTCAGGCAATGGCTGACTTTCTGGAAATTGCAGTTAAGCAGAAGCGAAATGTCGTTATCTCTGGTGGTACAGGTTCAGGGAAAACAACCCTGTTGAATGTTCTCTCCAACTTTATTCCGGAAAGCGAACGCATTATCACAGTTGAAGATGCCGCCGAGTTGCAACTCTATCAACCAAATCTGGTTTCACTGGAAGCTCGTCCAGCCAACCAGGAAGGTAAAGGCGCCATAGAGATCCGTGATCTGGTCAAAAACTGTCTTCGGATGCGTCCTGACAGAGTCGTTATCGGTGAATGCCGTGGAGGTGAGGCACTGGACATGCTTCAGGCCATGAATACGGGGCATGACGGCTCGCTGACTACAGCCCACTCAAACTCACCACGAGACTGTATCTCAAGGCTGGAAGTCATGGTGATGATGGCTGGCATGGAATTACCGGTACAAGCCATTCGTGAACAGATATCTTCAGCCGTCAATATCATAGTCCAGCAATCACGTTTCGCCGATGGTTCTCGTCGCGTTACCAGCATTTGCGAGGTCACCGGCATTGAAGGCTCCATAGTGCAACTCTCGGAGATATTCCGTTTTCAACAGACGGGTTTCAACGAGCACGGCAAAGTACAGGGTTACTATACGGCAACCGGTTCTGTCCCGGAGTTTTATGAGCGCTTAAGGCAACAAGGTATCAAGGTCAAACTGGATATTTTTGAGCGGGAGTCTCGCCATGAGTAGTCCGTTGTTCATCATAGGTTGCATTGGTATCAGTGCGGTGCTGCTGGTGTGGTCATTGAGGCACCTGTCGTCTAATTGGGCCAGAGAATATCAGGACAAATTCACCACATCAGCCAGTACAAACCTTGCCGATATGTTCATGTTCATCGAACCGCAGCAACTGTTTTTGATGAACATTATTACTTTGGTATCAGTGCCATTTCTAGTTTGGTTGCTGTTTGGTTCTTTGATACTGGGTATTGTCCTCAGCATAATATTGGCTCTGCTGCCACGCTTTGCATATCGCTATCTACGTAAGCGTCGCCAACGTAAGTTTGTCGAACAGTTGCCTGATGCACTTAATATGATCGCCTCTTCAATGCAGTCCGGCGCCAATACCACCTCAGCCATTGAATTTATGGCTGAGGAAATGGATGCCCCCATACGGCAGGAATTTCAGTTGTTTCTGCGGGAGCAACGCTTGGGGGTAGAGTTCAATACCGCTCTGAACAACATGTATGCTCGAATTCCTGAACCCGAATTTCAGTTAGTGATTGCCGGTATGCAAATATCCCGAGAAGTAGGGGGAAACCTGGCTGAAGTACTGTCAAGGCTGTCCAGTACACTGCGAAAAAAGCTGGAGATGGAAGGCAAGATAGACGCGCTAACATCACAAGGTAAGCTTCAGGGATTAGTGATGACCTTGCTACCAGTGTTTATCGGGGTAGTACTCAATCACATGGAGCCGGATGCCATGGGACGCATTTTTACCGAGCCCTTGGGCTGGCTCACCATCGCAGTCGTCGTATTGATGCTGTTCTGCGGTTACATATCCATTCGTAAGATAGTCACTATCGATGTGTAGTAGGAGCCGCAATCATGGTTAATCTGATCATCCTCTGCTACGCCTGTGCTTTGGGCTTCACCATTATCAGTTGCGCAAGGATTTATCGCCGGGTTCCTCCCGATAACAGGGAGTTCATGGATCCGCTTTCACCTGGGTTAAAAATAATTTGGCCACTGGTGCAAGTATTGGCTTTCTACATCAGTGAGAAGCTCAGTGTCGACTATCTGGAACGGGTTTCCAAGAAACTACAGATATCCGGCCTGTCATACATCATGAGCGCCGAGCAATACTTCGCCATCAGGATCCTCAGCACGCTATTTGCAGTGGGACTGATGCTGGCAGCAACCGCGATGCTGGGAGAGGTCAACAGCCGCTACCTGCTCTTTGCTGCCATTGTTGGTTATTTCCTCCCCGTGATGACACTGAACGATCTGCGTAAGAAGCGTCAGCTAGACATTGTTAAAGTGCTGCCTGTGTATCTGGACTATCTGACCATGTCCATCGAAGCCGGTTTGAATATGACTGGTGCGCTGACCCAAGCGGTTGAACGCGGTCCAGAAGGGCCTTTAAAAATTGAAATTGAAAAGGTTATCCGCGATATGCGCGCCGGGATGTCCAGAGCTCAGTCTTTTAGGAATATGGCCGAACGGGTACAAATAACCGAAATCAACAGCTTGGTAAGTGCCTTGGCTCAAGCAGAAAGAACCGGAGCAAGCCTGGGTAAAACACTTAGAATTCAAGCAGACCAGCGCCGAGTAGAACGTTTCCAACGTGCCGAAAAGAAAGCCCTGGAGGCTCCAGTAAAGCTGGTATTCCCACTCATAGTGTTCATCTTCCCTGTCACCTTCATGATTCTTCTTTTCCCGATAGTTATGAAGTTTATGTACGAGCTATGAAGATGGAAACCAAGACACTTATTACAGCCTCAGGCTATGAATTAGGGCAAGTGTTTCTGGCCAACAATCCCTGGCTGCGTCTAAGAGGGTTACTGGGAAGGCCAAAATTAACACCTTCTCAGGGAATGTTAATCAGCCCCTGCAGCTCGGTACACACTATAGGAATGCGTTATCCGCTGGACATAGTGTATCTGGATGCCCAGCACACAGTCCTCAAAGTGGTTTCCGAACTCAAACCCTGGCGCAGCAGTTTTTGCCATGGCGCCCATCACACACTTGAGCTGGTAAATGGAACAGCAGCCAAGGCCCAAATCCATGAAGGAGAAACACTCAGATGGAAAAGTTCCTAATCACGCTTATGTGCACCCTGATGTTGATTATGCAAGGGTGCGCTTCTCAAACACAGCACCAGGGCAACCAGGCTATCATGGAGATACAAGCCAGAGCTGAACATGCCTACAAGCTGGCGATGATGGATCAGGCCGAAAGTCTGTACCTCGAAGTGTTGAGATCTGTTCCCAATTACGCTCCCGGTTGGTTTCGTCTGGGCAACATCTATACCCGAACCGGACGTCAAGATGCTGCCATAGCGGCCTATCAACGTTGCATTGAGCTTGAGCCAGACAATCAAAAAGCTTGGTATAACATGAGCCTGGTACGCTTGAAACAATCTGCTCAGGTATTGGAAATAGCCCAACAGCATGGTGACACTAGTTCTGTGGTTCATAGGCAAATAAAAGCGTTGCTCCAAGCCATCTACGAACTGCAACGTGAACCCAGCCCGGAGCAGGCCGCGAGATGAAACGGTTAACATCGCAAACAGGCCAAGCGATGATGGAGTTTAACCTCGCTCTGCCCTTTCTGATGCCACTGGTATTGGTTGCCATGATGTTGCTCGTTCAATGGGGATTTATCTATTCCGCCAAGAGCACCTTGGATGCTGCAACCGTCAAAGCCGTGCGCTCAGGAGCCCTCAATCACGGTAGTTTGAGTGCCATACGTAAAGGGCTGAGCGAAGGTATGATGCCCCTTTACAATCAGGATCCCAGCCTGACAGGTACCTTGGGAGCGTTAGCCAAAGCCAGGATTGCGGTGACAACCCAAGCCAAGATAACCATTCTCAGCCCGGATAAGAAGGTCTTCGATCGCTTTAAAGTAAGGTCCACCTACCAGGGCAAGAGCCTCTATGAAATCCCCAACAATAATCTTATGTACCGTAATCCGGCGTTACAAAACCTTGGGAATAACCGACAACTGAACATCCAGGATGCGAATCTTCTACAAATAGAAGTTCGCTGGTGCCAAAAGTTAATCGTTCCCTTTGCCAACTATGTACTCAGAGAGATTGTCAGTTCGCCACTATACATGCCCAGCAAGGAGCAACTGGAGTGCAATCTGCTCAGCCGAGCTACCGGGGATATTTATCTTGCTATGGTCTCTGATGGCCTTATGCGTATGCAAACTCCTTTCAGGATGTAACCAACACTTATAGGGAAGTAAATCATGTCCAAAAAAACTTACCTGGCTCTGCTGATAGCCGGGATAATGCTGACCGGTGGTTGTAATGGTGAGCTAGAGCCAGATGAAGGCCCGGGTCAGGAAGTTCCAACTGACCCAACAGATCCAACCGACCCGACGGATCCAACTGACCCAGACCCGGTTGACCCACCCAGCCATGAAGGTAGCTGGGAAATACGTGATGAGGACAATGACGGTATTCTGGATGAGAGGGATGATTACCCTTTTGATCCAACAAAACATCAATTTCCTCAAATTATTGAGCAAGAACCCAACGATAACCCCTCAATCGCAACCCAGGCAGGAATGGCTCCCCCATTTACGGTGCGAGGAGCCATTTCTCAAAAATCAGACAATGGCGATCTGTTTTCCTTTGAAGGAGAAGCCGGTCAATTCTATACCTTGATGCTCAGCTATGAGGATCCGGATTTCAAACCCAATATCTACTTTTCTGATGCTCAGGGTAATGCACTCAACTTTGGTGAGTTGGAAATAGATCCTGTGCTCAAGAAAGTCGCTATCAGCGTTGAAATTCTCAAAGATGGCCTTTATCACATTGGCGTCAACGATATTAACTTTGATGGCCGTCCTAGCTTCAGCTACAGCGCCCGTATTTTTGCTGATCGTGACAGTGATGGAGTTTATGACCAGCAAGAACTGGCATTGGGCATGGATCCAGAGAGTGATGACTCAGACCAAGATGGGATACCCGATACTCTGGAGTATCTGTATGGTTTAGCAGCCGATGACTTTGATCCAGATGGCGATGGTATTCCCAACTGGTATGACACAGATAGTGATGGTGATGGCCTGAGTGATGGATTTGAGGGTGGCGCCGATGCAGACGGCGATGGTCAGGGTAACTTCCTCGATTTGGATTCCGATGGCAATGGCATCGCTGATGCCATTGAGGCCGGCGACAATCCCAAGCACCCTTTGGACAGAGATCTTGATGGAGTCCCTGATTTTCTGGACTTGGACGATGACAATGATGGCGTCCTGGATATCAATGATCAGGACAGGCTGACCGCCGTCAGTATCAGCTCCGTAGCTATCCTGGGGCAGGCCTATACAGTCCATAACGATACCAAAGTCAGGTTTTTCCGCGAAGGCGATACACTGAACGTAGAATTGGATTCTCCCTTATCTGCCGGTCAACACTTTTTGGTTATCACCCGGGAAGGCTTACCTCCAATCAACTTACCTTTAACTCAAGCCTCAGGTCTTATCACTACAGTACTGCCCAAAGGTGCCAGTGAAGTTTTTGTCTCTGATGGTGCTCTGCGCACCAATGCGAGAGCTTTGAAACTTCAGCCTGCAGGCACCCCGGTTATCAGCACAGCCGGCGCAGTGATGCTTGACGAAAACGCCCAGGTGACTCTCTATGGTGACAGCCTAAATGGCAATATCACAGTGACAGCCAATGGAATACCTTTGGAGGTCATTTCAAATACAGCCCATTCTGCGAGAGTGAACGTCCCAACAGGACTTGTCGACGGTACGCTGCAAATCAACAACGCCCAGGGACAGAGCAACCAAGTACAATACTATGTACTCAAAGAAGCAGAAGTTACCCTCACCTCTGTAGGCGGTGTTGATCCCTTAGGTGTACGTGTAGAAACACTGCTGAATACCACAACGACACTGGATTACAACGGTCGGGCAAACATTAAAGTCTTTAAGAATCGGCTGACTCCTGTCACAGCCTTTGTTCCTACTGCAGATAATAGTCAGGGATATGTTTATCTAAACAGTTACTTGTTACCAGGCGAACAACAACTGACATTGGATATAAACAGTACGACTTTTAAGTACGTGCTGGACTTTATTGGCGTTGACAAGATCCCACAGGCTTCGTTGGCTAATTTTCGCGACACCATAGTGACTTATCCTGAGTTCATAGAACTGCAGGAACACTTCGCTGGCATGCTGCAAAGTTCTCCAATGGCACTGGAGCAATTATCTCAAGCAACAAACCTGTTGCTAATAAGCAACAGCAACAAGATATATCAGCGCTATAGTCAGAACCAGGTTGGCAACACAGCCAAAGCCCAGTCATTCAATGCTTCTCCAATGGCTATGGCCATGGTCAAGCGAGCTTCAGCAACCGGAAGCATTAAACCAAACATCACCAATTATGGTACGGCTTACTTTGACTATAGTCTTGCGGCCACTAACTTCCTCGATAATTGGCTACCGTCGGATCCAAGCTGTCCCAATAACAGCGAGATCACCAAAGAACAGAAAAACAAACTCCAGTACGATGGCTGCTCAGAGCTGCAAAATCGTACCCGGCTTTATTTGAGTACCATGATTATCCCTCTGGGTGAAAATGGACAGTATGATGAGTCCAAGCTGGATAGTCCGCTGCGCAAGCACGCTCAATCAGCTTGGGATGGCAATATAATAGGACCGCAATCTGGAACATACTTTGGTCTGGAGTTTTGGTCCAAAGATCAGTACTACAATGTTTGTCCCTATCAAGATTGCCTTTACCAAGTTCTCGCTCCGGGTGTAGATACTCCTTTGGGGCCTTCACCATTTAGCTTTCGTAATCAGTCTGCCTATGATGAGGCCAACCTCAAAGCTCGCCAATACTTGGCAATTCGCACCGTCATAGACGGTATCTTGCTTAAGTTTTTTGACCTTATTTTAATCGGGGTAGGTTATGAACCGGCAGGATTCGACCCCGTGGTCATCACCAAGTTAGTGATCCAGTACTCACCCAAGCTGATAGAGGAAACTGAAAAACTTTATAAGGATGACAATGTTACTGGAACTGACCTTGCCAACTTCCTGGAACAGCTTGCGATAGAATTCTATAAAAATGAAATAGAAGTCTTCTACGATCCTGCCAATAGAGGCAAATTGGGCCCCATCACTACAGCAGTGCTGCAAAGTATGGGAGTAAAGCCCGAAGACCTGGCAGCCTTGGCTGCCGGAGCCGCGTTACGCAAATGGGCTCCTTTTATTGGCCAAATGGAAGCGATAAAAACTGGCGCCCAGGTAGCAGACATATTGATCGACCAGCTCAAGACCATTACAGATATGGTCGGCGTACCGGTGAAGTCTGACTTTACCCTCACTTGGGGGATGCAAATTGTCGACATAGACCCTGCCATTATGAAAGCAGAGCCTATAGACAAGCCGTTGTCTATCATCGGCACAGGGTTTGGCATTAACGAACGTTGGTATTGGTTTGATGAAGAACCCTTAACCGAACTGAAAGATGAGGGCAACAATGCTTATGAAGAGCGTGAATATGAATCTGTCTCCGAGGATGGCACTCTGCTGAAAATAAGCGTTCCAGGCTCTATGTTGAAAAACGCTGTCGGTCCTATCGCCGTTGCTGTTGAGCACAGAGGGCAGCGCGCTGAGTCACCTGTAAAAATCAAGATTGGTGATGGCCTTGAGATCATACGTTTGAAAGCAAGTAGCGGCCAACCCGGTGACTTAGTCGTCATCGAAGGCTTGGGATTCAGCCAAACCAAAGCAGATAATAGAGTCACATTCGCCGGTAAGAATGGTGAACGTATCGTTGCCTTTATCAACAAGGTCGAGCCAGGGAAACTAACGGTGAAAGTCCCCAATAATGTTGTCTCGGGTAATGTCACTGTGGAAGTAGATAACGAGCTCAGCAATGGACTCAAGTTTGAAGTACCCCATCTACTGGAAATCACTTTCGGTGATAACGGCAACTTCAACGACGATATCTTTAAACTGGTTGTCGATGATAAAGTACTGACCGATGGCAGTAGCCCGCAACGCCAGGTTGGCCCCTTATCAATACCGCTTACCTCAGGCACCCACACAGTAAAACTGGTAGGGATCCGGGCTGAAGATGAGATAGGCACCTATTACATCCAGTTTGAAGGCGATGTTCTCTCTGTCTCGGGGGATGAATTGGAAGGCCGTGACCTATTGAAAGATAGCGTCAAACAATTCCAGGTCGAAGTCGGAACTCCCCAACAGAAGGCTCGTAGTCAATATCAGCCGTTGCGCAATCTGCAGCAGGAATAAAATCAAGGGAAGAGCCGTAAGGCTCTTCCCTGTTTCAAGGAGTTGAATAATGAAAATTCCATTTGCATATCTTTCACTTGGAGTAACCCTTTTCACGCTGCCAGTGGCGGCCAAACCAAATGAGAAGCTGACTCAACAGTGCTTGGATAGTTTTGAAATCATCAAAAACCAGGATGTACAAGCCTTTGTGGCACTAATGCCCTACGAAGCGAGTGCCAAGGAACAAGAGCATGCAGCCCAAATACTGGCCCGTTCACACAAGCGTTGGTATCAAGATAAGACTCTCGGCACCATTACGCCCCAAGATGTGAGTTACAGCGAACCCAGCAAAAGCAAGCAACAGAAAGGTGCGCTTCAGGAAGCGCGGGTTAAGCTACTGATAGAAGGAGAAAACTACCGTTCTTCTGTCAGCTGCAAATTTCTCCAAACCGATAAAGGCTGGTTTCTTTCCAAGTTGCCTTAACCCGTTTTGACGAACTTAACTCAAGGATGAATCAATATGCGTAAACTTTCCCTCCTGTCGGTAGCACTCAGTGCTACGCTGCTCTCTGCCTGTGGCGGCTCCGATTCAGATGACAATCAACCACCTGTTACGACTGATATTAGTGTTCAGGGCCAGGTTAGTTATTTGGGTGCTGTGCCGGGGGCCGATGTCTGCGCCGATCTCAATCGTAACCTGTCTTGCGATGCTGATGAGCCCACAACAACTACCGACAACGATGGCAAGTATCAGCTCGATTGGCGCAGCGATGACCCAACGCCCGACTATTATCTGCTGGCCAGCTGGTTACCGCAGGCCAGTGACAATACCTCAGCCAAACAGCAACACAACAAGCAGAGTGTCGCTGCCCAGACTGCTGATGACGGTAGTCTGGAGCTCTTTGCCCTGAACCAGCATACGGGTGCCATCAACCTAGTGACCCATTTGGAATTCAGTCGTTTACAGCAGATGTTGCAAGCGGGCATTGGTGACGCCCAGCGCGATAACCTGCTTCAGGAACTCAGGCAGCTATATTCCCAGCTGTTCGCCCCGGAGAGCGAGAATCCTTACCAGCTTGCTGCCGAAGTCACAGCTGCGCCGGCCTTTGCCGAGGCATTTTGGTTACTGCAGCACATTCACGCTTTGACTGAAGCTCAGATAGAAAAGCTACTCGGTGAAGGCAATCATGAGGCCATTCTGGCGGCCGAGCAGACCCTCGCCATGACCCTGAATGAGCTGCGGCAGTTGATCGCCGCCAGTGGTCAAACAGCGGAGACATTCCTGGCCACAGATCCCCAAGAGGTGCGTAACAAGGTAAACAACGCCATGGTTGCCCTGGGTTACCTGGAACCTATTGATGACAAAACCATGAACGACAATGATTGGGTGATAGTACTCAATGGCTTGATGGAAGATGATGAGCAAGCTCATCTGCTTGATCTGGGGCTGACTGGCGGATCGGAGGTGTTCACCCTGCAATATGGCGACCCCTCCAAGTTTCTGACCGGAAGTGTCAACCAAGGCAAGGTCCTGGCCCAGGATGTCACTCTGGGAGATGAGGTCGCCAACGAGTGCTGGAATACTCAAATGGAGCGCTGGATAAATGCCGATCGCAAGGATCAGGGCTATAGCCCAAGCGCGCCGGTTATCGAAGGCAATCAACTACATACCTTCTATGATGGTACTCAGGTACCAATCACTATGCAGGTGGACAAGTACCAGGCCGGCGCCGAAGACTGGCAAACCTTGCTGGCAGGTACCCCGGCCGCGCTGCAGTTGGCCAAGCTAGAATGGCCTGGGCAGGTTTACCGCATCTGGACGGCGCAGCAAGCCGATGTAATGTGCCGGAATGAAGAGTTTGTTTCCTGGGAGATGCCGGTTGCCAACGCCGAAGATCTCGACTCCAGGGCGCTGATTACCCTCTTCTGGCCTATAGCAACAGAGGATGAAATTACCCTGGATGGCGAGCAGCGTTTCACGCTGAACTTTGGCGATACCCCTGAAAGCTACGAGTGGCAGCTAATCCAAAGCCCGAGTGGTGCGCCTTTGTTGCAGATCACAGAGCTGCTGGACAATCCAGAGCTGGCCGACAAGGTTCTGCCCAGCCAATATCTGATCCAAGGTGACCAACTCATTGAAGTGAATATTTACCGCGCCTTTGATTTCGATGCCGGCAGGCAGCAATTGCGACTCACCTACGAGCAAAGCTTCAGCGATTCCCTGTATCAACATCTGAAACAACTGGCGCAGGCCAATTGAGCAAGTAATGAGGAAGACTAATGTCTGTTACCAACCCCGTCATCCAGCAGCGGCAATTGTTGGCGCCTATGTATCTGGACGGCTATTTTCCGGATTTTCTGGTCGATAAACTCAAAGACGTATTGCTGCAACTGTGCAGCGAGATAGAAGCCCTTAAGCCCGAGGATGAAGGCGCCTTGCTGCAACTGACTCACGCCGCTACCCTGGCCATCAATGAGCTGCAAGATGAGTTTGAAGCCAACGGCAGTGAACTGGAGACAGTCGCCCGGGATTGCATCGCCGATGAGTTTTACATCATCAGCCGTGCTTATGGCTTCGATAGTCTGGATATCGAACAAGCCATCTCCCCCAGAGATTGGTGATAAAAAAACGGCCCTTGCGGGCCGTTTTTGTTTTCAGGGGAGATTATGAGTAGCTCGAAGGCTTAGTTGGCGGCAGCCTGCTGACCGGCGATACGGCCAAAGACAATGATGTCTGTATAGGCGTTGCCACCCAGGCGGTTGGTACCGTGAGTCAAACCTGTCACTTCACCGGCGGCAAACAGACCTGGGATCACCTTGCCTTGTTCATTCAGTACGTGGGTCTTGGTATCTGTTACCAGACCACCCATGGTGTGGTGTACCGATGGCGTAGCTTTCAGGATCCAGTATGGGCCCTTGCTCAAGTCCACCAGCCCGGCTCTGTGATTGAAGGCTTCATCCTTACCGGTTTTCGCATAGTGGTTCACATCTTTGATGGTCTTCTTGAGGTTTTCCAGCGGAATGTTGAACACCTTGGCGGCTTCTTCAATGCTATTCACTTCATACATCAGACCACGGCTGGTGAAGTCTTTGTATTCACCTTGGTGCATACCAATGGTACCGGCCACATCGTCGATGTCCTTGTTCCACAGCACATAGGTGTAACGACCGGGTTGTTCCAGAATCGCATGGGAGATCACATCGCGACGTTCCAGCTCTTCCACAAAGCGCTCACCGTTTTGGTTAACCAGAATCGCACCGAAGAAACGGGAGTCGGCGATCAGGGCAATTGCGCCAGTCTCTGGGTTACAGATAGGATAGGTTTGGATATAGCCCAGGTTGCGGGTGTCGGCGTGGATCTTCTCACCCATGACAATACCGTCACCTGTGCCACCTGCAATACCCGTAGTACCGTAACGCTCATCCAGCTCTGGGTTGTATTGCTTACGCATGGCCACGTTGGCAGAGAAACCACCGGTAGCGACAACAACACCGCGCTTGGCATGATAAGTGATCTTCTTGCCGTTTTTGGTCGCTTCAACACCGACGACCCGACCATTGTTGTCCATCAGCAGACGCTCGGCGGTAGTGTTGGTGTGAATAGGCAGACCGACTTCTTCGGCCTTCTTGGCAAATTTGCCAATCACTTCGGCACCCGTGTGGCCTTTGGGGATCAGGGCGCGCTTGACGCTGTGACCACCAAACTGGAACAGCTGGTTGGGATAGTACTCAACCTTGACATAGTCACGCAGCCATTCGGCGGCATCGACGGCATTGTCTACCATCACCTTGACCATCTCAGGATCACCCTTGAAGTCGCCCCCTTTGAGTGTGTCCTGGATAAACAGCTCTTTGGAGTCGGTAATTCCCATGCTCTTCTGTACCCAGCTACCGGCTACGTTCATCTCGGCGCCGGAGATCAGCGAGTTACCACCTATGATGGGCATCTTTTCGATGATGACGGCAGAAGCACCAGCTTCCATGGCCTCCAGACCGGCACTGAAACCGGCACCACCAGAACCTATCACAACCACATCATAGGTGTATTCGGCCGGCGTCAGGGCTTCACCATGCTTGGCGGTGGCCGTGGCGGCAACCAGAGTCACACCTGCGGCTTCAACACTGGCAGCCACGGCTTTTTTGAGGGCATTGGAAGTCACGGTCGCACCGGAAACCCCGTCAACATCTACAGAGTTGTTGTCTATGATGGCCTGTTTCACATCTTTGAATGCGGCGGCGGCCAACACAGGGTTTTCTTTCTGCTTCAGCACATCGATAGCCACAATACGGCCATCCTGAATGCTGGTTTCTACCTGGATCTCACCATGCTTGCCCTGGGCAGTCCCCTGACTCTTGATGATCTCATGGGTCACCTGACAGCCGGTAATCACCACGGCAGTGGATACGGCCACGCCCAAAACGGATTTGTTCAACTGCATATTCAGTTCCTGTCGATTAAAAAAGGGAGCCTGGCTCCATTGTTAAAACTGGTATCCAAAAGCCAACCCATACTCGATACCGTCGTTGTACTGTGCACCCCAACTGTCGTACTGAGTCAGGTGCAACTTGCCGTAGAAGGCATCGGTAAATTGGGTCTGCCAACCCAGAATGATCTGGTGCCCATAGCTGTCGTAACTGAACAGCTTTTGGTGGTCTTCATCCCTGTCTATCTGCGCTTCGTAGTTGACGGACAAGTTGTGCTTCAATCCGGCAAAACTCAGCGGGTATTTGGCATTGAGCACCAGGGCATAACCTGAAATGTCATTGAAGTTCTCATCTGTTGGTGAGAAATGACCAAAGGTATAGTTAAAACCAACCCCGTAGTTCAGCGCCAAATCGCCAAACTTACTGTTGTGCGTAACCCCCAGATACAGGTTGTCTTCGACCAGAGTCTCACTGGCAGAGATAAAGTTCTGGGCCCAAAAGTTAAAACCGCTTTCACCCAGCTTATGCTCTATGATTGCCAATGATTTTAAAGTGGTTTTACCATCTTCATTCTTCTGGTTTTCCGCGACTTCACCCGGGTTTTCCAGCTTGATATTGGCGAAATAACTGCCCCAATCGGCCAAACCCAAATGATTCAGCTTGAGAAAGGGTTGGTTAAAGACGCCAGGGTTATCATCCTTGGTATCACTGGTATAAAACTTATAACCAAGATCCAGACTTGTTTTGGTTACATCGGCCTGCACATTGGCAGAAAATGCCATAGCCAGTACCACCCCACTCAACAACCATTTTGAGCTCATAATATTTCCTCAGACAAATACAATGCCAAGTAATTGAAAACTTTAAACACATGAATTGGACGAGAAAATAATAATTAATTGCCACCAATAGCAGCTGTGATCTTGGTCGATTACAATCCTTAAAAAAATAAACTCTGTGGTTTAAGGAAGTAGATAACAGGAGACCACAAGTTAAGTGAAAATTCCGTCAAACAAATTAAAAAGAGACAGACCAAGCTATCTCTTTTTAAAATATTAATAGCCAATCTATAAATATAAGCCTAAGCTCACACATTCCTTTAATCTGTAATTTCTATCTCGGCAATAAACATCTGCGGTGGCCGATATTCCTTGAACTGCCAACCCAGCTGTTTCGCCAGTCGCTTGACCAACATCAGCCCCAGACCAAAACCTCCCATGCCATCCTGTAAGCTTGAGTTGCTGACTCGGATACACTTGCCCCGCTGCTCCACCTTGACCTCGCCAGTGCCATGCTCGAGCGCATTGCGCAGCAGATTATTGAGCATGATGCACAGAGGCTCTTTCAGCACCAGTAGTTGGGTATCGTCACAATCCAATTGAATAACCCCCTGCTTGCCCTGGGCGTGCTCCTGCTCAGTTGCCAGCTGCTGCAACAACTCGGCCGGAGCCAAGCGCTGTTTCTCCAGCCTGGTGCTGCTCTTGTTGGTGAGCCACAACAGGGTTTCTATGATGGACTTCATCTGCGCCGTCGCCTGGCTGGCAGCAAGTACTGGTCCGGTCAACTTGCCCTTTTGCAAGGTGAGCAGCTCAAAGGATGACTGGCAGATAGCCACAGGAGTGCGCAGTTCGTGGCTGGCAAAACGCAGGAAGTTGAGTTCCCGCTGCTGGGCCTTTTGTAGCTGCTGCAGCGAAGTATTGAGCGCATCCACTATCGATTGCAGCTCGGCATAGCCTTGTTTGGGAAAACTGAAGCCATTCATGCTTTGCCAGTCGTGCTGTTTGATCGCCTGACTGATTTTGTGCACCGGGGTGATCACTTGCTTTTGCATATGAAACGCCAGGCTGGCCACCACCCCGAAGGTCATCACTATCAGCAATAAAATGGCGGTCATGTTCTTGGGCGCAAAAACAAGATCATGGGTGGCATCATAATGCAGCCACAGATACAGCGGCTGGCCTGAAGCCGTGTAATGCACACTCAGGGCATCGATATAGGGGCCATCAAGATGCTGATAACGAATACCCGTTTCTGCAGTGGGAGGCTGAAAGTCATTGATAGCTTTGATCTTATCCGGCACCCGCTGCCAGTCGGCAAACACGCTGATGTTGTCGGTATCCAGCTCTGTGCTGCCCTGAAGGAACACCGCTTCAGCCGCCTGCCCTGCGTTACGCAGAGTGATCTCATGCATGGAAAACATGCCGGTGCACATCATGCAAAGGGGGATGATGCTATTGATGGCCAGAGTGACCGCCAGAAAAATAAGCCCGTAAATTTGATAGCTGCGCTTGAGGCTGAACTTGGGCATCATCTTCAGTCACTCCTCAGGCAGAGTCCTACTCCGCGAATGGTGTGGATCAGTTGACTGTCGAACGGCTTATCCACCACCCGCCGCAACAGATGCAGATGGCTGCGCAGGCTGTCGCTGTCAGGTGGGCAGTCGGGCCAGAGCATACGCTCTATCTCTTCCCGCTCCACGGTTTCCGGGCTGCGGCGAGCCAGCAAGGCCAGTATCTGCCAGCCGGTGCGGCTCAGGGACAACAACTGCCCTTGGCGATAGGCCTCGTGTTTGCCAAAGTCCATCTCCAGCTCACCCAGTTGTAATCTTGGTGGTGCCGGACGGCGCTGAGCCACGACTCTTAGGCGGGCCACCAGCTCCTCCATGGCGAAGGGTTTGATCAGATAATCATCGGCGCCGGCATCGAAGCCGCTCAACCTGTCATCCAAACCGCTGCGGGCGGTCAGCATGATCACCGGCGTGGTCATACACTGGGCCTTCCAGCCCTGGCATGCTCGAACACCGTCCCCGTCGGGCAAGTTGAGATCCAGCACCACCACATCGAAATGCTGCTGTCTCAGCAGTTCATTGGCCTGAGCCAGGGTTTCGGCATAGTCACATTCAATGCCTTTTATCGCCAGGTACTGAATAATATTGTTTGCCAACAGACGATTATCTTCGACCAGCAGAATTAACATGTCAGATCAACTCAAATTGATGGGCCAGATGGATCAGATTTGCCCTGTTGCTGGCACCCAGTTTCTTGCGCATTGACTCCATATGGTATTCAACCCCACGAACACTAATGTGCAGTCGATCAGAGATCTCATGATTTTGTAGTCCGGTTGCGGCCATTCGCAGCACTTTTCTGGCATTGGCCTTGAAGATCCGGCTCTGCAGAAAGGGGTTGAACCTCTGCCTGTCATGTTCAAACAGCAGACTTTGCACCAAGATCAAGGTCTGCTGTACCCGTTCCGGATCCGGCTCGGGACGGCCCGATGCCAGCAATATGAAACGACCAAACCAGGTCGGGTTGGCATAGCTGGGGACAGGAAAGCTCAGAACAGTGTCGTAACCATGTTTGGCAAACAAAGTTTTTACCGGGTCGTGCTCTTGCCAGCGATACCGCCAGGCTTTATCTGCGCTTAAAGACTCGGCAAAGTTACTGTCGCTGCGGGCAAAATGTTCCAGATAGTACTGTTGCAGGGTCGCTATCCTACCGGAGGAAGCCAGTGAGGCTATTGGCCTTCGCAGCCACACAGGGGCGAACAAGCCTTGATTTTCCGGGTGTTCCAAATACTCCCTGGCATTGCTTGGCAGCCCCTGAAACCAGAACCCCTGGAACCCCAGCCTGGCGATCAGCGGGCCGACGGTTTGCAGTACTTGTCTGAAACTGCTCTGTGCTTCCGTGAGTGCAGCCTGATTCAATACTGTACTCATGCGATTACTCCTCAAGAATAAGAATCAAAGCCAACATAACTCAGGCTACGAATTGAACAAAGACAGTTGAAACAGATATTTAGAATAGGCTGCAAAAATGTAACCCCATGTAAAAACTACGGAGTTTTTGACGTTATTTTCACGTCACCTCCACTATGCTGATAAGGCCAGCTTCGAGCCGCTGTTTATAGCGCATGCCTGCCGCCAATGGCAGCGATAGTGGCCTCGAGCTCACTGAACCCCTGTCTGTTTGCTGTTGAATTTCCGAACAATGAAACCGTTGACCCTGAAAGCCAAGGCTGTTAATTATATTCGTACTCAGTAAAGTATAAGGATATACAAGATGAACAAATGGATATTATTAGCATGCTTTTCAGCAGGTTATACTTCATCTACCGCAATCGCAGAACCTGTCTCGGGTACGCTGCAACGCATTGAAGCCCATGCGGAATATTTTGGCTTTCAAGATCCGCAAGCCTACCTTCACTTCTCCGCCGAACTGAACCGGCTGATGGCCGGTGACAAGACACTGGGCGAGCCGATACTGTCTTCAACCACTTACAGCCAAACTCTGGGGGCCGGAATGGCCTTCTCGGCTCTTTCCAGTCAGCAACGAAGCGAACTCAGGGAGCTGGTTCAGGCGCGTAGAGCCAATATGGCCAAGAGCCTGGGGGTGAGCGAAGCGGCGCTGCAACAGAGGGTTGCGCAATATGCTGCCTATTCACGGCTGAATGCCAGGCTGCATGAGATCCCCATTGCCAAGGTAGTTCAAAACGCCTCACTCAGTGACAGCCCCAGACATCTGGAACTCAGTACAGAACAGCTGGCTGAATTGGGAGAGCCAGACTCACCTATAGCCCAGTTGGCCATTACTCAACTGGCGGCGCAGGCAGGTGTGCCCCAATTCACTCCGTTCGTGGTGCACTTCAGCGCCCGCGGTTCAGAGCAGAGATTTATCTACAATGACTTCTCCGGAGCCTGGAGCATTTCCGCCGAGACGGTGTGTCCAAGCCGCGAATGTGGCTCGAAAACCCAGTGAGCAAAGGCTATTCCCGATTCCCTAAACAAAGAGCCCCGGTGGTTAATCCTACCGGGGCTTGGTTTCCTTAGAACTTCATCAGGAACTGAGTCGAGGCCTCGACATCCGGGGTAAACAACCTGTCCTTGTCG
Organism: Shewanella sp. BJSY2023SW005; assembly: GCF_047314585.1. NCBI lineage: Bacteria > Pseudomonadati > Pseudomonadota > Gammaproteobacteria > Alteromonadales > Shewanellaceae > Shewanella > Shewanella sp. BJSY2023SW005. Next base: position 52,014 of record NZ_JBKORJ010000038.1, read on the forward strand.
TAGTAAGCCACCTGTTTGCGCAGCGCCTTTAACAGTTGTTCATTCTGGGGTGACAACTGCCTGTGGTTCACTTTCTTCTGCAGGTCCATCGCCTGGGCCACCTGCATCAGCTCAAAGCCATAGATGCGTGCCACGCCATCCACCACCTTGCTGAGATTCTTGCCGGCCTGGAAGTAGTTGCTGAAGTTATCCTCGATACCGCCTTGGTTGGCTATACCATAGAAGGACACGGGATTGGCCGCATGGGCTATCTCGACAAACAGGGCGGTGAAGCCATTCTGCAGGGTATAGAAAGCCTGACCATTGGCATCATCAGGGTCGACCAAGGCTCTTGGCAAACCTGTGAAGTAAGGGTCAATCAACTTGATCTGGCGATTACTGGAGTATTTGCCCAACTGCGCCATGGCATTGATAAAGGCTTCGGTCTGGGACGCCAATTGGATGGTATCGAAGTTGGCCGAGGAGTTAATCGCCCCAGATACCGGCCCTTGGGTAAAATACTGTGCCACTTGAGGGGCTTCGGCGTAACGTCCGGGTTTGGCATTGATGTAAACCGTAGGATTATCATCAGAGCTGTTAATCTGAATATTCACCAAGGTTTCCAACTGCTGCAGCTGCGACATGGCATGGGCCACAGGCCAGTGAGCACCGCGATAGGATAGCGCATCCTGCAACGGCCGCTTCTCGTCACGCTGGAATAGATATCCCCCCTCCAGATTGGTCAAAATCTCTTGACCTACCTTCTCGACATTCGGCATAGGTCTGGCCGCCAGGGTATGAGGTAGCAGAGGGCTGATATTGCCGTTGATCCCTTCAAGGGCCGCGGCAATGAGTCTGGGAGAGAATTGAATGATCTGGCGGGCATCACCAATGGCGTTGACCACCTGTGCCGTTGCCAGGGCGTTGTTGGACAGAATCGAGAGTGAGTCCTTGCCAAAGGGCACCAGCGGCTTGATCCCGGCCTGCTTCATCGCCTTGGCGGCAGACATCCGCTGGCCTTTGTAGAACACATCCCACTCGCCCATCATGGCGGCGCCTATGTGTGAGGCCAACAGGATATCACTCAACCCCACAGAGCCATCTTCCGGCACCACGGGGATAATGTCTTCGTTGATAAACTCCTGGTAAATGCGGGCCACGTCCGGCTGCACACCCACATGCCCCGTGGCTATCTGATTCAGGCGGATCGTCATCGCCATTTTCACGGTTTCCGGCGCTATGGGTTGGCCACTGGCCGCCGAGTGGGTAAACAGCATATTGCGGTTAAAATCTTCCGACAGTTTGCGGGCTTCGGCACTCAAAGAACCGTCTTTACCAAATACCGGGGTATCCTTGTTCTTGCCCACCCCAACGGTGAGCCCGTATACGGGAGTGCCTTTACGGGCAGAATCTATCAGGAGTTCATGGCTTGCATGAATTGTCTTTTGCGCTTCTTTGCTGAGAGCCACCTGCACTTGTTTATCTTTCAGCTGCAGTAGCTGCTCTATCTTGAGTGACTGACCATCCAGGGTAATCACCTCTGCCGCAGAAGCGCACCCCAGGGGTAAAGCCACTGCCGAAACTATCAATATATTGGATAAGCCTCTCATCAACACTGTTCTCCAAGAATAAAACGACTTAATCAGAACTTATTAATGTGAACGCCAAAAGCACTATTGATAATTTAAATGGCTGCCACATTAAAGCACTACTTTACTTATATAAGTTATTTATCCAGCAGCTAATAAAAACTGGTATAAATATAAAATTCTTTTTTAATTAACTCAGTTAGGAAATTACAACACAGAAAATAACTTAAAAAGCGAGATTGGGTATTTATTCAGACTGGATTGCAAATATGTAAATTACTGCCCTTGAGTGCCGTTTTTTGACATTACTTTGACAAAACAAAATTTAGGGAGGTGCAGTTTGCTTTCATTGCTATAACCACAACAGAAAGGGAGAGTCACTCCGGGTGACTTGCAGGGCTCGACAAATTGGTGAAAGATAGAGCGCTTCAACAATAACAATTATCCTGTACCCGGAGCCTTTCATGCGCATGCTGTCCCTGCTCTGGCTCGCTGTCGCGACGTTACCCGGCGCCGCACTTGCCGAACCAGCCACCCAAGCCAACACCTATATCAATGATGCCATTTTGCCGCCGCTCAACCCCTGGAGTGGTGCCAGCGAGGCCTTAATGCGTGCAGCCGACGACAGCTGGGCCACGCCTTTTGAGCAATCCGGCGGTATTGAAAGCCCAAGCTATCAGCAGACCTTTGCCTGGCTGGATAGGCTGATGACCCAAAGCAACAAGCTTAACAAGGTGAGTCTGGGCAAGAGCCCCCAGGGGCGGGATATCTGGATGATAGTGGCCAGCGCCGAAGGTGCTGCCACCCCGGCACAGCTGAGACGTAACCACAAGCCCAATGTTCTGGTGCAAGCCGGGATCCACTCGGGTGAAATTGACGGCAAAGATGCCGGCATGATGTTATTGCGGGATATCATAGTCGGCGACAAGGCCGAGCTGTTGGAACAGGTCAACCTGCTGTTTGTGCCGATTTTCAGTGTCGATGCGCACGAGCGCTCCAGCCAAAGCAACCGAGTTAACCAACGCGGCCCACTGAACATGGGCTGGCGAACCACCAGCCAAAACATCAACCTCAATCGTGACTACGCCAAGGCCGACAGCATGGAGATTCAACACATGCTGACCGCCATCAACGACTGGCAGCCGCAGCTGTATATTGATGTGCATGTCACCGACGGTATCGACTACCAATATGATGTGACCTTTGGTTACAACCTGTCTCAGGGGCTGAGCCCCGCCGGCTACAACTGGCTGCAGCAGGAATATCGCCCGGCGATAGAACAGGCGCTGACCCAGGCAGGTCATATCCCGGGGCCTCTGGTCTTCGCCTTGGACAATACCGATTTGAGCAAGGGTATGTCACTGTGGAATGCCTCGGCCCGCTACTCCAACGGTTACGGCGATGCCAGACACCTGCCGACCATATTGATTGAAAACCACAGCCTCAAGCCGTTTCGGCAACGGGTACTGGGCACTTATGTGATGCTGGAGCAAACCCTCAAGACTGTGGGGGCCAAAGCGACCAAGCTGCGCGCAGCGATAGAGAAAGACAAGTACCGCTATCCACGGCTGGTGACCCTGACCTGGAAGTCACAAAAGCAGGAGCAGGGCTGGGATTTCAAAGGCATAGACTATCAACTGGAACAGAGCCCTATTTCGGGCAAACAAGTGGTGCGCTGGACCGGCGAGCCCAAGCTTTATCCCAACCTGCCGGTAATAGGCAACACAGAGGCGGATATCCGGGTCAGCCGCCCGGCCGCTTACTATATTCCGCCCCAGTGGCAAGAGGTGATTGCCAAGCTATCGCTACACGGCATTCGTATGAGCCGCCTGGAGCAACCTCAAACACTGAAGCTGCAACAGTATCGCCTCAGCGAACCCCAGTTTGCCGCCAGTGACTATGAAGGCCGCCAGAGAGTCAGTGCCAAAGCCAAACTGGAAAAGGTTGAACTCACCTTACCCGCCGGTACCGTCAAAATAAGCACTGAGCAGCCGCTTGGCGATCTGGCGATGATACTGCTGGAACCACAATCGCCCGACTCACTGCTACAGTGGGGCCTGTTCAACACCATATTCACCCGTACCGAGTATATTGAGGACTACGCGGTTGAACCTTTGGCACAACAGATGCTGGCCAACTCCAAAGCGCTCCAGGCCGAATTTGACCAGGCGCTCAAAGACCCGGCCTTTGCCGCCGATGCCAAGGCCAGGTTGCGTTGGTTCTACGAACGCAGCCCTTACTATGACAAGGCTTACCAGGCTTATCCCGTCTATCGCGCCAGATAGGCCCTGACAATAAGCTATCCAGGAGTCGAGCGATGAAGCAGCAGGATGAGTTACAGGGAGGCTGCCTGTGCGGCGCCATACGTTATCGCCTCGAGGGTGAACCGTTCGATGTCGACCACTGTTACTGCAGTCAATGCCGTAAGAGCACAGGGGCTGTAGTGGGCAGTTGGATGGACGTCAAACTGGAGCAACTCACTTGGCAGGGTGAAGCCGTGCGGGAATATGCCTCTTCGGCCAAGATCCGCCGCGGCTTTTGCCCAAACTGTGGCACCAGCCTGAGTTATCGCAGTCTCGACTATCCAGAATTTATCAGCTTGAGTATTGCTTCTTTGGATGACCCAGACAGGGTGGCACCCAGATATCATATCTACTGCGCCAACAAACCCGCCTGGCTGGAGATTAGCGACGACGGCCCCCGTTATCCCGCTAATCGCAGTCAAGGCGACTAGCCGTCGGCAGAAGCGTTATTGCGCAATAAAAAATCCGCCCTGTGGCGGATTTTTTGTCATTCATTGAACCAAAGATTACATATCACAAGGCTTCAGCGGCTTACGCAGCTGCGCCCGGACATTATCCATACCGGCATAAAACTCTTTCATCATCAGCAGGCCCATCATCTTGCCGTTGTCTGTAATGATCAGCTCATCCGGGTTGCTGGGATCATTCTTGATGGCGCCAATCAGCTTCATCGAGCTCATCTCTTTGAACAGGGCTGTGTCCAGATTCACGCCGAAGGTATCGCAAAAATACTTGCGCGACAGACGACCGGAGAACATCCCCAGAAGGAAACGATACTGCATTACATCTTTCTTGCTGTACTGCTTTTGCTGCTCAACACCCATCTTGCCGCTGGCGATCCGCTCCTGATACTTGCGCAGCGAGAAAGTATTCACATGCAGGGTATCGTTGAGGAAACTGAATGAGCCTGAACCCACACCCAAGTATTCGTCGTAATCGATAACGTACTCGTCAAAGCCTTCATCGTTGGCCTTACCAAAGGCCCAGGCCGACAACTGGTTGTACTGGCCATTGAGGGTATTGAGGATCATCCGGTACTGGTTGGCCATATCGGCCTGAGGCGCAGCCAGTTTCCCTTTGACGCTCTTGCGGGTCTGGTGGGTGATCATCAGGGGATAAGTGGTGATCTGGCGCGGATCCAGTCTGGAAGCCATATCCAAGTCATGCTGGATCACTTCGTCTGTCTGACCGCGGAAACCGAAGATCAAATCGACATTGATAATAGGAAACAGCTCTTTGGCAGCCATGATCTTGTCGAATGTTTGCTGGCCGGTGCCAAACTTTTCCAACCTGTCTGTCATCTTGAGGATGTCATCATTAAAGCTCTGCACCCCGATGGACATGCGGTCAACCAATCCCTTGAGCTGTTTAAAGCCCGGGCTGTCCAAGTGTTGGGGATCCGATTCACAGGAGACTTCCTTGATGGAAGGGAACAGGGTCTTGGCATACTCAATAGTGCGCGCCAGTTCATCTTCCAGCACAGTCGTAGTGCCGCCGCCTATGTACATGGACTCGAAGTCATAGCCCAACTGCTTGACCATATCCATCTCTTTACGCAGCGCCACAAAATAGGCACGGGCCTTGTCTTCCTTGAACAGGAAGCGGTGGAAGGTACAGTAAGAGCAAAGCGTGTGGCAGAAAGGCACATGGGCATAGAGCATGTATTTCTTGCCCTCTACCGGAGCCGGCATCACATCAGCAGAAATAGTGTCCAGCCTCAGGTTCTTGTCAACATAGTACTGCATCACCCGCTCCATGGCCCCCAGCATCCAGTTGGGTACTGTAATATTGGCTTGGTATGGAGTGACCAGTTGGCGATCGAGAGTTTGGATAATTGATGACATAAGGCTTCCTGTTAGTTTTGCTAATCCCTAGATACCACAAACAGTTAGGTGATTTCCAAGGTACTGCCAGCTGTTTGTAGACTACCTCCTGCACAGGAGTCAAAACGTGAACTGGCTAGAAGTTAACAATACCTATCAGCATCGAGAGTGGCGTTTTGTTAAGCAGATCATGTTTTAGTATTAACGGATGAAAAATCAACCTTTCGAGGGGTGCCTTTACACCAGGCAGCAAAAAGGGGTCCGCAGACCCCTTATTTTCAGCTGAGCTTAAACTGTCTGACCACGCTGGAGAGCTGATCTTTGGCAGCGGCCAGTGCCGCGGTGCTGCCGAGTGTCGCCTTGCCACTCTGATTTAGCTCTTCCACCATTTCGCGAATGACACTGAGGTTGCGGGTAATCTCTTCAGAAACCGAGCTCTGCTCTTCGGCAGCCGTGGCTATCTGGCTACTGAGGCCATTGATATCAAATACATGCTCGGTCAGCCCCTGCAAACTTTCGGCCACCAGAGTCGTGGTATCGGCCGTTGCCTGACAGCTCTGGCGAGTACGATTCATGGCATTCACCGCCGAATCGGCTCCCTGACGCAGCTGTTCCAACATATTGTTGATCTCTGAAGTGCTGGCCTGGGTGCGTGCCGCCAACGCCCTGACTTCGTCGGCCACCACAGCAAAGCCACGTCCCTGCTCACCGGCGCGGGCCGCTTCGATGGCCGCATTCAGCGCCAGCAGGTTGGTTTGTTCGGCAATCTCACCTATCACATCCAGCACACCGGCAATTCTACGGGTGCTCTCATCCATCTCGGCAATGGTCTGGGAGGCACTGTCGACTTCGCTGACCAGCGCCATCACATTGTTGGAAGCCTGTTCGACCGCCTGACGGGACTCATCCCCTTGAGCTCTGGCCTTATCGGTCAACTGTGCGGCGGAGGCAGCATCGTTGGCAACCCCTTGAGCGGTAGCGCTCATCTCTTCAACCGCGGTGACTACCTGGTCGGTTTCCAAGGCGTGGGCCTGCAATGCGGCCGAGTTGGACTCAGACTGAACATTGAGCTCACCGACCTGCTGCGCCATATGTTCCGAGGCTTGGGCGATTTCACGGATCATGACTTGTAATCTGTCGCTGAGCTGATCCAGATCGGCCGCCAGAGTGCAGAGTTCATTCTTGCCCTGGATCCCTATCTTGTGGGTCAGGTCGCCGACCGCCAGCTTGGCGACAGATTGTTGGATCCGGCTGACAATGGCCACCAGATGGCGGCTCATAAGGAGTGCCATCAGCAAGGAAGCCACTATGGCAAACAGGATCAAACCAAGCAGAATGACTTCGGCATTATCCACCTCGGAAACCGTCATCTGCCCCAATTCCTGGTTACGCTCGGTTATCTGCGCCACCAGCAGATTGATCTCGGCACTCACCTCAGGGCCCAGATCTCGTCTTACCGGAGTGAGTACCGGCTCTGTACCGGTTCGCTCGGCCAGCGCCAGCTCATCGAAGTAGAGACGGGTGTATCTGTCGATTCCGGGTTTGAGAACGGCGATTCGCGCACCACCATTCTTCATAAAGGCTGTGTCGAATTTACTCAGGCGGGCTATCAGGTCATGCACTCTGTCCTGATGCTGGCGTACCCCTTGAGTGTTGTGCACCAGGGAAGCCAGCCGCAGTTGATAGAACTCTTCGCGGATCCCGGCGAAAGTCTCGGTCAGATTGTTGTTATTCACCAGACGTTCGCTGACGTCATTGAGTTGGAAAAAAGCACGATAAGCAAAGATGCCGATCACTATCAGTAGCACACTGGACAGCAAAGACGGCAGCATGGATAACACACTGGTTCTGGTATTGTTGATCATGATGGTATCTGATTGAATGAAGAAAAATACGCGTAACTTTGTTACGTTTGTAGAACCATTTTACATATTGGCGATTAAATAAGCAATCCATCATAATGTCATTAAAAATTGAAATAATCCTTAATAAACATAATGTTGTTTTATTTGAATTGCATTTTTTACACTTTAACAGTCAAATCGTTAACTATTTTATGGATCAAATCGGAAATTTTGTTACAAAAACAGTTAAACAGCAGAAGAATTAAGCTAAGGATTAAAATAATTTAATGATTAAAAACAGTTAATTAATGCCAATCACTCAAGAAAATGGCACTTTGACCACCTATTTAGAGGTATAAGTGCCATAAATAAAATAATCACCGCTTTATTTTTCATTATTGATAAAAAAGCCGTGTCGACTGACACGGCTTTTCTGCAAAGGGCTGGCCTCAGTCTCTGTATTTCAGAGTACCGTTGGCCTTGATCTCGTCATACCACAGGTTGTGGTGTTGAGTTGCCCAGTTTTCATCACAGTAACCGGAAACCATACACTCCATACCACCTTCAGACATAACAGTTGCCATAAAGATATGCACTATGGAGAAGGCACATATGATGATGGCACTGATTGAGTGCAACACCAGAGCTATCAGGCTCAGGGTACGGCTAGGTTCAAACAGGTTGGGGAACAGCAGCAGCATGCCTGAGGCAGAGATGATCAGTCCAAAGAAGGCAAAGGCCCAGAACCACATCTTCTCACCGGCGTTGGCAAAGCCGGCATCAGGGTGTTTGCCCTTGAAAGGACCGAAGTTGATGTACCCGCCCACGACCATAAACCACTTGACGTCATACATCTTGGGTAACTGGTTCTTGGCCCACAACAGAGTCATCAGCGCCCAGCCGAACATGAAGGGAATCGCCATCACGTCGTGCACTTGTTTGGCACCATTGACCATGGATGCCCAGAAGCCTTCACCCAGATAAGGCTGGAAGAAGAAACGCCCGGCCAGCAGCACCAAGCCGGTGAGGATCAGCAGCAAGCAGGGAATCGCCCCCAGCCAGTGAATGCTCACATCAAACTTGGACCAGCGATGTACCATCTTGCCGGAGAAACCATGGTGCAGTTTGGAAATACCGTTAACCATGATAAACAGGGCAAAAATGATGATCATGCCGAACAGGGCCAGCATCAACCCGGGGGCCAGCCAGTCGCTGCGCAGTTCCAGTACCCGCAGATCATAGGTGTTGATCGGCTGGTTGTGGAACTGGCTCTGGGACGTGGTGTAACCCGTTGCCCCATCCTTGAGTTGTGCCCAGATCTGGGCGTCGCTCGCTTGTGGTTCCACAGGTGCATCGGCACCATTGGCAAAGCAAACCGCACTGAACAAGAGCGCAATAGCCAAGCCTATGTGTTTGAACCATTTGTTCATATTAACCTCTCTCACCGACCCGGTAGTACCGGGTCGGATATTCGTGCCGTCTGTTACTTCCAGGCGCCGTTTTCGGCACCGCGATAAGCCACACGCTCGCGGTAGATGCCGGAAACCACTTCCGCATCACCGGCCAGCAGGGCCTTGGTTGCACAGAGTTCGGCACACATAGGCAGCTTGCCTTCTGCAATACGGTTGGCACCGTATTTCTGACGCTCGGCATCCGAATGGTTTTCTTCAGGACCACCGGCACAGAAGGTACATTTGTCCATCTTGCCGCGGGAGCCGAAGGCACCTGATTTCGGGAACTGAGGTGCGCCGAATGGACAGGCATAGAGACAGTAACCACAACCGATACAGGTATCTTTGTTGTGCAGCACTATGCCATCTTCGGTACGGTAAAAGCAGTTGGCAGGACACACGGCCATACAAGGCGCGTCGCTGCAATGCATACAAGCCACAGAGATAGAGGCCTCGCCGGGCTGACCATCTTTGATGGTCACTACGCGGCGACGTTGGATACCCCACTCGAGAGCGGAGTCGTTTTCGTTTTTACAAGCGGTGACACAGCCATTACATTCAATGCAGCGCTTGGTATCACACAGAAATTTCATTGTAGCCATAGTGGCAATTCTCCTCGCTTAAGCTGCACTTATGCTTTGACGATCTGACAAAGCGACGCCTTGGTTTCCTGCATCTGAGTCACTGGGTCATAACCATAGGTCAGCGCAGTGTTACAGGATTCACCCAATACGTAAGGCACTGTGCCTTCCGGATAGTTGGGTTCCAGGCTCTCGCCGTGCATGATCCCGGCAAAGTGGTAAGGCATCCAGGTCACACCTGGTTTAACCCTTGGGGTCACCATGGCTTGAACCAGAATTCGGCCGCCTTCGGCGCCTTCCAGCCATACCTTCTCACCGTCACGGATACCGCGGTCGGCAGCATCACCAGGGTTGATCTCAACGAACATCTCCTGCTGCAGCTCGGCCAGCCATGGGTTGGAACGTGATTCTTCACCACCACCCTCGTATTCCACCAGACGACCGGAAGTCAGTACCAGTGGGTACTTGCCACTGACATCTTTCTCCTGGATAGACTTGTACAGAGTCGGCAGACGATGTACTTGCATGTCGTCATAAGTTGGGTACTTGGCTACCAGATCGCGACGGGCTGTGTACAGCGGCTCGCGGTGTACTGGCACCTGATCAGGGAAGGTCCACACGATACAACGGGCCTTGGCGTTACCGAATGGGATACAACCGTGCTTAATGGCAACCCGGACAATACCGCCTGAAAGGTCGGTCTTCCAGTTCTTGCCTTCGGCTTCGGCTTTCTCTTCAGCAGTCAGCTCGTCCCACCAGCCCAATTGCTTGAGCAGCTTGTCGGAGAACTCAGGATAACCGTCCTGGATTTCAGCACCTTTGGAGAAGGAGCCTTCGGCCAGCAGGTTCTTGCCTTGATATTCCACACCGTAACGGGCACGGAAGTTACCGCCACCGTCTTTGACGTGCTTGCTTGTGTTATAGAGGATCTGGGTACCTGGATGCTTCATCTCAGGTGTACCCCAACATGGCCAAGGCAGACCATAGGTTTCGCCCTTGCATGGGCCACCTTCGGCTTCCAGAGTCTTGTTGGAGAAAGTGCCCCAGTTCATGGTGTGTTGCTTCAAACGCTCAGGGCTTTGGCCGGACATACCGATAGTCCACATACCGCGGTTGATTTCGCGAGTGATGTCTTCGATCAGAGGCAGACCATTCTCTTTCTTGATACGCTTGGTGTACTGCTCGGCGAAGCCCAGTTTCTGTGCCAGACGATACATGATTTCGATATCTGTCTTGGACTCAAACAGCGGCTCGATAACCTGCTCACGCCATTGGATAGAACGGCCTGAGTTGGAGATGGAACCACGGGTCTCAAACTGAGTCGCGGCAGGCAGCAGGTAGACGCCATCCTTACGACGGTGCATAACACCGGCCATAGTTGGGAATGGGTCAACAACAACAACTGTATCCATCTTGTCCAGTGCATCTCGCACGTCGCGCTGACGGGTTTCAGTGTTGACAGACTGACCCCAGAAGAAGGCCAGACGCACGTTGTCTTTCTGTGCCAGCTTCTGCTTGTCTTCCAACACACCGTCGTGCCAACGGGAACAAGGAATACCCGGAGTCGTCATAGGTTCGCGGCCCAGGTAGGTACCCTGGTCGAAGCGGCTCTTCATCCACTCCATATCCAGATCCCATACGTGGGTCCAGTGTTGCCATGCCGCAGAGGTCAGGCCGTAGTAACCTGGCAGGTTATCGAACAGCAGACCCAGGTCGGTAGCGCCCTGTACGTTATCGTGACCACGGAAGATGTTGGTACCACCACCGGAAACACCCATGTTACCCAGAGCCAACTGCAGGATACAGTAAGCACGGGTGTTGGCATTACCTACGTGGTGCTGGGTACCACCCATACACCAAACCACAGTGCCTGGACGGTTATCGGCCATCATCTTGGCGGCCTGGTACAGGTACTCTTCGCTACAGCCAGTGATGTTGGCCACTTCTTTAGGTGGGAACTTCTTGGCTTCTGCACGGATGGTTTCCATCTCGAACACACGTTCTTTGATGAAAGTCTTGTCTTCCCAGCCGTTTTCGAAGATATGCCACAACATACCGTAGATAAATGGAATGTCGGTACCCGGACGGATAGAGCAATGCAGATCGGCATGAGCCGCGGTGCGGGAGAAACGTGGATCAACCACGATCAGCTTGGCATTGTTCTTCTCTTTGGCGATCAGAATGTGCTGCATGGAAACAGGGTGCGCTTCTGCAGGGTTGGCACCAATGAAGAAGATGGCGCGGGCATTCTGAATGTCGTTGAAAGAGTTGGTTTGCGCACCATAGCCCCAGGTGTTGGCCACACCGGCTACAGTGGTAGAGTGACAAATACGGGCAGAGTGGTCGACGTTGTTGGTACCCCACATGGCGGCCAGCTTACGATACATGTAGCAGCCTTCGTTGGAGAACTTGGCACTACCCATAAAGTAAACAGAATCCGGACCCGATTCCTGGCGGATCTTCAGCATCTTGTCACCAACTTCGTTGATGGCCTGATCCCAGCTGATACGCTTCCACTTACCGCCTTCAAGCTTCATTGGATACTTGAGACGCTTCTCACCATGGCCGTGCTCGCGCAGTGCAGCACCTTTGGCACAGTGACCACCGGCGTTGAATGGGTGATCGAAGGCAGGCTCCTGACCAGTCCAAACACCGTTTTGTACTTCGGCATACAGACCACAACCTACGGCACAGGCACTACAAATAGTACGCTTGACTTCGATAGGCGCATCATGAGGTACATCTTTGGCTTCGGCACGACGCATCATGCCGGCACCCAGCATAGAGGCGGCAGCGATACCACCGGCAGTAATACCGGCATTCTTCATAAACTGACGACGGCTGATCCCCAGTTTTGGTTTGTCAGCCTTAGGGGCGACATTGGATGTGCGAGTTAACTTCATCGCTTGAGATCTCCTGGATTAGCTACGCAGGCTGTTGTAATAGCTGCGGATATGCGCTGTTTCGTGATAGCCCTTTTTTGCGGACTTCGCTTCAACAGGCTCATTGGCCTGAGCGGCACTCACCCCTGTAGCAGCAATCGCGGCACCCGCGGCACTGCCTATGGTGATAGCCTTCAGCAGGGATCTGCGGTTCAGATCTGGCTTCTGGTCTTTCATCTTCGCTCCTGATAATTTTCACCCGCGTTGCGGGTGACACGACTCTCTTTTGTGCACTCCAGCCCTTTAACAACTCAAGCTGCACTCATGTACAAAAAAGGTAAAAACTCCGTTACATATGAATAGAGTCCTTCTATAAGCGTGGGCAATATAAGGCTTTGCAACTGGATGGATTTTGATCTGGGACAGTTTGAATGTAAGCCCCATGGGAGCGGCTGTTCAAAGCGTTAACTGCTTCAAACTTTCAATAAAAGGAAAATAGCGAAAGTATCAGTGACGCGCGGATTTTGAAGTAAACAATGTTAAAAAACAGATCATAAAAAAACACCCCGGCAGGCCGGGGTGTTTGCAGTCTTTAATCAGCTCAGGGGCTCAATTATCTCGATATTTGAGCGTACCGTTGGCCTTGATTTCGTCATACCAGACATTGTGATGCTGCATCGCCCAGTTCTCATCACAGTAACCGGACTTCATACACTCCATACCGCCCTCGGACAGTACGGTTGCCATCCAGATATGCACTATGGTGAAGGCGATAATGAGCGTGGCACTGACACCATGCACCAACAACGCCGCCATTGAGGCTTCACGGGGCAAATCCAGGTTGGGCAACACCATCATGATGCCGGAAATGCTGATAAACAGACCGAAAATGGCCAGGGTCCAGAACCACATCTTCTCACCGGCGTTGGCAAACCCCGAATCCGGGTGCTTACCCTTGAAGGGGCCGAAGTTGATGTAGCCACCCACCAGCATGAACCACTTGAGGTCATAGCTCTTGAACAGCTGATCCGGCATCCATTTCACCACCAGTACCGCCCAGGAGGCGATGAACAGTGGCCCGACCCAATCGTGGATCGTCTTGGAGCCATAGATCAGTGCCGCCCAAATATCGCCACTGACATAGGGTTGCAGCACATGCTTGCCCAACATGATGTTGAGCCCGGTGAAGATCAGGATAAGACAACTGATTGCCACTACCCAGTGGATGATCAGGTCCGCCTTACTCCAACGGAACACCAACTTGCCGGAAAAACCGTGGTGCAGCTTGGATGGTCCATTCACCAGGTAAAAGAGCACGAACGCCCCAAACACGCCGACTACGGCAATCGCCATAATGGGTGTCAGGTACTGATTGCGCAGCTCCTTGCCCTGATTACCGGCCACGTTGATCAGCACGCCGGTTTCAACCCCCTTGGCCGTGGTATAGCCGGATTCACCGGATTTTACCGCGCGCCAAAGATCGGCCTCACTGGTTTGCGCCTGCGCCTGTTGCTGGCTCGACTGTTCATCGGCGGCCATGGCTGTGGAAGCAAACCCCAGCCCGGCAACCAATACCAGCAGAGCGAACAGACTGCGCAGTGATTTGATTAACATAGTCACTCCTCGTCAGGGTGGGCCTTAGCCCACCCCCGCTCTGTCTCAGTTGATCTCACCGGTCTTGGGATTGTAGCCCCAAATCACATTGGGGTTACCCCGGGCGGCCATCCGCTCACGATAGATGTTGGATACCACTTCCGCGTCACCGGCCAGCAGTGCCTTGGTGGAGCAAAGCTCGGCACACATAGGCAACTTACCTTCGGCGATACGGTTGGCACCGTACTTCTTACGCTCGGCTTCAGAGAAGTTTTCCTCTGGACCACCGGCACAGAAAGTACACTTATCCATCTTGCCGCGACTGCCGAAGGCGGTCTTTTTCGGGAACTGAGGCGCCCCGAAAGGACAGGCATAGAAGCAGTAGCCACAACCGATACAGGTATCTTTGTTGTGCAGCACTATGCCATCGTCAGTGCGGTAGAAACAGTCTGCAGGACAAACGGCCATACAAGGCGCGTCGGTACAGTGCATACAGGCAACTGAAATGGACGCTTCACCGGGCTGACCATCATTGATGGTCACCACGCGGCGACGCTGGATACCCCACTCGAGCGCGGAGTCGTTTTCGTTTTTACAGGCTGTGACGCAACCGTTACACTCGATGCAGCGCTTGGTGTCACATAAGAATTTCATGACTGCCATAATGGCTTATCTCCTCATCAAGTACGGTTAGGCTTTGGTGATCTGGCACAGGCTGGATTTGGTTTCCTGCATCTGTGTCACCACATCATAGCCGTAAGTCAGAACCGTGTTGGCCGATTCACCCTGAACGTAAGGTACAGTACCTTCCGGATAGTTCTTCACCAGGCTCTCGCCTTCGAAGATACCGGCGAAGTGGTACGGCATGAAACATTCACCGTTGATCACCCTTGGCGTTACCATGGCCTTGACCTTGATCTTGGCGCCTTCTGGGCTGTGTACCCAAACATCGTCGCCATCGCGTAGACCGCGGTCGGCTGCATCGCCTGGGCTGATCTCAATAAACATCTCCTGCTGCAACTCGGCCAGCCAGGGGTTGGAACGGGTTTCTTCACCGCCGCCTTCATATTCCACCAGACGACCAGAGGTCAGTGCCAGCGGGAAGTCTTTGGCGAAGTCTTTGTCCTGAATTGACTTGTACAGGGTCGGCAGACGCGCCACCATACGGTCTTCGTAGGTGGGGTACTTGGCGACCAGGTCACGACGAGGCGTGTACAGAGGTTCACGGTGCAACGGAATGTCGTCCGGGAAGTTCCATACGATACAACGGGCCTTGGCGTTACCATAAGGGATACAGCCGTGAGCTATGGCCACACGCTGAATACCACCGGAAATATCGGTTTTCCAGTTTTTGCCTTCGGCGTGTTTCTTCTCTTCTTCGGTCAGGTCATCCCACCAACCCAGCTGCTTGAGCATCTTGTCGGTAAACTCAGGGTAACCATCCTGAATCTCACTGCCTTTGGAGAAGGAACCTTCGGCAAGTATGTTGTTGCCATTGTGCTCAACACCGTAACGGGCACGGAAGTTACCACCGCCGTAGCGGACTTCACGGTCGGTACGATAGAGGATTTGGGTACCTGGATGTTTCATCTCAGGCGTGCCCCAACATGGCCATGGCAGACCATAAGTTTCACCCTTGGCTGGGCCGCCGGGTGCTTCGAGGGTATCAAAGTCGAAGGTACCCCAGTTTTCCTGGTGCATCTTCAGACGCTCAGGGCTCTGACCTGTGTAACCTATGGTCCACATACCGCGGTTGAACTCGCGGGTGACATCTTCAACCAGCGGCTCTTCACCGTTGACCTTGATGTGCTTACAGAACTCTTTCTCAACGCCCCATTTCTTGGCCAGCTTGTACATGATCACATGGTCAGGCAGCGATTCGAACAGCGGGTCGATGACCTGAGAACGCCACTGCAGTGAACGGTTGGAAGCTGACACAGAACCATAGGTTTCGAACTGAGTCGCTGCCGGCAGCAGGTAAACGCCATCTTTACGCTGGTGCATAACACCGGCCATGGTTGGGAATGGGTCAACGACGACCACAGTGTCCATCTTGTTCAGTGCTTCACGCACCTCACGGCCACGGGTTTCGGTGTTGACAGACTGACCCCAGAAGAAGGCCAGACGGATATTGTCTTTCTGGGCAATCTTGTTCTTGTCTTCCAGCACACCGTCGTGCCAGCGGGAACAAGGGATACCGGCTGAAGTCTGTGGCTTCTGGCCCAGATACTCGCCTTGGTCGAAACGGCTGCTGACCCAGGCAGGATCCAGATCCCACACATTGCTCCAGTGCGCCCAGGCGCCGGAAGTCAGACCATAGTAACCAGGCAGGTTATCGAACAGCAGACCAAAGTCAGTGGCGCCCTGTACGTTGTCGTGACCACGGAAGATGTTGGTACCACCACCGGAAACACCCATGTTACCCAGGGCCAACTGCAGGATACAGTAAGCACGGGTATTGGCGTTACCTACGTGGTGCTGAGTACCACCCATACACCAAACGATAGTGCCGGGCTTGTGCTCGGCCATCATCTTGGCGACGCGACGCATTTGAGCCTCACCGACACCGGCAACATGCTCAACCTCGGCAGGATTGTACTTCTTCACCTCTTCGCGGATACGTTCCATGCCGTACACACGCTGATCGATAAAGCTCTGATCTTCCCAGCCATTTTCGAAGATATGCCACAGCAGACCGTAGATGAAAGGAATGTCGGTACCGGGACGGATATGCACGTACTCGTCAGACTTGGCTGCAGTACGGGTGAAACGTGGATCAACCACTATGACTTTGGCACCGCGCTCTTTACCTACCAGAATGTGTTGCATCGCCACAGGGTGAGCTTCACTGGGGTTGGAGCCGATAAACAGCATGCACTTGGCATTGTGCATATCGTTGAAGGAGTTGGTTTGCGCACCATAGCCCCAGGTGTTGGCCACACCGGCTACAGTGGTAGAGTGACAAATACGCGCCGAGTGGTCGACGTTGTTGGTGCCCCACATGGCTGCGAGTTTGCGGTACAGGTAAGACTGCTCGTTGGAGAACTTGGCACTACCCATGAAGTACACAGAGTCAGGGCCAGATTCTTCGCGGATCTTCAGCATCTTGTCGCCGACTTCATTGATAGCCTGCTCCCAGCTGAGACGCTTCCACTTACCGCCTTCGAGTTTCATTGGATACTTGAGACGTTTCTCACCATGGCCGTGCTCACGCAGTGACGCGCCCTTGGCACAGTGACCACCGCGGTTGAATGGATGGTCCACGGCAGGCTCCTGCCCGGTCCAAACACCGTTTTGCACTTCGGCGTAGATACCACAACCTACTGAGCAGTGAGAGCAGATAGTACGCTTCACTTCAGTGGGTGCATCGTGAGGAACATCTTTGGCTTCGGCTTTACGCATCATTCCTGCGCCCAGCATAGATGCTGCGGCAATCCCACCGGTAGCCAAACCGGCAGACTTAAGGAACTGACGACGATTCAGACCCAGAGCGGGCTTTTCAGCCACTGCGACCTGGTCTGTTTTGCGGGTTAATCGCATCACACACTCTCCTTATCGTTATTTGTTACGCAGTGAGGCGTAATAATTGCGCACATGGTCAGTCTCACGGTAGCCCTCACCCTTTGGCACTTCTGGTGCTTCAGGCTTGGCCGCCAAGGCTTGACCACTGACAGTCGCAACCGCGCCTGCCGCACTGCCGATCGCCAATGCCTTGAGCAGTTGACGACGACCCATGTCGGAAGCTTGCTTCTTCATAGTGTCTCCTCGTGTTGAAGGTAGACGGGGGAAACTCCCCCGCATGCTTTAGCCCGTGTTGCCACGGGCAAATTCTCAGGCCAACTCGCTGGCCTTGGGCTGGATCTGTACCGCCGGGGTTTCCACCACGGGCGTGCTCAGCACCAGCTGTTCAAACTCATTGATTTCGGTTTCAAAGAAGGCCCGGCCGAGTTGTGCCACCACGGCGTAAAACGCGGCGGAGGGACAACGGGACAAGGTATCGAAGAAACGTATGATCCAGCTGCCGATATGGCGACGGTAGAAGGCCAGTTGCTGATGGGCCGGAGCCTCCAGCAGCAATACGCTCATCACCTCGCACAGGGCGGCAACATGATCTTCCGGCTCCTTGACGTTTTCTTCGCGCTCGAAGCCCAGCTGCATCAGGTCCTGACGCAGCAAAGCCAAGGGCTTGTCCATCAGCGAACCTGTCATAAACCAGCTGCCATAGGGCAGGATTTCCCCCGAGCCCACGCCGAGGAAGATGTTGAAATACTCATCTTCCAGCTGGTTACTGTCGAACTGGACGGCCGCCAACTTGAGCGCCAACCAGGCCTTGGTCATATCACTGTCGTCATTGGCGTCGACTTCGAGGTCGCCAAGAAAACTCAGCAATTCCGGGCTGGGGTGGCGCCTCAGCAGCGCCGCCAGCAGCTGATAGATATCTGCTCTAAGCTGATCGTTTTCTGATACTTCTCTTACTGTTTCGGTCATAGCGGATCTCTTATCTCAGTTGCTTTTCCGGATCCTGGAGTATGTCTTCAAACATATCCTTAACCCGGCAATCACCACACATCTTCAAACGCTCAATGTTGGCGCTGAAGGCGCTGTGGCTTCCGACCATATCCAGCATCCGGTGCACCATAGACTGGGTCGCGAACGGCGCTCCACAACGAATACATTCGAACGGAGCTTCTTCTTTCAGGATCCGGCGCTGCTGCCGTGCAGCCTTATCCAGATTGACCTGAGGAGTCAGGCTGATCACCTTCTCCGGACAGGCGGCCTCACACAGACCACACTGCACACAATCCTGCTCGACAAAATACAGTGCCGGAGTGTCGCCACCGTCGGTCAGCGCCTGGGTAGGACAGGTCGCGACACAAGACATACACAAGGTGCACTTGTCGGCATTGATATTAACCAGGCCATAAGGAACATTGCCCATGGTCAGTTGGGTATCAACATTGGCTGCCTGCTCATTGAGGTGATCGATAGCAGCATACAGCTGGGTGCGCTTGTTACCCTCAGTGAGCGCCGCAGGCACTATCACAGGCCAGTCCAGACTTACATCCAGTATAGGCCAGAGATTGGCAAGCTCGGCTTCGTCGATAACCCGAATCCTTTGTGGCTGCCCCATCTCATCCAAAATGGCATTGGCCAATCCCAGTTCACCCTTGAGCATCTGAGTCAGAGTCGGTGCTGTGGCACTGGTGTTGAGGATCAACACCTGGCGCGCACCCCAGGCCAAAGAAGCCATCCAATGATCCATGCTGGCCACTGTGACTTCTTCAAGTGCTACCGGCAGAACCTCGCCCGGCAACTCGTCGTTGATCAGGGCGCCGCCCTGTCCCATGTCATGGAACAGCACCACAGGCGCGGTTTGGGCCTGCTCGCGGAAGCGGGAAATCAACTTGTTCAGGTATGAATGCAGCGCCTGAGGGGTTGGCTGGTCATAGGCAATGGCCCCGGTTGGACAGGCATTGGTACAGCTGCCGGCGCCGTGGCACAGATAGGGGTCTATCTCAATCTGCTTGGCCACGCTCTTGATAGCATCGGCCGGACAGAAGTTGAGGCAGCGGTTACAACCATTATTGCCGTTGCGATTATGGGCACAGAGATCGGCGTTGACCTTGACATAGCGAGGCTTGTCAAACTGGCCGATCATCTGGGGCAACTCTTGCAAGGCTTCGGCCAGTTTCTCCGGGTCCTGACCCACATAGAAATAGCCGGGTGGCAGCATTTCCAGCTGAATTTGCGGCTCGCGGCTCAGGTCGAGGATCAGGTCAAAATGCGGCTTGCGCAGTGCAACCACACTGAGCTCGGCGGCGCCATTGTCATGTTCGACACTCACCTGGAATTGACCGAGGAAGCCTTTGATACCAATCAGCTTGTTGTAGTAGCTCTCGACATCTTCGGCGGCAGCCATTACGGCTTCGAGATGGGCCTCTTCCTGGCTGGTGATAGGCTCGTTGGCCAAGATCACTCTACCGGCCATGGCAGACAGTTTGTCTGCCGCCAGCCGAGCCAGATCCTCGGGGCCTATTACCAGGACATTCCCCTCTGTGGTGTAACTTACGGTCGGCGGGATCAGGTTTTGCAGAATCTGAGTCTGCTGGCTGACCTCACGACGCACCTGCCGCAGCGCTTGCTGGGCGGGATTATTGCTCACACTATTGTTCACTTTGCGTTCCTGAACAGTTTATGGCGGTGGCCGTATTCTTTATCTTGCTGCTTTTATTATTGATTTACAGCTTGCTATAGCCTGAACACAGCAATTCACATACCAAAATTATGGGCATTAAAGGCTGTTAAACTGACGTCAAACAACCGGCTTATGAGTTTCGGCCACTGCATCTGTGGCATTTTGGGCCTCTGCAGTCACATCCCCGTCCAAATTGTCCGTTGGCGACTGTGGCGCAGATTGCTCGGCTAACTGTGGCGCATCGGCCTCGGCATCCCCTAGGGAAGCGTCGATTTCGGCCAGTGCTTCCTCAGTCTCTTCCGGCTCCTCTTTTTCCAGTACGTGACGGAAAACTTTCTTGGCCAATTCCGCTGAAGCTTCAGCGGTTAGCTTGGGTTGGTTGCTGTAATCGAGTGCGTACTCGAGTAAGCCGTCGATTTCATTGAAGTGAGGTTGTTTCCACAGGGTACGCAGGGCAGCGGTCTTGACTGCCGGGTCGACATTCTTGGCCATAAAGCTGGCGAAACTGCCGCCAACCTCGATACCGCTGGGGTCGGGCAAGTCTTCGGCAGTCAGCAGTTTTTCTTCCTGCGACTCAGTCTCTGGCAGAGTTTCGAGCGCGGCCTGAGTTTCCGGCTCTGCCTCTGCAACAACTTCCGCTTGGGGAGGAACGTCTTGCAGCGGTTCATCGATAGGGGTTTCACCGTCCTGTACTTGCTGCTTACGCAGTGCCCAGCGGCTGAGGAATCCACTCTTTTCGGCCATCAGTGCCTCCGAATGTTGTCTTCGGCCAATTCCTTGCGGCGGTTAACATGTTTACGTCTGTGGGCGGTGATTTCCACTTCACCGTGGCGGGTAATGAAGGCTTCAATCCAGCAGGCAATCGCCTCCGGCATCGGCATGTTCAGTACTGGGGTATCCCCTTCGAGACAACCGGCTGCGACATTTTGGTCGGCGGAGATGGCGGCTGGGATCCAGTTGCCCTCGACATCTTCGTCGCAAACTATGTAAAGCATGGGATTGTCCATATCCAGATTAAGGCGGTAACTGGCACGCTCATCACGAAACAACTCCAACAGGACCAGCTTGGCTCCCGGAGGCGCCTCATGGGTGGCGGGCACGATTTGGTCCAGCTCCCAGCTGATGGATGTCCAACGACCGACCTGTTTCTCCACTTTTTTCAGTGAAACGTACATGGGCCATACGCTTTCGGAATGTTGCATACTGACTCTCCCTCCCGATGGGATTATTTTCGGGCATAAGTAAGATCCCCAAGACTTTGCAATTTTAGTGCCAGTTGCCATTTGAGAAATAAGTTTGAACTTGATCATCTATTTAAGGCTAAAAATAGGACATTTTGTCCAATATGCAATCTGGTTTGGGACATTCATGACCTGAGTGCCGCCGGCACTTGCTGCGGATCACGCATTTTGCAGCCTGAATCCTGTGACGGTATAAATATTGCTATGCTGTGGCCCATGCTCTCTGTGAAGGTTCGATAATGACCAGTGCCAAACCCCAATTGATCAAGACCAATACCCAGGTGCCTTTGACCATTGCCGTGACTGCGGTCGATGAAAATGGCCAACTGCAGGAGAAGTATGTCGCCTGTGAAAGACCGCTGACTGTCTACCTCAACTGGCGACCGATAGTCACCCTGATGACCTTGGGTGCAAGAGCCGAGGCCCTGGCACTGGGTTACCTGAAGAATCAAGGCTTTATCAATGATGTATCGCAACTGGAATCTGTGATTGTCGACTGGGACGTGGCTTCCGCTGCCGTGATCACCCGTGAGCAGACTGAGGATCTGGACGCTAAGCTGGCCGACAAGACAGTCACCACAGGCTGTGGCCAGGGCACTGTCTTCGGCGGCTTTATGGAAGGATTGGACGACATAGTCCTGCCGCAACCGAAATTGAAGCAGAGCATGCTCTACTCCCTGTTGAAAAACATCAGTGAATACAACCAAACCTACAAGAATGCCGGCGCAGTTCACGGCTGTGGTCTGTGTGAAGCGGATAAGATAAAGTCCTTTGTCGAAGATGTTGGCCGCCACAATGCGGTGGATACCCTGGCTGGTGAGATGTGGCTGGAGCAGGACAGAGGCGACAACAAGATTTTCTACACCACGGGGCGGCTCACTTCCGAGATGGTTATCAAGGTTGCCAAGATGGGGATCCCTGTGCTCTTGTCCCGCAGCGGTGTCACCCAAATGGGCCTGGAACTGGCACAAAAGCTGGGGATCACCATGGTCGCCCGCGCTAAAGGGCGCCATTTCCTGGTGTACAATGGTGCCGACAATATCGAGTTTGATGCCAGCAATCCACGCTGATACCCAAGATACCAAGGAGATGTGATGACGGAGCCCAGCGAACTTGTCTATATGAGCGCCAAGCAGGTGGCCGAGTATCTGGACCTCAACGAAAAGAAGGTCTATGCCATGGCCAACGAGCGTATGCTGCCGGCGACCAAAATCACAGGTAAATGGCTGTTTCCAAAAATATTAATCGACCGTTGGATCATGGACTCCTGCCACAGTGGCATGTTAACCGACCGACTGTTGATCACCGGCAGTGATGACCCCTTGCTGTCGATGCAGGTGGCCAGGTTGATGGCCCAGGTAGGCAGTCGAGAACTGATCAGCTACAGCGCCACAGGTTCCCGCCTGGGGCTGGAGCTCTTGTCCAAGGGCTACGCCGATGTCTGTACCTTGCATTGGGGCAGTTTGGAAGAGCGCAATATCCGCCATACGGCGTTGCTGAAGGGGTATCCCAACCACCAGCAATGGATCATGGTTCACGGCTATAACCGCCAGCAGGGGCTAATTGTGCGGCCGGATATGCACCACAGGTGTCAGGAAGAAAGCAAGGTACTGCAACTCTCCTGGCGTTGGGTTACCCGCCAAGGCGGCGCCGGTAGCCAGCAACATCTGGAACATTGGCTGTTGAAACAGGGCGCCAAGCTTGAGCAGCTCAACTCAGTACTCACCGCCTTCAGTGAGCGGGAACTGGCGGGTTATATTGCCCGAGGCGATGCCGATATAGGTTTCGGCTGTCAGGCTGTCGCCATGGAAAGCGGCCTGAGCTTTGTGCCCTTGGTGACTGAGTCTTTCGACTTCGTCATGCCACAGGGGATCTACTTCCGCCGCCAGTTGCAGCAACTGTTCAAGATGCTCGGCGGCAGCCACACCCGGCAGATGGCCGCCCTGCTTGGCGGCTATGACCTCACCGACTGTGGTCAGCTGCTTTGGAGTCCGGAGTAACTCGGATTTTCAATCCACTTTGAGGTCTGCCAGCGGTGGGCCTCAAGCCTTGAACTTCCACCATTGGCGTCTGGCGGCGGCATCAAAGAAACTCCAGGCCAATACCCGGGTCTGCTTATTGCCCTGCTGCATCTCCAGTATCTTGACCTCTTTGGTGCCAAGTTGCTTTAACGCCTGCTGACAAGGTTTGAGGTTGTCACCCTTGGACACCAGCGAAGAAAACCACAGCACTTGTCCGCCATAGTCGCGGCTTTCGTGAATCATCCGCAGCAGGAACCCCAGCTCACCGCCATCGCACCAAAGCTCGGCCTGACAACCGCCGAAGTTCAGCTTGTGCTCCTGATGCTGATGTTGCTCACCGCGACTTGCCGCCAAATTGCGCTGTTTGCGTTCACTGCCGCTAAGGGCATCGGCGGCCGAGGCATGAAACGGCGGGTTACAGAGGCTGAAATCAAAACACTCTCCCGTCTGCAAAAGACCATGAAATATCTGATCCGGTTCGGGCTGTAGCCGCAGTTCAATGGCGCTGACCAACTTGGGGTTGTGCTGTAAAACGCCGGCGACATTATCCAGCGCCACAGGGTTGATATCGGCCCCGACAAACTGCCAGCCATAGACACTTGAGCCAAGCAAGGGGTAGACGCCGTTGGCTCCCGTGCCTATATCCAGGCCGCGAATACGCCGGCCTTGGGGAATTTTACCGCCTTCGGCCAGCAGGTCGGCGATATGATGCAGATAGTCCACCCGCCCCGGGATGGGCGGGCACAGATAGCCCTCGGGCAACTGCCAATCCTGGATATGATAATGGTGCTGCAACAAGGCGGCATTGAGGGCCAAGACAGCTTGCGGCTCGGCAAAGGGAATCGAAACCTGGCCATAGTCTGTGGTGATAAGGTGAGGCGCAAGCGTAGGATAACTGGCGGCCAGGGCGGTAAAATCATAGCCTTGGCGGTGCAGGTTGCGCGGATGGAGGCCCTTGTCCTTGGCTTTTCCGCCCGTTTTAACCGAGGTTTTGCCGACCGTCGTCTCTTGGGTCTTTTTCTTTACTCTTGTCCTAACCTTTATCTCGGCCCTGGCCTTGCCTTTCGAGGCGTTGAGCCGATGCTTTTTTACCTCAGTCATACAGGTATTTGGTAAACAGCAGATTCACCACCAGCGCCCGACCGGTTTCCTGCTCCAGCAAACGATTGACTGTGTCGTAACATTCACGGCGGATCTCTTCTCTACCGGTAAGCGACTTGACCCTGTCCTCGGGTTGGTTACCGAGAATCTCCACTATCGCGGCCCGCAGCAGGGGATCATGGTGTTGCAAGGCCACCAGGTCCTGGGGGTCTTTCACCATAAGCTCAACACTGATGCGCACAAACCCCAACTTCTTCCGGTTGGAGATATAGTTGGTCACTATTTCAGGCTCGAAGCCATAGTAAGCATAAGTATCTTCGGCGGGCTTTTCATCGGCCGCCATCACAGGCTGCAACATGCCTGCCAGCATAAAAAACAACAGTGTCAAAACGCGTTTCATATTGAGTATCAAGCTCCCGTGACTTGTGCCGACGCCCCTTGCGATCTATCTGCCTGTGGGCAAGCGTGATAGACTCCCGGGTTGTAATATTGTACCGGGTATCCGATGAGTGTGACCAGTTTAAGCTTTCCTTATGGTGAATCAATTCAGTGGTTTTCGCCAGAGCAATCACAGCGACTTCCCGCAGCGCCATTGCACGATTGGCTGCTGGCGACCGGCAGTCTCACCAAGAGACTCAAGAGTTGCTGCAACCACTTTGAGGTCAAACTGCTCGGCGAAGCCATGCTGCCCTCATCCACTCGGGAGTGGCAGGGTAAGGAACATAAAGCCATCTGGATCAGGGAAGTATTGCTCTGCCTGGACGGTACTCCCTGGGTCTTTGGCCGCACCCTGATCCCGGCAAAGCTGCTGGAGCAACAGCAGAGACTGGGCAAGTTGGGCACCCGCCCCCTGGGAGAGTTGTTGTTCGGCGATATCGGCTTTGAACCCGGCGCCATAGAAGTCGCCAGTTTCGACAGCCAATCCAGGATCGCCTCCCTCGCCGACTCACTGTCACAACCCACCACTGAGGCAATATGGGGCAGAAGACGTTATTTTCACTTCCATGAGCAACAGCTGATTGTCGGTGAAGTTTTCCTGCCGGCGGCGGTTGCCGCCATTAACCAAGGCCCACTAGCCCCCTAATCAAACAAAGCCTTTGCTGAACTCCCCAAAACATAAGGGACGCCAAGGCGTCCCTTATTCTGTCAACGCCTGCGCCGCCAGGCGATCAGTGCCAGCCCCAATAGGCTCAGGCCACCGAGACTGCCACCACTACCGCCGGAACTGCTTTGTGTAGTATTGGGCACAACCGGGTTGGAGACCACCAAGGTGCGACTATTACTGCTCTGATTATTCTGTGAGTCAGTCACAACCAAGCGCACACTGTAACTGCCCGCCGCACTGTAGGTATGCGAGGGAGAAGCAACTGTGCTGCTCTGGCCATCACCAAAGTCCCATTGATAACTGAGTTCTCCGCTGCCACCGCGGCTGAGGTTATTGAACTGCACGGTTAAACCTGTACCACTGATATCGAACAGCGCCGACAGAGGAATGCCGACAGTCAGTTGCAAGCTGGTCACGGTCTGCCGGTTATTGGCGTCTGTCACCGTCAGTGTGACTGTGTAGATGCCGGACTCACTGTAGCTGTATTGAGGCGTCGCTTGGGTACTGCCAACGCCGCCGACACCAAAGTCCCACTGATAAGTGTAAGGTGCAGTACCGCCACTGAGATTGGCGCTGAAACTGACATCGCCACCTTCCTGCTGGGCCGAAATGCTGGCGCTGAGTTCTGTGCCGTTGCTGTCGCCGCGTTTACTCACCAACACCTGCGCCTGGCTGCTGTCTTGCTCCTGGGTCAGCAGCTGCACCATAAGACCCAGCTTGGGCAGCACCAGGCCAGCCTGTGGCTTGAGTGGTGCACTATAGTCATCGCTGTCATCAAACAGACTATTGTTACCAAGATGGGTATCACCGAAGAAAGCCGACTGTGGATAGAGACTGAAACTGGCATCACGGACCTGCACCTCAGAGTCCCGGTTACCTATCAGGTTTTGATCCGCATCTACCACCCCAATGAGGCCGTATCCAGGATGCTCGGCCACCTTGTTATCGCTGTAGGCCAAGTTTTCATACCAAACCAAGAGCCCCGGCTCATAGCTATCCTGCTGCAGTCCGGCATCAACGCCCTGATAGTTGCGCAGTTGCAGCAGATAACGCCGCGGCGCGCCTGGGCGAGTATCGTCGGTGCGAACAAAACCGGAAAGCACCACAGTCTCCAGAGCCGTCTCGGCATCATCGCTGTAGACCAGACTGCCGTCACTCTCGAGACGTATATCGTCGACAGCAAAGCCATAGCCACCGACCGCCTCATCGGTACGATACACCAGGCTTATCTGCTTGCTCATACCGGCATAGGCGCTGAGATCAAAGCTTATCTCCTGCCAGCCCTGTTCCCCCTCACCACCGGACAAGGCCGCCGAGTCACCACTGATAATATTGGCGGCATTGTTGATGCTGTTGCTGCTCTTGGTATGGCTTCCCGCCAATGGCACCCCATCCACCAGCAGCTGCACATAGTCGTAGTCCTGCTCTATCTGCCAATGGGCCTTCATCTTCAGCGTCAAACTGGTACTCATGGGTAGTTGCAACTCGAACGACAATGCATTGTTGAGCTGATCGCCCTGATTCGAATAGTACTGGTATTGCCCCTGATAGGCAGGGGTGAAGGCGATGGAATCAGACGGCAGCTTGATGGCCAACTGGTTTACGCCACTGCTATTGGCATGCTCCAGCGTCGCTTGAGTACCGTTGCTATCCAGCGCCTGATAATCCAGGGATTGTTCGTTGACCCAGCGGCCCTTGTATCTGTCCTGCAGGAATGAACGGGCATAGGGGCTGAAACCACTTGGCTGCGAACCTCTCGGAGAACCTGCCCAGCTGCCGCCGGACATCAGAGACCAGAGGCCCACAGGCGAGCCATCGCTGGCTTCGGTACTGGTGTCATACTCATCCGGTAAACCGAGGTCGTGACCAAACTCATGGGTACAGACGCCGGTTCCGGCATCCAGCGGCTGAATGGTGTAACCGAACAGACGCATATTGCTGCCCGGGATAGCCTGGCCATATTGACCTGGCGCCGAGGGAACAAAGAATCTGTGTGACCAGATGGCATCATCACCGAGCACGCCGCCACCGGCCTCTTCACCTATGCTGGAATGGAAGATCATCACATGATCCAAAATCCCATCGGGTTCATCCAGGTTGCCGTCGCCGTCGATATCATAAGGATCTTCAATATCATACTGCGCCAGCTCAGCGGCGCTCATGGTAGCAACTGCAGCCGCGACCGCCTCTTCCACCAATTCGGTGGCAGCCTTGTCGTCATTGTTGTTATTCGGGTCGTTGGCACCATAGTAGGCGGCATTCTGGCTGGCTCTGAACCAACCTTTCACATCACCGTTGAAGAAAAAGCTCTGGCCGGAAACCGCTTGATAGTACTGATAGGCTGAGGGCAGTGTTTGCCCCTGGGGCCCAGGGAAACCTGCATCGGAAAACAACAGACCACGGTAATGGGCTACCGAGTAGTTGGCGTAATACATCTCGGTATCGCCTGGACTCAGGCGATTGTTGTTATAGGGCAAGTCGGGAAAATCCACCAGCACGGCCAACACCTTGACCCGCTTGGTTACATCGGTATCGGCCACCCGCGACTGTGCCCGCATTAACTTGCTTTGACGCAGGCTATTACTTCGTGCCTGTTGCAGCAGTTGCTGTTCTCTGGCCTTGAGCACTTGTGCGGCCTTGCTGCCTGCACCGGTAGATTTGGCCGTATAAGCCGCCAGCGCCTGCTGCCGTTCCTCTTCAGAGGCCTCGGCATCGAGTTCACCGCGTTTCACCAGCCAATAGAGGATCTGCTCTTTATTAATCACTCCAGGATCCGCCGGAGCCGTAGCGGCTAAAACATTCGTTGCCCCAAATAGGCAAGATGCCCCCAAGGCCAGGGCCAGTAACGACTTCAAACTCATGACTTGGGCTCCTTAATACACTTTTCAAACTTCTGATTGCGCTGCTGGATATACTCAGAGACCTTGGCTTCGGCCTCTTGCTCACTCATTTGCGGAGTGATGATGTTGCGCTCTATCAGACTGGCTTTAATTTTAGCCCGATTTACTACAGGTGCCCCACTGCCACAGGGCAACAAAGGTTTAACCTCTCGGTTTCCTTCCTGAACGACGTCGGTTCCCGTGCCGTCCCCGGCCTGACAGGCACCCAGAAACAAACAGATAGCAAGAGTTGATGGCAGTCGCACCGGTCGCACCTTATCGTTAACAGAGATAGTACAGAAGATTAACAGCAGCACATGAGATTGCACAGCAGAAAGTCGCGACCAATTCGCCTCATTCAGGGATTATTCAGCCTCAGACAACAAACCTTCACTATAAAGCAACAACAAGACCGAAGCTGACCAGCTGAAGTTGGTGCAATGCAGTCCTTCTCCACTGAGCGGATGGTAATTTTCCCGTATCGGCAGATCCCGGCTATCGGCGGCAGTGGCCGCCAGCAAACGCCGCGACATTGCACTTGCCTGTTGCCGGTAACCGTAATGCTGCAACCCCTTGATGGCAAAGAAGGCCTGATCCAGCCATACCGGCCCGCGCCAGTATCTGTCGGGGGCAAACTCTGGGCTGTCGCGGCTCACGGTCGGAAACGGCACCTGGGTGCCGAAGCTTTCTGGCCTAAGTTGCCGCTTTACCAGCGCTTCGGCCTGCTCAGGCGAAGCGACACTGGCCCACAGCGGGATCCAACCTTCAGTGCCCTTATTGTCGCTGAGCAATCGCCGCTTGCCCTCGGCATCGAAGCGTACATCGTAGAAGAAACCGCTGGCAGGGTCGTAAAACGTCTGCCGAATCGCTTGTCCCAGTCGCTGGGCCTGTTGCCGCAGTTGCATTGCTTCGGCTTCCCGCCCCAGCAGACTGGCCATTTGCGCCAGATACTGCTTATCGGCATAGAGAAATGCATTGAGATCGACACTCTCCTGATTGAGTGAGTAGCCGAGCAAACGCCCCTTGGCGTCGCGGTTTTCCAGTACCTGCAGGCTGTTATCGGCATCGAATCTAGGCGCATTGTCCATCCCGGACTCCCAGGCTGCCGCCTGAATGATGGCATCACGATTAAGCGCCCCGGGCTCACCGTGCAACGGATGCAGATTGGCACCATATTCCGCCAGGCCATTGCCGTCATGATCCCGGTTGCGATACCACCAGGCATGCAGGGCCATCAGTCTTGGGTAAAGCTCGGCGACAAATGCCTTGTCACCGTCCTGAAGGTAAATCTCCCATACGGCCCAGGCCGCCAGCGGCGGTTTGCCATTCCGCTCATTCCAGTTGCCGCCGTCACCGCCGCGGGCCGCATCTTGGTTGTAAAACACCGCATCCGGCATGCTGCCGGCATCCTGGGGCCTGACGGGATCCTGCTCATCAAATTGATAGTCAAACATCGCCCGCACATTGGATTTGGCAAGCCAGGGCTCGACTCGCGCCAAGGCCACCGCCTGTTTCCAGCTATCCCAGGCCCAGAGACCATTGAACCATTGATAGGTGACCGAAGGCGTTACCCCGTGGTGACGCAGGGCCCCGGCCGGGCTGCGCCAGTTATGTGCCAGGGTGCTGATGGCCCTGGCCGCCATGCGCTTTTGTCCCAAGTCGCCATCGGCTAACTTGGCCAGACGCCAACCCCAGCGACTATGGTTGCGCTCGGCGCTCTGCAACAACTTAGGCCACTGCAGCGGCTTTGCCTCAGCTGCGGTGTGAAAATATTGCTGGGCACTGAGAAAACTGCGTCGCTCAGAGGGTGCCAGGTTCAGCACTTCAGAACTGGCTCGGTACCCCCGAGCCCCCCGCTCTTCCAGGAAGGTGGGTTCTCGGAAGCTTATGCGGAATTTGGCATCATCGAGCAGCAGCGACCAGGTTTTTCTCAGTGGCCGAAACTGCCACTCCAGTTGATTGGTCGCAAATTGTCTGCCGGCAATCCAGGGCTTGCCTACCGCCTTGTCGAAGGGCTCTCCCTGCCACTGCAATTGCCACTGACCGGCTTGGGAGCCAGTATTTTCCAGCACAGTCTCAATCAGTGAGCTGCGCTCATCGGCAAAATAGAGCCTGGTGCTGAGGCTGAGATCTTTCCAGCGATATTCCTGATACAGGCCATCCGGGCGACTGAACAGGCGTCTCTCCGCTTCGGCAAAACTCTTAGCCTGCCCTGTGCTCAACTCCAATACACTGAGGTGCTGCAAGCTGGGCGCCAGATGCAGGCTGTATTCCTGAGCGATGATCAAGGGGCCGGTGAAGCTGCCATAAAATGCAGGATCATCCGGCAGGTGATACCCATGCCAGGCGCCCATATCCATGTAGACAGCGGGGATCTTCAGATTCCCGGCGACATCCCGCTCCTGTGCTTGTTGCGGCGTGCCTTGATAGGGCAAGAGATTGTCATAATCTCCGGCGGCCAGACTCAAAGCACAGATCAGGGCACAACTAAGCACTTCTACCTCGACTCAACAAAACGGTTAACAACTCAGGGATTCAAATATCGGGAGACGCCATCGAGGAACATCTGCACCGAAATCATCACCAGCACCATGCCCATCAAGCGCTCGACCGCCGTGAGCCCCTTGTCACCCAACACCCGGGTAAATAGCTTATAGAACATCAGGATAACCACACTGGCGCCCCAAGCCGCTACCAAGGCTATGGTCCAGTCCGTCATACGGCTGCTATCCGTATGGGCCAGCAGTATCAGCGCCGCCAGAATCGAAGGGCCCGCCATCAAGGGAATCGCCATAGGCACAATGAAAGGCTCTTCACCGGCGGCCAGGCCCACCACCCCACCTGGTTGAGGGAAGATCATCCTGATGGCTATCAGGAACAGGATAATGCCACCGGCAATACTGACCGATTCTGACTTGAGATTGAGGAAACTCAGGATGGCTTCACCGGCGTAAAGAAACAACAGCATGATCAACAAGGCAAAAATCAGCTCTCTGATCAGCACTCGGCGGCGTTTCTTGGGCTCTATATGACGCAATATAGAGGCAAAGATAGGCAAGTTGCCCAAGGGATCCATAATGAGAAACAGCATTACGGCAGCCGACAGAGTATCCATAAATATCCATTCACCAACAAAACAACATAGAGTCGACTATTGTATAACTTTTTGGTCACCGGCAGTGGACTTTTATCCTTGGTCTCGGGTGGAAAATCCTTCAAGGTAAATTCCAGGTAACGGCACTGCTCATTTGCGCAGCTGCTGGTATACTATGGCGTTCTCTAAACTTCAGCCGTGAAATTCATGCTCTATCTCGTCGCCAGTTGTATCGCCCTGCTCCTGGGTCCACTGTTTTATCGCTACTTCTCTTCAGGAAGCGGTTTGCAGAAGGGTCTGGACGGCTTTATTTTTGTTTCCCTCGGCGGCCTGGTACTGATCCATATCCTGCCGGAACTGCTGGAACACGGCGGCATACTGGCGATCATCTTCGTAATCCTTGGCCTTTGGGGCCCGAGTGCCAGCGAGAAGTTGTTTCATCGCTATTCAGAGATCACCCATAACCTGACCCTCACGCTGGGGATCGGCGGCTTGTTGCTGCACACCATCACAGATGGTGGCGCCATGGTGCTGGCACAACAGGAAGGCAACTCCAGCCTGTTGGCACTTGGGGTAATCATGCACAGGCTGCCTGTGGGCCTGGCGATTTGGTGGTTACTCAAACCCCAGGTCGGCACTCGTTGGGCCAGCCTGGTTTTGTTGGCCATGATGGCGCTGACTTCTGTGGGCTACTTCGCCGGTGAGCAGCTGCTCAGCCATCTCAGCCTGGATAATACCGTTTACCTGCAAGCCTTTGTCACAGGTTCTATTTTGCATGTGGTGTTGCATCAGCCCCATGGCCATGGGCAGCAGACCCCAAGCAGCAAATATGAATACCATGCCGGCATAGGCAGCCTGCTGGGGATAGGCCTGCTGGCATTGCTGCTGATGATGGATTCCGGCGGCCACCAACACGCTCATCATGACCACAGCACAGATCAACTGCTGCACTGGCTGTTGTTACTGGCCCCGGTATTACTGGCGGCCTACGCCCTGGCCAGCATACGTTTTGCCGCGGGGCTGTCACCTACTCAAGCCTCGCTACCGGGGCGCTGGCTGCAGCGTCTCGCCGGCCCCGAAGCCTTGTTGCTGACCTTGGTACTGCTGGGCTGGCAGTTTGCCCTGCTGCAAGCACTCGCTCTTGTCGCGTTGGGACTGTTTTTGAGCCGTGCCCACGTCGAATTGACCGATCCCCACGCCAAGGTGCCGCAGTCGGCCTGGCATTTCGGTTTCACCCATCTGGTGGATAGAAGCGCGCCCTGGATCTTGCTCAGTCTGATCCTCGCCAATCTGATAGGCCATCCGTCAGTGCCGCTGTCGCATCCGGTGGCGCAAGTGCTGGTGCTGGCCTTGCTGTTTCTGCCGCTGCGTTTTTGTAATCTGGGCGCCGCCGTGTTGGCGATGTCGCTGGCCTACAGCGGCTGGAGCCCCTTGGCGGTAGCATTGACCCTGATAGCCGCACCTGTGCTTAACCTGTCACAACTCAAGTTGATGAGCTGGAGCCAACGGCTCGGTATGTTGTTGCTGTTACTCATTTTGCTTAGCGGCATTGCCTGGTGGCAACCACAGTGGCGTGAGCTGGGCGATCTGCCGAAAGAGATAAGCTACCCGGCGCTGACGCTGCTGTGTCTGCTCTACTCCAGCAGCTTGCTGCGTCAGGGGCCACGCAAGTTTTTACGGGGGATGTGGCTGGCCAAAGGCCACAGCCATGATCATGGCTCGGGACAACACAATGACTCAGGCCACAACCATGGTTCACATAGTCATGGTTCACATAGCCACGGTTCGAGCAGCCATGACTCACACAGCCATGCTCACCAGAATGGCCATGAGCATCAAGACAAAGGCTCTCACTGATTTAACCCTGTCAATTGGCGCCTTTGTTGGCTAACTTGTGGGATAAGCCCGCATTTAGACCAGGCATAAGGACAGCCCATGTGCATTCTGTTTCTGGCGTTGGATCAGCACCCGGATTATCCGCTGATCCTCTGCGCCAATCGCGATGAGTTTCATCACAGGCCCACGGCCCCGGCACACTTTTGGCCACCACAGCAGCAACTGCTGGCGGGTAAGGATCTGCAGGCCGGGGGTACCTGGCTTGGCTGTAATCGCCTGGGAACGGTGGCCGGCCTCACCAATATCCGTCAGCCGATCACTCAGCCGGATGGTATGCGCAGCCGCGGGGAGTTGGTACTCAAGGCGCTCGATAGCCAAACGCCAATAGAGCCGCAATGGCTCAGCGAGCACAGCGACAACTATAATCCTTTCAATCTGGTTTTCGGCCAGGGCAAGCACTTTTGGTGTTATCACAGCCCGGATAAGTCATTGCGCCGCTTGAACAGGGGCTTTCACGCCATCAGCAATGGTGCCTTGGATGATATCTGGCCCAAGATGGCCCGCGGCGAGCAGGCGTTGGAGCGATTGATAAGCCAATCGGCCAAGCCGGATATAGATAAGCTGCTGGCAATAATGCGTGATGAGACCCCGGCGCCGGACACCAGCCTGCCAACCACAGGTGTCAGCCTGGAATGGGAGCGGCGTCTGTCGTCCATCTATATTCGCCACCCGGAATACGGCACCCGGGCCACCAGCCTGATATTCCTCTCCCGCGAGGGTCAGCTGAACTTTTACGAAGCCAGGTATGATGGCAAGGGGCGGCAATTGGGGTTGGAGCAGTTCAGTTTTGCGCTGACAAACGCGGAGCCACTATGCTGATAGCGCCGCGGATCTGCCCCGGCTGATAACCTCTGGCGCTGTCATTCGGGTAGTGCTCATCCAATGCAGTTTTGACCTCGGGCGCCAATTGGCTGCCATGACAGGTGAGGCAAAGCGGTGCTACGCCCTGGGCCTTCATAAAACGCAGCTGTGACTCTGTCTGGGCAACCTGGCTCAGAGTCTGCGGGTCTTCACCGGCTGCGGCCCGCGTATCAAATGACAGCAAAACCTGTCGCTGCCAAGCCTCCGGCTCGGCCGCCGGATTACGGGGTTTCAGACTGACACGTTTCACCTGCCAACCACTCTCGGCCGAGAGCTGGCGGGCAATTTCCGGCGCCTTATGGGAACAAACCTCGATGGCTGCCACCGGGCCACCTTCGGCCAGAGCTTGCTGCAGTTGCGGCTTGAGTGTTTGGGCAAAGCGCTTGGCCAGCGAGGCTGCCTCGGTTTTAAATTCTGCCGTTGCCGGCTCGGCGATGGCTTGATTCACCACGGCGAAAGCCAGCAAGGCGATAAGTGTAGGTTTCAACATAGGGCACTCCATTAGATTTTTTTAATGGATAGATATTAGATAAATCTAATTCCCTATGCAAGTCATGATGAGTGATCGTGAGTGATTACCCAGTGGTCGTCTTTCTTCTCCAGCAACAGGGTAAAGACCCCGGATGGGCTGTCCTTTTGCCTTAGCAGTACCCAACGACCGGCCACCAAGGCGGAATAGTTACTCAACATCTGCACATCCTTGAGCTCCAGCTTGAGCTGGCCCATAGTCGCGCGATCCGGATAGCTGCGCTGATAGGCGGCCAGCATCTTGTCCCAGCCATATCTGAACTCGCCTTTGGAGACAAATCTCAGCTTGGGATCGTGCCAGTAGCCCAACATATAGGCATTGATGTCGCCTTGATTCCAGGCTTGTTGCTGACGATTAAGCAACTCGGTAATTTCATCTGTCGGTACCGCTTTGGCCGGGGCGATCGCAAGCAGCAGTACAGACAGGAGCCCAAAGATTAATTTTTTCATACTCCCTCCTTTGCACCTCCCTGAACAAGACCCGGAAACTGTGTCGCCACAATCACTGGGCTTCTATGTATGATACTAACCTATCTGTTTGGGAAGTGCTTCTTGCAAAGGACCAGGGCCATTTGCTACGAACCATGCCTTGCATCCAGTCCTGTAAGCCGACGCAGAGCACATATGAGATTCGTTCGCATCTTACCTTGTACGATAGGGACAGATCTGGGTAAATCATTGTCTTGGTATGATGTGGACGGCCAGGCTGTGTTCAGGAAGAAGAACCCAGGCTTGCACAAACGGGATAATGCTGAAATCATGTTTTCCCTCGGCCACTGCTTAAGTGAAGGTTTATGTTAAGTCAATGAAAGTCTTCGCCAAGCACAGGACTGACGTCTCCCTGACCACTTTTGGACTATACCTTTAATCAACCCAAGGTTTGGCATCTCTCTATGTTTAAAAAAATCTGCCAATGGCTGCTTTCTCTGTTCGGCTGGCAAATTCGCGGACAACTGCCCGACTCCCCGCAATATCTGGTGATAGTGGCCCCTCACACCAGTAACTGGGATTTTATTCTCGGTGTGCTCGCCCGTGGGGCTCTGGCGGCCAAGATCCACTTTCTCGGCAAGCATCAACTCTTCATTCCTCCCTGGGGCTGGTTTTTCAGAGCCATAGGCGGCAGCCCGGTAGACAGACGCAAAAACAACAATCTGGTCGATGCGGTCAGCGAGTTGTATCGTCAGGATCCCAACTTCAAGCTGGCGCTGGCCCCGGAAGGCACCCGCAGCCCGGTGAAACGTTGGAAGACAGGCTTCTACCATATCGCCTCCAAGGCAGGGGTACCGATTGTGGCCGTGGGGTTGGACTTCAGCCAGAAGGCGGTAGTGATAAATCAGCCTTTGATACCGAGTGCGGACATGCAGCAAGACATGGATCAGCTTATCGCCTTCTACCGCGGTATTCGCGGCCGCTTCCCCAAAACAATTCCGGACTATTCAGCGGACAAGTGAGTCTTGTCCGGCAGGCGTCACCGGACTATAGTGACGCTTACCCGGAAACTTTGTATACAAAATTATGGATCACCAGACCTTCCTGCTGTACCTGTTTGCGATCTTACTGATAGCCATCTCCCCTGGCCCGATCGCCATGTTATCTATCTCTCACGGGATCCATTTTGGTAAACGCCGCAGTCTGGCCACGGCCTTGGGGAGTGTCAGTGCGGCCTTGCTGTTGATGTTGGCTTCCATCGCCGGACTGAGCGCCCTGCTGCATGCCAGCGAATACGGCTTTACCCTGCTCAAATGGTGCGGTGCCGCTTACCTTATGTATCTGGGGATTAAACTGCTGCTCACCAAGCCCCATGCGGCCGAGCAAAGTGTTGGCCCCAAGGGACACGGCCATCCTCTCAGTCTGTTTAGGCAGGCGTTTCTGGTGGGGATCAGCAATCCCAAGGATCTGCTGTTTTTCGCCGCCCTGTTTCCACAGTTTATCGATGTAAGCGCACCCCAGGGACCTCAGTTGGCAGTATTGGCTTCCACCTGGGCCTTGGTAGACTTCAGCTTTGTGATGATTTACGCCTCTATGGCCAGTGTGCTGGCCTCATGGCTTAAGCGCAGCCAACGGCTGCATTGGTTGGATCGCGTCAGTGGCGGGGTGTTTGTCACCCTCGCCACTGTATTGGCCGTTAAAGATTAAGGAAGGGCTTTAGGGAAGGTGTAAATAAGCCTAAGTGGGTTTATTTGCACCGGCTCCATTATCTTTTAAGCTGCGAATATCATTGCCGGTTGGGCCCTGGAAAGCACGCAGATCGAATTGTGGCAAGATGGCAAAGATATGATCGAAGATATCTGACTGAATATCTTCATAATATGCCCAGCGGGTATCATTGGTGAAGATATACAGTTCGATCGGCAGACCTTCGGTGGTGGGTGCCAACTGCCGCACCATCAGGGTCATCTCCTTATGCACCTTGTCGTGGTGCTTGAGATACTCCAGCAGATAGGCTCTGAAGGTTCCCACATTGGTCAGCCTGCGGCCATTGACCGGCATTTCGATATCCGACACCTTGGCATTACATTCAGTGATCTCATGGATCTTCTTCGGCAGGTACTCTTTCAACAGGTTAATCTTCTCCAGCTTCTTCCTGTCCTCTTCGGTCAGGAAACGTATGCTGTTGATATCTATGTTGACCGAGCGCTTGATTCGGCGGCCGCCGGACTCAGACATACCACGCCAGTTACGGAAGGCGTCTGATACCAGCGCATAGGCCGGGATCATTGTGATGGTCTTGTCCCAGTTGCGAACCTTGACCGTTGTCAGCGACACCTCTTCCACCGCGCCATCGGCGCCGTATTTATCCATCTGGATCCAGTCGCCGGTGCTGACCATGCGGTTAGCCGCCAGCTGAATACCGGCAACAAACCCCAGAATGGTGTCCTTGAACACCAACATCACCAAACCTGTGGCGACACCCAAGCCGCTGAGGAAGTAGACAGGAGACTGGTTGGCGAGCACAGAGATGGAAATAATGATGGCAACGAAGAACAGGAACAGCTTTATCAACTGCACAAAGCTCTTCACCGGTAGACGACGGCTAATCAGCTTAACATCCGCCACCTCGTTTACCGCATCCAATGCCGAATAGGCAGCGCGGATCAGCAAGACGACCAGCCAGACACTCAGCAGCCTGTCGACCAGACTGGCCAGCAGTTTATGGTCTGTCAGTGCTATGGGGATCAGCAGGTTGAGCACGAGGGCCGGCACCAGCATGGCCAGCTTTTCCAACACTCTGTGGCGCATAAAGATGTCGTCCCAGGTGACCTTGGAACGTTGAATCACCAGGTTCATCGCCCGCACCACACCGCGACGAACAATGAAATAAGCCAGTCCCGCCAACAACAGGCAGGCAAGCACCATGAGCGAAGTGGACAAACCGTCGGCTGGCTGGCTATCGATACCCAGCTGCGATAACCAGTGTGACAGTTCGAATCTCAAGTCTTTGTCCAAGTTATCCAAAATTAACCTCTCAGAGAAAAATCACTCATCCCGACTCAAACCTGAGTCAGGTTGCAGAGTAACATACAGGTGTTAACTTTGGCTGAACAGTCGATCCCGTCCGCACAGGAAAACGTGCGCTCAATCACCTTTTAAGGCGAGCACCACTTCGGCACCCAATGGCTGCTGGAAGTGCTCCAGGTGATCTATGGGAAGCCCGGAAATCAATAACTCTCTGTGATTGTGCCAGTCGAGCTTCAGCTCATCGTGGCGACCGGATACCACCAGCAAACTCGGAAAATGCTCACCCGACTCAAGATCAGTCAAGTCCAGATGGCTCTGCCAATGTCCGTGCCCGTGCAGGCTGCAGTTGGAAAAACTGATGTCGGCCTGCCAATCTTTATCCGGCGACCAACTACTCAGCAGTATCGATTCCTGACAGTGCTCGCTATGGTCAGGTAGCGTGCCCACCCAACCTGCCACATGGAATAGACTCCATGAGGCCAGCAACAGGTAAAAGCATCCCCCGCCAAATTGCAGAGCCTTCGACAACCAGGCCTTGGTATTCGACGGCATACCCTCTCCAAACTATCAAATAGACTAAGAGCGGGATCATATAGGGGGGTATGCTGTAAGTAAACGCTGACCAAAGAGTTACAAACTTGGCGATTGTTTCATTGAATGGTTTAATTCGCCACAAAGCCGGGTGGATGTGTCATAGGACTCTCTACCGCAGCCAAAGTATAAGAGATCATAATGCCCTTACCCTTCAGGCATACCCAGAGCCAAAGTCGCCGGCAAGACAATTCTGACACTCTTTGCAGTCAAGGCTGACACATTAGCGGGCAACAACCTCACCTTATTGCTAAGGACTAGGTCATTTGCTGCGAACCACGCCTTGTATCCAAGCCGGTAAGCCAACGCAGAGCACACATGGGGCTTGTTCGCACCTTCCCCAAGCACAGGCACTCGAACATACAGTCCCAGCTTACTGTATGCCAAGCAACCAAGTTTGTGTTTTTCGTCATTGCCAGCCCAGGTTAGCCCGGTTATTGTTGACGCAGGATTCAGCCAAGCGAATTTTTTCATGTCGAAACAAAATCTTTTCAAACCCAGCTTTGCCGTCAGCGCCCTGGCACTGATACTGAGCTCAAGCTTTGCCATCGCCGAGCCGGCCCAGGTGGCCGAAGTCACTCTTGAAAACGGCGCCAGAGTCATACTCAAAGATGACTTCACCTGGGAGTATGTGCTCACGGAGGCGGTGATCAGCGCCGCCGAACCCGAAACGACCACTGAAGAAGTGGTTGCCGAGATGCCGAATACGGCTGCCCATACCACAGCCGCCACAGCGGCAGCAGTGGAAATGGCCGCCAAACCAGATCCAAGCAAAACCGCCGTGGTCGAGCAACTGACCCAGAGCGCCATGACCACTCCCGGACTGCTCGGCAAGACAGCCAGAGAAGGGATCAGCGTTTCACTGCAGCAAGTGCAGTGGCAAGGCGACAAACTGGGCCTGACCTTCGAGCTTGACAGCAACAGCAGTGAAGATATGGTCGAAGTCCTGATCAGTGCCAGCTTCTATAACGATCAGGGCCGCAAGATGAAAGAAGAGGAGCTGCAGGTCTGGCGTGCCATCAAACGTATGCCGGAAACCTATCTGCGCAAGGGCCAGCAGCGGCAATCCTCGGTGATCTGGGTTGAAGGAGTAGATAAAAACCAGTGGCAGAAGCAGCTGCTGAATCTGAAGATCACAGAATTGGATACCTGGTAGCGCCGGGTATATTGTCTTTTTTCAATAAACAAAGAGCGCCAAATGGCGCTCTTTGTGTTTCTTATACGGACTCTTTTACCGTCAGATGCCAAAGGGCCTGCTGGCCCTTTCGGCGCTTCCCGGCTCAGAGACTGCTTGGCAGCAGTTCCTTTGGCAGATAGGCGTTATAGCGCCCACTCGCCAGCAGCTCAGTGGCCTTGGTGATGTCCGGACCGAAGTACCTGTCCTTGTCATAGAAGGTAACCCGCTCGCGCAGTTCAGCCTTGGCCTTGGCTACCGCCGGGCTTGGCTGCAGCGGTGCCCGGAAATCCAGCCCTTGGGCCGCGGCCAGCAGTTCCACTGCCAGCACTCCGCGGGTGTTTTCCGCCATATCCCTGAGCCTGCGGGCGGCAAAGGTCGCCATGGAAACATGATCTTCCTGGTTGGCCGAGGTCGGCAAGCTGTCGACAGAGGCCGGATGAGCAAAGGTCTTGTTTTCACTGGCCAGCGCCGCAGCTGTCACCTGGGCAATCATAAAGCCCGAGTTAACTCCACCGTTTTCCACCAAGAATGGCGGCAGCTTGGAAAGATTGGAATCGATCAGCAGCGCAATACGGCGCTCACTGATGGCCCCCAGCTCGGCAATGGCCAGCGCCAGATTATCCGCCGCCATGGCCACGGGTTCGGCATGGAAGTTACCGCCTGAGATGATCTCGCCGGTATCTTCAAACACCAGCGGGTTATCTGTCACGCCGTTGGCTTCAATTTCCAGCACTTCGGCCGCCTGACGGATCTGCGTCAGGCAAGCGCCCATCACCTGTGGCTGACAGCGCAGGGAGTAAGGGTCCTGCACCTTTTCACAATTGGCGTGTGACTCGGCAATCTCAGAGCCGCTCCCCAGCAGATGACGGAATACTGCCGCCGAGTCTATCTGGCCCTTTTGACCGCGCACCGCATGAATTCTCGGGTCGAACGGGCTGCGACTGCCCATGGCCGCCTCGACACTCATGGCGCCGACCACAGAGCCAGCGGCAAACAGATCCTCGGCGTGGAACAAACCTTCCAGCGCCAGCGCCGTCGATGCCTGGGTGCCGTTGAGCAGGGCCAGGCCCTCTTTGGCAGCCAATTCAATCGGTTTCAGACCGGCGATACTCAAGCCCTCGATGGCGGGCATGATGCGCCCCTGATAACGCACTTCGCCCTCGCCTATGATCGGCAGACACATGTGCGACAGCGGCGCCAAGTCGCCCGAGGCGCCCACTGAGCCCTTCTCGGGTACGCAAGGGTAGACACCGGCATTGACCAGGGCGATCAGGAAGTTGATCACCTCGAGACGGATCCCGGAAAAACCGCGGGACAGTGAGTTGATCTTCAACACCATCATCAGCCGCACGGTTTCATCCCGCATCAATTGGCCGGTACCGGCGGCGTGGGACAACACGATAGAGCGCTGCAGCAGTTCCAGGTCCGCCGGGGCAATCTTGGTGTTGGCCAACAGGCCAAAGCCGGTGTTGATGCCGTAAACCGTTCGGCCCTCATCCAAGACTTTTTGCACCACGGCGGCGCTGCTGTTGATAGCTGCCAGCGATTCCGGATGCAATTGCAGCCGGGTTGGCGCGCGGCTGATGCTGCGCAGTTCAGACAGTGTCAGGCTTCCCGGTGTCAGAGTGATTTGAGTGGTCATCATCAGTCCTCCAACATAGGCAGATCCAGGCCCTGCTCTTTGGCACAGTGCTTGGCAATCTCATAGCCGGCATCGGCGTGACGCATCACGCCCGTGGCCGGATCGTTCCACAATACCCGGGATACCCGCTTGGCGGCAGCGTCGCTGCCGTCACAGAGGATCACAACCCCAGAGTGCTGACTGAAGCCCATGCCGACACCCCCACCATGGTGCAGCGACACCCAGGTGGCGCCACCGGCAGTATTGAGCAGCGCATTAAGCAGCGGCCAGTCGGAGACGGCATCCGAGCCGTCGAGCATGGATTCGGTTTCCCGGTTGGGACTGGCCACAGAGCCAGAATCCAGATGATCTCGACCTATGACCACAGGCGCCGACAGCTCGCCGTTTTTCACCATTTCGTTGAAGGCCAGCGCCAGACGGGCGCGATCTTTGAGGCCAACCCAGCAAATACGGGCCGGCAGCCCCTGGAAGGCGATACGTTCACGAGCCATATCCAGCCAGTTGTGCAGGTGTGGGTCGTCCGGGATCAGCTCTTTCACCTTCTGATCTGTCTTGTAGATATCCTCAGGGTCACCACTGAGCGCCGCCCAGCGGAACGGGCCAATGCCTTCACAGAACAGCGGTCTGATATAGGCGGGAACAAAACCGGGGAAATCGAAGGCGTTGGCCACGCCTTCGTCAAACGCCATCTGGCGGATGTTATTGCCATAGTCCAAGGTCGCGGCGCCGCGGCTTTGTAGCGCCAACATGGCCTGAACCTGCACCGCCATGGAAGCCTTGGCGGCCTTGACCACAGCGGCCTCGTCTTTGAGGCGCATCTCCTTGGCCTGCTCCAGCGTCCACCCCTGAGGCAGATAGCCATTCAGCGGATCGTGCGCCGAAGTTTGGTCTGTCACTACATCCGGAGTAATGCCGCGCTCAACCAGCTCACTGAAGATATCGGCGACATTGCCCAGCAAACCGACGGAAACCGGCTTGCCCTCGGCCTTGGCGGCTTCCAGCATCGCCAGTGCCTCGTCCAGGCTATGGGCCTTCTTGTCCAGATAACGGGTACGCAGACGAAAATCGATACGGGTCTCGTCCACTTCACAGGCCAGCACAGAGAAACCGGCCATGGTACCGGCCAGAGGCTGGGCACCGCCCATACCGCCCAGGCCACCGGTCAGGATCCAGCGGCCCTTGGCTTCACCATCGAAATGCTGCTTGGCCACGGCCACAAAGGTTTCGTAGGTGCCCTGGACTATGCCTTGGGTGCCTATGTAGATCCAGGAGCCGGCGGTCATCTGGCCGTACATAGCCAACCCTTGCTTGTCCAACTCGTTGAAGTGTTCCCAGTTGGCCCAGTGGGGTACCAGGTTGGAGTTGGCGATCAGCACCCTGGGGGCATCGCTATGGGTCTTGAATACTCCCACCGGCTTGCCGGATTGCACCAGCAAGGTTTCATCCTCTTCCAGACGCTTGAGCACCTCGACGATTTTGTCGAAACACTGCCAATCGCGGGCGGCGCGGCCTATGCCGCCGTAAACCACCAGATCCTCGGGGCGCTCGGCCACATCCGGATGCAGGTTGTTCATCAGCATTCTGAGCGGCGCTTCGGTCTGCCAGCTCTTACAGTTCAGAGTGGTGCCGGTCGGCGCAATGATTTTGCGCGCCGGATCATGTCTCTTATCCATAAACTTCCATTCCTCTGTTGCTTGTCTTGTGGTTTATTTTGTTGTTTTTATTTAGGTTTATGTTCGCCTCTGAAGGTCAAATGCCCTCCGAGACGGAAGCGGCTGCCGGGATGGATCAGCCGGGCAAAACTCACCACGCCCTGGCGTGACCAGGTGCGGCGCAGTATCTGTAAACAGGGCTCGCTGGCGGGAATCGTCAAACGGGCGCGTATCTGTTCATTGGCGACTATCGCCTCT
This sequence comes from Shewanella sp. BJSY2023SW005, assembly GCF_047314585.1. Classification (NCBI taxonomy): domain Bacteria; kingdom Pseudomonadati; phylum Pseudomonadota; class Gammaproteobacteria; order Alteromonadales; family Shewanellaceae; genus Shewanella; species Shewanella sp. BJSY2023SW005. The sequence goes on from NZ_JBKORJ010000038.1 coordinate 95,760, forward strand.
ATGGTGTGGCGTGCTTCGGTCAAAGGCGCCACCTGCGACAGATATTCATGAGGGGTCTGCAAATTGAAATCCTGCTGCAGATAGTCGGGGATTAACTGGGGATTCACGAAGCGCTCTTCGAGCTGTAGCGGCAACCCCTCTTCACAATGCACCAGCACCGAGTAAAACACCCGGCTGCCGGTCTCCAACCCCAGGGCGATGGCGATAGGCGCCAGGGCCTCTATGGCGGTCAGCTCCAACACCTGCACGCTGTAACCATGGCCGCGGGCCTTGATCTCATCGGCGATATTACGGATAGACAACATGGATGACTGCGACTTGAACTCGGCCACAAAGGTACCCAGCCCCTGACTGCGCTCCAGCACGCCGTTGTCCACCAGCTCGGTCAATGCCCGTCTGGCCGTCATCCGGCTGCACTCAAACAGCTCCGCCAGTTGGTTTTCGGAAGGCACCCTGGAGTGCTCCACCCATTCGCCTGACTCAATGCGGTCTGAGATGTACTGTTTAATGCGGGCGAACTTGGCTGTGCTCATCGAATCGACTCTGTGTTGGTTTCAATCTGCTGAAAAACTCGGCTATAATCCTAGCTTGTATATACAAGTAAATACAAGTTAGCTCACAAAATCACGGCAGTTGCCGCCACCGCGGCCGGCTTTAAGGCAAACAACAAGGAGCAAGCATGTCCTGGGATCAGGTTTGGATAGATATCAATATTGCCACTATGGACCCCTCTGTATCAGAGGCTTATGGCGCCATCACCGACGCGGCCCTGGCAGTAAAAGATGGCAAAATAGCCTGGATTGGCAAGCGCAGCGAACTGCCTGCCTTCGACGTGCTGGCAACTCCGGTTTACAAGGGCAAAGGCGGCTGGCTGACCCCCGGGTTGATAGATGCCCATACCCATCTGGTGTTTGCCGGTAACCGCGCCAACGAGTTCGAGCTGCGTCTCAAGGGCGCCAGCTATGAAGAAATCGCCCGTGCCGGTGGCGGCATTATCAGCACGGTTAAGGCCTGCCGTGAGGCCAGCGAGGCCGAACTGTTCGACGAGGCTCGCCGCCGCCTCAACGCCCTGGCCAAAGAAGGGGTTACTACGGTGGAGATAAAATCGGGCTACGGGCTGGAAACCGCCACCGAACTCAAGTTGCTCAGGGTCGCCCGCGAGCTGGGCAAACACCACCATGTGGATGTGGTCACCACCTTCCTGGGCGCCCACGCCTTCCCACCAGAATATCAAGGCCGGGAGCAGGAATATGTGCAACTGGTAATCGAGGAGATGCTGCCTCAGATATTGGCGGAAGATCTCGCCGATGCCGTGGATGTGTTTTGTGAAAATATCGCCTTCGACCTGCAGCAGACAGAAGCCATTCTCAGCGCCGCCAAGGCCAAAGGGCTGGATATCAAGTTGCACGCCGAGCAGCTCTCCAACATGGGCGGCTCAATACTGGCCGCTCGTCTGGGGGCCAAGTCTGTGGATCATATCGAATATCTGGATGAAGCCGGGGTCAAGGCTCTGGCCGAGAGCGGCACCTGCGCCACCTTGTTGCCCGGCGCCTTTTACTTCCTGCGGGAAACCCAGCTGCCACCGATAGCCTTGCTGCGCCAATATCAGGTGCCCATGGTGCTGGCCAGCGACTTCAACCCGGGGACTTCTCCCATCTGCTCAACCCTGTTGATGCTCAACCTGGGCTGCACCCTGTTCCGCCTGACGCCGGAAGAGGCCTTGGCCGGTGTCACCCGCAACGCCGCCCGCGCTCTGGGCCGCGAACAGCACATAGGCATGCTGCGCCAGGGAATGGATGCCGACTTCTGCCTGTGGCGGATCTCAACCCCAGCGGAACTCGCCTACAGCTACGGCGTGAATCCATTGGTGGATGTCATCAAAGGGGGCAAACTTATTCATCAATAAGTTTGGCCAGTGATACGAAATCGAGCTATGGCGTGAACACTACAACCATGTTCGCCCTCATAGTTCACTGAACTATATGCCGCCTGTTGCGTATGCCAAGCAAGCAGCATAAGCTGGAAAATCTCATCAAGAGATTGGTACTAATCTCGGGGAAAGGTCACAAGGTGTTGTAAATGAAAAAAGAATTAGCCGTAGATTTTGAAACCTTTTCACAAAAAAGTGATACGCCTGTATTTCATAAAATAAAATTTGATGAAACCAGTATTTATCTAACCAAATCATTTTTCTATGAAAGTGGTATACCTAATACGGGCAAGAATCATTTTGGGAACTATAGACTTTTTTCTTGGTCAGATGCTAGAGCAAAAGCGTTTCTTGGTTTTGAACTAGGACAAGAAAGCCCAGCGTTGGGTATTGCAAGTGTAATAGGTAGTTTCACTCCCTTGAAAGACGATTTAAGAGATGTTAAGTATGTCTCTGGTGAGGGTAAAGCATACTTTAAAAGTGCGCTCGCAGAGCTAGAGGGCAAGAATATTGAAGAAGAAAGCTCCGAAAAGGTTGACGCTGAAAACTTCATGAAAATGAAGGAAATAATACCAACAGGAGCGCAAGGTAAAGCTATTTATGGCGATGGCGACTACATTATAGATGGGCCTGCGGGTACTGGTAAATCAACTACTGTACTACAAAAAATCAAGTTACTAGAGGTTCAAGAAAAGATAAATCCTACAAGAATACAAGTGATTGTGAAAAACTCTAAAGTGGTGCCTCGATTCAAAGAGTTATTAGCTGCAATTGATATTTTCGATATTTCTATATTGCCAGTTGGTGATTTTATCGCAAGAAACTATTCAAATACACCAAGCGTGGGCGTTGATGAATTATCTTTTCTTAATAAATTAGCTGTTAACGCTTCCGACATTCTCAATTTCGTTTTTGATACGAAAACTCTTTTTGCTTTAGGTTATCAACTTAACCAAAACTATTGGGATCAAATGTGTGAGGTTACGAAAAATGACACATCCTTTATTTCTGCTGCTAAGAGTTTTCTAGAAAAAGCCGAAGAAGTAAGAGAAAGTAAAAAAGTTAATTCAAAAAGTATTGCTGACAAGCAGGCTGAGCTTAGAAAAAATACAGCTATTGAAAAAGAAAAACTTACCAGAGCCATAATTAAGAAAAACGAAAAGTCCTTGTTAAGAAGGTTGGGCAAAAGAATTGGTTTTAATGCAACAAGTAATGAATCCGCTTTGTCATTAGGTGACGAGGCTAATATTCGAGAGCAACTTAGTAAATATAAAAACAGGCATCAGGAAGTTATAGAAAAATTTAAGTTACGTTTCGATGAGCAGATTCATTTGGCAGAACAGTCTTTAGTCAAGGAACTTGAGAGTATCAAAGAGGTATTCGTTAAAGCTGTTGTAAAAACCACAAGAGATCGAAATGAAGCGGAAATATTAAGACTTTACTTCAATAAAAATCTTTTCGGAAATTATCCATTCCACACAATTATTGTTGATGAAGCTCAGGATGTTTCATCAGTTGATATTGAGTTAATAAGGCTTTGCACGCAAAACAGTATTTTGGCTGGAGATGAGTCTCAAACTGAAAACCCTGATGGTATTGGTTTGTGGGACAACCTTGCAATTGAAAATACTTTTACTAAAAACGATAACCTGAATATTTATCAACTTAGGCATAACTTCAGACAAACCTATGAACTAGGGAACGTCAGTTATAATTATCGTCAGCTTATACTTGGGCGAGGCATTGAAGATATAAAGTCAGATTATTTCGAGGATCAAATTGGCTTTAATAAGCCAAGCTTAAGACTTATATCAGCGGAAGAAGACTTTGTTCACTTGGTAAAGGCCCGAATTGATTACATTAAGGAGACGTTTTCCAGTTCATTTCCTTTAGTTATTTTTTATGAGAATTCGTCGAGCCTTCAGCGATTCAAAACGCTACTACAAGGGGAAAATTTCACCATATGCAATGATGAGAACTTGGAGTATGCAAGCGATATTTTATTTGTAAATATCTGGGAAATCGCTGGGCGAGAGTTCCCAGTGGTTCTTGCCCCTCTGACTGAATCCACTAGCGCTAACACAATTTATATTATGTTGAGTCGAGCCAAATTTGATTTGACGTTTTTCACAGGTGCGGGAAAAACTATAGACCCATACATATTGCTGCTGTGCCAACATGGTTTAATTAACAAATGAATTTAAAACAAATAAAACAAGGTATAGCCAAAATATTGCATGTTTGATTAACAGAGATAATTTAGACAAACATACAGGACATCCTAAACACTTTACAAACATACCAAACATACAGGACATCCTAAACACTTTACGAGCTGCAACAAAACATACAGGACATCCAAAACACTTTCTGAGCCGCAAGGAAGCACGTTGCAGGGCGGCAGTCTCTGATAAATAACGACGTATTTGGGGAAGTAGGCTCTCTGAGGCGAGTAATCTGCATGCTTCATACAAAAACTACGATTGCCAGGCAGGCCAACGGCAGGCTTAAGCCTGCTTATGCAAAATCACCAAGGGGTTAAGGTTAATGGGGATGTATTGCTTGGCTTTGTTGCTTACCCCGGCACCATTTACCGCCATATTTGGCCTTCATGGCACACATTGCATCCCATCGGCCACTCATGCCACTGTACTGACGGCGAAACTCCTTGGCGGAAGTTATCCAGGCATCGTCACTGATACCAAGCTCAAGCAGTAG